>JAZGFO010000141.1:0-8495 GCA_036479655.1 Saprospiraceae bacterium
AATCCAAAGACTGGACGTGTACATAGTAATTTTAATCAGGCAAGAGCAGCAACAGGACGATTAAGCTCAGATAAACCAAATTTGCAAAATATTCCAATTAGAGATGAAGCAGGAAGAGAAATTAGGAAAGCTTTTGAGCCAAGAAACAAAGATTATATTTTATTGGCTGCCGATTATTCTCAAATAGAATTAAGGCTTATTGCTGAGATAAGTAAAGATGATGCGATGCTAGAAGCCTTTATTAATGGCAATGATTTTCACAGAGCGACAGCAGCAAGAGTCTATGATGTACCTTATGATGAGGTTACTGCTGATCAAAGACGTAATGCCAAAACGGTGAATTTTAGTATAACTTATGGAGCTGGAGCAACTAATCTGTCAAGACAATTAGGTATAAAACGTACTGAAGCAACAGCGCTGATTGCAGAATACTTTATTCAGTTCCCTGGATTAAAAAAGTATATGGATGACACTGTTCAGTTTGCAAGAGATAATGGATATGTAAAAACGCTATTAGGTAGAAGAAGAAATCTAAGGGATATCAATTCTAGAAATGGACTGTCAAGAAGTAATGCAGAAAGAATAGCAATAAATACCCCAATACAAGGGACAGCAGCTGACATGATAAAAATTGCAATGATAAATATTCATCGTGAAATGAAAAAACAAAACTTTAAATCAAAAATGATTCTACAGGTGCATGATGAATTAGTATTTGATGTTTTAAAAACTGAATTAGAAACTTTAAAAGTAATTGTAGAAGATAAAATGAAAAATGCTATCCCTGGCTTGGTTGTACCTATTTTAGTAAGTATGGATACTGGTATTAATTGGTTAGAAGCACATTGATTATCGTCTTTTATAGAGATTATGGCAGTATCAATGTCTTAGATAAATATACGCTTAATTAAAAACAAATAAGAAATTAGACTTAATATATATCATATTTAAATACATTCACTAAATAAATAACATATGTTTTGTTATTTTTGCATTACTTCTGAATTGATTGTGACGCATCACAGTTGTTAAGTAGTTGAATATCAGTAAATTGTCGAAGATTATAAATACAATTAAAAATGTCTAAAGAAATCAAATTAGGAGCATTTACACTTATTATACTTGCTGTTTCTATATGGGGATTTGTTTTCCTTCAGGGAAAAAACCTATTGACACAATCATTTACTTTCAAGACAATTTTGAGTGATGTTACTCAACTGACTAAGTCTTCGCCTGTAAATATTAATGGATATAAAGTAGGATCAATATTGAGTATTAAAATCAATCCTGATAATCTTGAAGAAATGATAGTTGTATTTGAAATTGAAGATGACTTTAAAATTCCTAAAGATGCTATCATAGAATTAATGAGTGATGGAATAGTTGCCGGTAAAGCATTGAGAATAAAAATGAAAAAGCAATGTACTGGTGCTGATTGTGCTGTAGATGGAGATGTTTTTCAAGGTAAAGTACTTGGTTTGATTGGTTCTATGGTTACAACTAGTGAAATAAAAGAATACACTTCAGCTATTGTAGGAGAATTAAAAACTGCGTTTGAAGGTGTAGGTACTGCTGATGGTAAAGGGGCAATGAACAAAACTATTCAGGACTTACAAGCAACAATGGCCAACTTGGTGGAAATGACAGCATCTGTTGATAGATTGGTGAGGTTATCTACTAAAGGATTAGCGAATACAATGAATAACATGGATGTCATCACGAGCAACCTTGCGGCAAATAATCAACAAATAACATCTATGTTGACTAATTTTAATAGTGTGTCGCGGCAATTAAAAGATGCTAATTTAGGAAATACAATTGCCAAATCTACAGAAGCGGTAAATGAGACAAAAAATGTAATGACTCAGTTAAAGACTACAATTTTGAAAACTGAAGAAGTGATGACTGATCTTAATAGCGTAATCAAAAAGGCAAGTGATGGAGACGGAACCTTAGCTAAACTGATGAACGACAAATCATTGTACACTAATTTAGAAATGACTTCAAAAAACATGTCATTACTCCTACAAGACTTAAGGTTAAATCCAGGGAGATACGTCAAAGTATCTGTTTTTGGTAAAAAAAATAACGATAAATACGTAAAGCCAGAAGACGATCCAGCTTTTAAAAAGTAATTAGTCCGTCCGTATCTTACCTTATCGTTTTTGGAAAACTGTTTTTAAAATATATCTTAAATGCAATCTAAAGAGCCCTTTATACTTAGTGAAGAATTTAAAGGGGTATTAGACGAATTGGAAAATACAAGAGATAATTTATTTATTACAGGAAGAGCAGGAACAGGCAAATCTACTTTATTGAAATTATTTCGCAAAACTTCAAAAAAAAGGATAGCCGTCTTAGCTCCAACAGGAATAGCAGCACTAAATGTCAAAGGTCAAACACTTCATTCTTTCTTTGGATTTCCACCAAAAATGATAAACCGTCATGAGATATCAAAAAGGAAAAACTGGAGAATGTATTGCAAAATTGATGTTGTCATTATTGATGAAATTTCGATGGTTAGAGCTGATATGCTGGACAATGTAGATATCTTTTTAAGAGTTAATAGAAACGTAAACGCTCCTTTTGGTGGTGTGCAAATGGTTTTTTTTGGAGACTTATTTCAATTGCCGCCAGTAATAGCAAGTGATTTTGAAAAGCGACACTTTATTACTCATTACGAAAGTCCATACTTTTTTTCAGCGGACATAATGAGTAGTGGATTTGAGTTTTCTATGATAGAGCTACAGCAAGTTTTTAGACAAGACGAACGTCGATTTATCAACCTTTTAGACAATATTAGACTCAATCATTTTGACTATGATGATCTAGAAGAACTCAATTCTAGAAATGTACCATTACCAGAAGATAATGAATACTATATCACGCTTACAGGAAGAAATAAAACCGCTGACGATATCAATCAATCTGCCATTAGAAAATTAGACACAGAATCGTTTTCTTACGCTGCTAATCTTGTTGGGTTATTTAATCCACGTTTATTTCCAACTGATCCTGTATTGATGCTCAAAAAAGGTGCACAAGTGATGTTTTTAAAAAATGATCTTAAGAAAAGATTTGTAAATGGTACAATTGGCATAATCCAAGATCTTGCAGCTGATAAAATTGTAGTATCTGTCCTAGATGAATATGACGAATCAAAAACATTTGAATTGGAAAAGTGGGAATGGGAAATCATAAAATATAAAAATGATGAGAAAAACCCACGAAATATTGCTTCTGACGTAGTTGGAACATTTAAACAATATCCAATCAAATTGGCTTGGGCTATAACTATACATAAGAGCCAAGGAAAAACGTTTGACAAGGTGATTGTTGACCTTACAGGTGGGGCATTTGAGTATGGGCAAACCTATGTTGCATTGAGTCGCTGTAGGTCGCTTGAAGGCATCATATTAAAAAAAGCAATCCACCCAAAAGATATCCGAGTGGATGAGCGTGTAAGAGAATTTTATGAAATGAAGAAATATTATTCGTAGAATAAGTCAGATAGCAGAAAATCATTAAATAAATAGAACATGAATGTTTTATTGTTATGCTTTCTGCTCAAAATAATGCCATGATTTTAATCTAAATAAGTCACCTTTTATAGAATGTGGGCTGGACAATGTATTGGCGTATGATGTTGAAGATTCAGCATTAGTTTTTTTTATAATGGGCTGCCTAACAAATATAAATAAAAAATGAGTTTGACTCCAAATATAGGTTATGGTGAATGACTACAATACTACTTAAAGGCAAAGTAGTAAGTAGTATTCCAGGTATTATTGATAGTATTTACTTTTATCGAAAAGCGTCAAATAATTAGATTAAAATTGTGTAAAAAAATGGCAGCTAATAATAATCTAACTTTTGGAGATTATTGTCATTTTAAAATAAAGTAACAGATACCTCGAAGTTGTAATTTAACCATTGATCACTGGAAAGCAAGAATTTTCTTTAAATCTATTGGCGTATATATATTAAAACGGAATTTGGTATGCAAATGATAAGTCTTATATTGTAGTTTTATATATAAAAAATCAAACACCGATGAAAAAGTTAGCAATCCATAAAGTTGAAATTTACCCTACAAGATTACTTTTAACAGAACCATTTGTAATTTCAAAAGGGGCTATAACCCATGCACGTAATACAGTTGTCAAAATATACTTAAAGGATGGAAGGTATGGAATAGGAGAGTGTTGTCCATTTAGATCAATACATGGAGAAACAATGGTAGGACAAGTGGCTTTAGGTAAAGATATAGCAAAATTATTGATTGGTAAAGATCCAAGGCATACTAAGTTACACGTAAGTATGATGGACAAATTTATTACTGGCAATGCTTCTATCAAATGTGCTTTTGATATTGCGTTATACGATTTAAATGCAAAATTAGTAGAATTGCCATTGTACGCATTTTTAGGAGGAAGTAATGACAAAGAAATATTTACAGACAATACAGTAAGCTTATTATCAAAAGAGAAAATGGTTGAAAAGGCCGTGAAGTTTAAGGAAATGGGTTTTCCTGTCTTAAAAGTAAAATTAGGAGAAAAGCCATCTAAGAATGACGTAGCAAGACTTGAAGCAATAAGAGCTGCAATAGGAATGGAAATACCAATAAGGATTGATGCTAATCAAGGATGGAATTATTATGAAGCAAGCTATGCGTTAAATGCAATTGTTGATCTTAATATAGAACATTGTGAAGAACCGGTACCTGCACCCAATATAAGAGATCAAAAACGATTGACAGCAGAAAGTCCAATTCCTATAATGGCAGATGAGGCCGTTTTTGACCATCATGATGCACACAGGATTCTGTCAGAAAATGCAGCAGATCTAATAAATATTAAATTAGGTAAATCTGGTGGTATTGAAAATGCTATGAAAGTAGCATCAATTGCTGAAGCTGCTGGTGTGTATTGTCAAGTAGGTTCATTTTCAGAATCAAGACTTGGAATATCTGCCCTAGTCCATTTTGATATGGTTTGGGAGAATATTATCTACCATGACTTAGATAGTCCTTTAATGATGTCAGAAGACCCTATAATCGGTGGAATGAAGTATAGTGACGATTGGCAGGTAACAGTTGATGATACACCAGGACATGGTGCCGATTATGATCCAAAATTTTTAGCAATGTTTGAATGTACTACTATCAAGTAATTAGCAAACCTAACAAACCGGGATAGATTAAAGTAAATCTGTATTAGTTGATTGGCAACTTGATTGTTTTCTCTATTTCTTATTCAAAAAAATGAAAGCTGTCCAATCTTTTATGCAAAAATATGCTGTGAAATCATTATTTGCTAAATCAAAATCAAATGTTGCACAAGAATGATATTCGAAAGAAGCTATTCATATTTCGATTACAAATAAAACTCAAAAAGACACTTAACGGATGCTAAGTTATGAAATAGCAAAGAAATTAACCTCCTACTTCAACTTTTAATTTATCCATTTGTGATTGCCACAGATCTTTTTGTTCTTGTACTTCATCATCATCACACCAATCTACAAGTTCTACAACAGTTTCATTAGTGATTTTTGATTTGTAAAATTTAAATTCAAGATATTCATTTTCATCATCAGCATCTTCCCATTGAAATTTAACTCTTTCTTCTTCTATATCGTCTACCAATTTTGCAATTTCCTCAGATCCTTCCCATTCAAAAGTAAATATGTCATCTTGTATGTCAACAGTATCGCAAAACCATCTAACTATGCATGCTGGACTTGTAAAGAATGTATACAATATAGCCGGAGAGGCTCTAAATATAAATTCCATTTCAAATTTCTCTCTTCCCATTATTTTATTATTTCTATTTTATTAATCTTAACTATTTGTACAACGAAAAAGTTGTAATTTAATTCCTGATGGCGCAAATAAAAATAAATTTTTCATTTTACAAAATAAATGAACTTTTTTTATAAAAATTTAATTTAGATAGACGTATGATTTTTTTTGCTTTTGAGTTAGTGTAAAAATAACACAATTATTTTTCTTAGCTCTTGATTTATTGCAAAAATACCCTTACTTTTGCGCTTTTTTTAGATGATAATAAAGAATATAAAAATATATGAGACAACTAAAAATTACCAAATCGATTACTAATAGAGAAAGTCAATCTTTAGAAAAGTATCTTCAAGAAATTGGCAAAGTAGATTTATTGACTCCAGAGGAAGAAGTAGATTTAGCTCAAAGAATAAAACAAGGTGATCAAGAGGCATTAGAAAAATTGACTAAAGCCAATCTAAGATTTGTAGTTTCAGTTGCGAAACAATATCAAAATCAAGGACTTTCTTTAAGTGATTTAATTAATGAAGGAAATCTCGGTTTAATTAAGGCCGCTCAACGATTTGATGAGACTAGAGGATTCAAATTTATTTCTTATGCAGTCTGGTGGATAAGACAATCTATCTTACAAGCATTAGCAGAACAATCTAGGATAGTAAGACTTCCTCTTAATAAAGTTGGTTCGTTAAATAAAATTAATAGAGCTTTCTCTGAATTAGAACAAGAATTTGAAAGAGAACCTTCTCCTTCAGAATTAGCAGAATTGTTAGAAATTTCTACAGAAGAAGTTGAAACCACTTTAGGAGTTGCCGCAAGACATGTTTCTATGGACGCACCTTTTGTAGATGGTGAGGATAATTCTCTACTTGATGTATTAGAAAACAGAGCTACTCCAAAGACGGATCAAGGTCTTGAGTATACCGTTTCTCTTAGAACAGAAATAGAAAGATCTTTAGGTACTTTGACAGAGCGTCAATGCGATGTTATTAAGTTGTACTTTGGTATCGGTGTTGAGCATCCTATGTCTCTTGAAGATATTGGAGATAAGTTTGGTTTGACAAGAGAAAGAGTTAGACAAATTAAAGATAAAGCTATTAATAAATTAAGATCTGCAAGTAGAAGTAAATTACTAAAACACTATTTAGGGTAATTAATAATACGAATAATATATATATATATAAGGCTTTTCATACAAATATGGAAAGCCTTTTTTTATTTTAGAGATAACTCCTTGTTTTTTTGATAATAACTGGATGCTAAAAATAGATGAAAAAACAATCAGAATATAGTTAACCATTTGGAGACTTTATTAATAGTCTTAGCCAAAAAAAATAAACATCTATGGTATCGAAATGGAAACAAATGTGTGTCTTTTTCTACGAATTGAACTTTAGCAGATAAAAGAGATGAAGACAATGCATGACAATGACTCCTAATTGTAGACTCTATGGGCAGCTAAGTCGCTAAACCAGATTAGAAACTTTTTGCGACTATAGTTATATTTGTGTATCTTGCACATGTCAATTATTTCATAGCTATGAATAAAATTATATTAATTCTTTGTTTTTTATTCTCGATCAACTCTTTGGTTGTTAGTCAAAGCTGTGATGTTAGTGGTGTTTCACATTCAACTTTTACTGATGTTACAAAAATATTGAATGAGAATAATTGTGCTTCGTGTCACCGCAATGGAAATAAAAAAGGTGGATGGAATTTTGATTCTTATAATGATTTATTATCTAATGGTGATTGTGACAAAGAGATTATTAAACATGGAAATGCCGTTAAAAGTTATTTATTTAAAAAACTTAGCTTAGATACTGATGATTGTTCAAATTCTAATTATTTAGAGCACCAAATACCGATTAATGATTTAGAAATAATTGAATCATGGATAAACTTTGGTGCACCTGAACTTTGCGTTCCACTATATTCAGATATTGTTGAAATGTTTGACCATTATAGTTGTAATGATTGCCACAATAAGCCCAATTCATGGCGTTATGATATATATTCGGAGCTTATAGGGACTGGTGTTGAGGATGATTTATGTGGGGATATTATTAATGTAGTCTATAGTAATGCAAGTGAAAGTTTATTGTATGATAAAATAAACAATGATGGAATTGTTAGCTGTGGAGAGGTTATGGATGGTCTAGCTGGAGCAATGTCAAATGATGATATAATACATGTAAGAGATTGGATCAATAGTGGAGCACCAGAATCAGCTCAAACACTGCCTGTCGAATTAGCAAGTTTTACAATTGTGGAAAACAGAGATAATGTAAACCTAAAATGGACAACTGAGGTGGAGGTCGCTACTGAAAAATTTGTAATTGAGAGAAGTGGCAGGAATAGATTGTTTGAATCTATTGGATTTGTTGATGCAGAAAGCAATGGGAATATAAAAACGGACTATTCATTTATTGATAATAATCCTATGTTAGGGAATAATTATTATCGATTGCGTATTGTTGATATTGATGGTCGGTATGATTATTCAAATATTAGATTTATAGATATTGATTCTGAGAATAGTATTTTAAATGTATTTCCAAACCCTGCAAAGAGTAAAGAACGAATTGTTGTTGATTGGGTTTCGTCACACAACCAAAATAGTGCAAATTTTAGTATCGTTAGTATTACTGGGGAATATCTCTATAAAAAGTTGATTTTTAAAGGAGCTAATTTT
>JAZGFO010000142.1:0-5095 GCA_036479655.1 Saprospiraceae bacterium
CCCTGCTGCTAAAAAACTAAAATCTCAGCTTTTGGATCAAATCAAGAGAATTCCTGATAATCCATATATGTTCAGACAGTCCATATATTTCAACAATAAAGAAATTCGAGACTTAGTGTATAAAGGATGTACCGTTGTATATAAAATCGAATCCAAAAGAATAATAGTATTTGGTTTTTTGAAATATCAAGAATTTCCTACTGATAAAAAGAAATGGTAAACTTCACTATTCTGAAAAAGGATAAGGGGGTATTATTTTTTTGATTTTCAAATAATCTTTCAACTAGCTTATTTCTTCTTTCTACCCTGTTATTTTGCTGTTCGCATAGTTTGTGATTTTTTTTTGTAAAACCTTATGTAGGTTTGTGACAAAAGACCAACTATGTTAAAATATTTTTACAGTTTATTACTGTTGTTTTCCATGAATTTATCGGGAGAGGCTCAAACTTGTTTATCTGGGTATAACCTTTTTTCAAGTCAGCAACAAATAGATAATTTTTTAGTTGCTTACCCTGCGTGTACTGAAATATTAGGTTCAATAAGAATTCAAGAAAGTGTATCTGGAAACATCACAAATTTAAATGGGTTTTCTCAAATTCTTACTATTGGTGGATTTTTAAACATTACCAACAATTCTAATTTATCGTCCTTGAATGGTTTAAATTCATTGTCTGAAATTATTGGTAGCTTGAGTATTATTAATAATAGTTCGTTGTTAAATTTAGATGGTATAAGTAATATTACAAATAGTATTGGCAATATTAATATTTCTAATAATACGATGCTATTAAATATTCATGGACTCTCTAATATATCCTCAATTAATAATGATAACAACACTGGAAGTCTTGCAATTAATAATAATGGGATAATTGATTGTATAGGTTTGGAAAACATTTCCACAATCCAATATAGAGTGGATATAAGTAATCCTAACTTAACTTCAATTAATAGTTTAAATAGCTTGACTTATGTAGGCGAGGACATATATTTAAATGGAAATACTTCATTGACTGATATTAATGGTTTTAATGCCCTAGTAATACATAATGGCACTTTATATATCGACAATAACAACAGTTTAATTAGTATTACTAGTGGTTTTAATAGTATTGAAACATTGGGGAGTCTAAATATCCAATTCAATGATAATTTAAATATTATTAATGCTTTTCCTAATCTCGATAGGATAAATTATGGTCTGAGTATTATTTTTAATCCTGAATTAATAAGTTTTCTTAACACTTCACTTGATTCTGTTGGTTTTGTATCTATAGGATTAAATGCATCCTTAGAAAATATAACAGGGATAAATCAAATATCAAAATTAGGAGGATTATCAATTGGTCAAAACAATTTAACGTCTTTACCAATTTTCTCAAATTTGTATTCTATGTCTCAACAATTGAGTATATCTAACGAACCAAATATAACTGATATATCTGGGCTCGCTAATGTGGTTACTATAGGGGGATCTCTTAATATAAGTGGTAACAATCAGTTGGCATCAATAAGCGATTTAGAAAATCTTACATCAATAAACGGTTATATATATATTTACGACAATGATGCTTTAACAAGTCTTAGTGGTTTGGGAAATATTAATCCTAATTCAATATCATCTCAATTTACTAGTCAAAGTGATATTCAGATTGTTAATAACGATATATTAACAACCTGCGAAGTACAATCCATCTGTGATGCTCTTTTATTACCAGGAATAACGTCAGATATTCATGATAATGCTTCTGGCTGCAATTCAGTAACAGAAGTAGAAACAGTTTGTGCAGCATTACCCGTAGAAATAATAGGATATAATGAAAAAAAAGATGGAAATAATATCCATCTCACATGGCAAACGGTTTCAGAAATCAACAATAGAGGATTTGAGATAGAGCAATCACTTGATGGTACAATCTGGAACAATATTGGATGGATAGATGGATTTATACATTCTACCACAGTACAATCATATCAATTTACACATGATACACCTGATGAAGGACTCAATTATTACCGCTTGAAACAACTTGATATGGATGGTAAGTATGCGTATTCTGATGTTGTTTCTGTGCTAGTAGAAAAGGAAAGCATAAAAGGTATATATCCAAATCCAGCAACGAATATATTACATTTAGGAGATAGGAAGATAACGTATTCCATATATAATATCCAAGGTCAAAAGCTATTGAGTGGTATTGATATATCAGTGGATGTATCTAGATTGGATATTGGGGTTTATATCGTGGAAGTGGGAGGAGATCGGTATAGGGTTGTGAAGGGAGAGTAGAAAATGAATTAATAAGAACAAATAATAATAAATCTAATAAAATGAAAATTAAATCACCTTCAATATTGAATTATATTGGTATTCTATTGTTAATCATTCTATCTAATAGTTGTAGAGACGATGAGCCTAAATTAACACCTGATAATGCAGACGACAATGGAAATTTAGTTATTGCAAATCATTCAGGACATGTATTGGCTCTTTATCGTCCTTCTACTGACGAAATACTTAAAATAATTCCTAATAGTGCTGAAGATTTTTTAGTAAAAGTATCTAACCCTAATAGAATTGCTTTAGATTTAAGAATAAGACGTGTGATTAATGGTGAAGTTGAAGTTGCCGATTTTAAAAGATGGGATATTGCTCTCTCAAAAGATGATGAAAACGAACATAGAGCAAGGTGGTTTATAAGAAATGAAAACGATGAAATCTATTCTGGTACACTTTCATTTAACTATGTAGGAGGAACAGATTATCAGGTAGACATCTTATTAAATAGTAAAAATGGGGCAAAAATCATTACTTTAAAACCAGGAGATCAATACGAAAATCAGGTAGGTATTGATTATGCCAATTATACTGTTCATTATCGATATTGGTTGAGTGATCCAAATAATAATCAAGCGTCCCAAGAGATTGGGTGGATAGAAAAAGAAGAAATCAATCAAAATGAAGTAGATATATTTGTAGTACTTAACGACTCTCATAAAAATAGAACTTTACAAGTACCACATTATAACAGTGGTTCGGTCATAGGAGGCACAATAATAAAAGGAAAATTAAGGGCTATTAATAAAAAAAGTGTACCGGTGCAAATATGGGTAGGAAGTGACTTAATTGAAGACTTTGCAACGCCTAATCCACAATCTCAAAATATTTCAACTATACCTGCAAATGGATTTCAAGAATATGAAATGCCTATTGGATTCTATGTATTCTCTGCAAGAGATATTCAAAGTGCAGCAACATTAGAAAGTATTGATACCACCATTATTCAAAACCAAATAATAGAATGGAAAATACAGTAGTGAAGTATTCAACATTAATTATGATTATAGTTTTATTGTCGATATTGTTTAATTCTTGTAAGAAAGATGAAGAGAATCAAATAAGTAATGAGCAAGACAACATTGGAAATCTTGTTGTTAACAATGAAACAAATAAGACTTTGTTATTATACAATGAGTCTAAATTGATTAAAGAAATTCCACCAAGTGATAACTCTTTTGTGATTAGTATAAATAGTACAGGATTTTCTACATCTTTAAAGGTGTGGGAGAAAGTTAAGGTACAAGATAAAAATAATCCATCTGAGAGCGAAAAATTTAGACAATGGGATGTGGTTCTTCCTTCAATAAATATCGATGCCAATTCTAGAGCCTTATGGATAATTAAGGATGATGGAAGTTCAACAACGGCCTCTGGCACACTGAAATTTACTTATCCTGAAATAGATACTACAAATAATATTCAAGTAATATACTCAGTTGATGTGGTACTTGATAATCAAGAAGGCAGTAAAATTACATCATTAGCCCCAGGGACAGTAGATAAGCAAGTTGGAGTAGAGTACGGTTATAGAGTGTTATTGTTTCAATACTGGTATTCAGATCAAAATTCCGCTACAGGCAGAGTAGATGTTGATTGGAAAATGTCAGATAGCAAAGGAGAAAATTTTTCAGCAATATTGAATGCAAATTATTCAAGTGCTAGAATAGATATTCCAATATATTATTTTAGCCCAATAGGTAGAACCTCGGAAGTGATATTTGATAACAATACAAATAAGGATATACAGGTTTATGCTAATGATAATTTAATTGAAGATATTGTCATTTCAGACAAGCCTAAACAAGGATTGTCTCTAATAAGAAGAGATTCCCAAAACGTTAAATATATTATACCTGAGGGCCAATATACCTTTGATATAAATACAATAAGTTCCGCTGAGAATCTCGAAAATAAAACAATTCAACTAATTGAACTTTACCCATATATCTGGCGTTTAAATGGCGAAAACGATTATCATTCTATGTATGTTGAAAATAAAACTGAAAAGAGAATTACATTTCACAATAATAGTAACGGAGAATATCTAGGATTTTGGCTTGATATAGATGAATCAGGTTCCTTCGAAGTAGAAAATTCAATTAATTCAATTCTAGCGAAAGGATGGTTAAATTCTAGCAAAACATCATCAACTACAAATACAACAAACTGGATAATAAATGATCTAAATTAAGAATAAAAAGCAAAACTCAACTTTTCTACTTATACATATTCGGACATTTTACTTAAAACCCATTGAATATTATACTAACGGAATTTGAAACACAAAATAAGTTATAGCTCATATTGAAGTAACACAATATTATGCAAAGATTAATAATAAAGACACCCAAAGTCAGGCACATTTACGGACACACAAATCAACCCTCAAATCGTCCATAAAAGAGCCTACCTGCCAACGCAAAGACCATACCAATAGAAATTCGCTACGAAACAAATCTACATTTAAAGACAAAGCGAATAGTTTCAATGAATTACCACACATAACAGTGCATATAACATAAGTGTGGACAAAAAAGTATATCTTTACGATTGAAAATGTATAGAAAGCTGATAGATTGTAGTATCGGAGAAGACTATGGTATGTCCACACCTCTGTATATGCTTAGCGTTAGGCCCAATTACAAAAAAACCGAAAACCAAGAGAAAAAGTCAATAATGAAACACGAATGGAGAAAAAAGGAAAAAAGTATTTACCTACCAAAAAACAAACCCGAATTAATCAGTATTCCAGAA
>JAZGFO010000143.1:0-12702 GCA_036479655.1 Saprospiraceae bacterium
CATTTATAAAAAAGGCTTTGGATTTGCAAATATGGAATGGGAAATACCAAATCAATCGAATACAAAATTTAAGATAGCTTCTATCACAAAACAATTTACAGCAATGTTGATATTGCAATTGATTGCAGAAAACAAATTGGATTTGCATAAACCAATTTCTACTTATTTGCCAGACTACCCAAAAGAAAATGGAGAACAGATTACAATTCACCACCTTCTAACTCATACTGCTGGATTGAACAATAATACTTCAAAAAATGATAAAAAATATAATAAACCTAAAGATATGGTTCTTCATTTTGCAGATTTGTCATTGAAATTTAAACCAGGTGAACGATTTGAATACAGTAATTCTGGTTATACACTTTTGGGCTACATTATTGAAACGATAACTAAAAAACCTTATGAAGACATATTAAAGGATAAAATTTTCAAACCTTTGAATATGAATAGCTCTGGTTTTTACAAACACAGACCAATCATAAAAAATATGTCTTCAGGATATAACAAGTGGTATGGAAACTATTTTGATGAAGATCATTCTGATGAATCAACTGCTTATGCTGCAGGTGCAATATATTCTACCGTTGAAGATATGTTTCTATGGAACCAGGCATTAGATACCGAAATCTTGCTACCTAAAAAATACAAGGAATTGCTTTTTAAAAAACATATTATTGATGGTAGTGCACATTATGGTTATGGTTGGGAAATTAGAGAGAAACCGATAGGCAATACATCTGAAATTGTTGAAACTTTAGGTCATAGTGGGTCGATTGGTGGTTTTCGTTCATTATATACTAAAATCCCGTCTAATAATGCTTCCATTATACTATTGAGTAATACAAGTAGTTCCTTTCGTACTTCTATAACTACAGCTATAACAGGAATATTATACGGTAAACCTTATGATTTGCCTTTAAAACCGCTGGCTAAATTTATGTCTGAGATCATTGAAAAAGAAGGTATTGAAAAAGGAATTTTATTTTATAAAAAACATCAAGAATCCGAGAATTATTATATCTCAGAACAAGAACTTATTATTGCTGGATATAAACTGCTACATGCAGGAAAGATAGAAGACGCAGCAGAAGTTTTTAAATTAAGTACTGAAATTTTTCCTTTTAAAGACAATTCTTATGATAGTTATGCAGAGGCGCTGAAGGAACTTGGTGAAAACAATAAAGCCATCGAAAATTATAAGAAATCACTCCTTCTAAATCCAGATAATGAAAATGCTAAAAAGATGCTTAAGAAATTGTCAGGCAAAGAAATTAATGTAGTGTCGTTATTAAAAACAGACACTACTTGGGGCAAGGAAGTATTTATTTTTCCCTTTAGGTTTGCAAAGGAATTAAATTATAAAGGATTTGAAGAAGCGCACTTTCCAAAAGGATGGATAAAGGAAGATAGTCCCGAATTTTGGTCATATGCCTTTGTTTGGGACGTTAATCTTATTGATGAATTAGCATCAAAAGTTTTGGAATCAGACCTACAGACCTACTTTGATGGCTTGATGGAATCAGTAAATAAGGAAAGAGGGAAAATACTGCCCAAAACAAAAGCTGATATTTCTAAATCAAAAGATTCAAATGGAAATACTAAATTTTTTGGAACTGTAAATATTTATGATTCTTTTGTCACAAAAAAACCTTTGCTATTACATGTTAGTGTCGAAAAACAAGATTGTTTGATAAGTAAGAGGTCATATATTATCTTCAGATTTTCACCTAAAAATAGAAGTAATAATATTTGGAATACACTAAAAAGAATAGTGTTAAATGATGATTTGTGCAGTGAGTAAAAGGAGGTAAAGGAAATTTAAAATATGATTATATCATTGGATAATTATTTTCTCAGTCATGCGTATATTTCCATATTCTATTGAGGTATAATACAATCCAACATCTTGATTTATCAATATATCTTGGTGAGATTTGTAATTGTCATTTTTGTAAATCATGCCACCTAATATATTGTATATTTTTACTTTTAGTATTCCATCATAATCACACTTTATTTTAATAGATCTTCCAGATAAGACGGGATTAGGAGCTATAGTAAATCTTGTTTCATAGTTCGAGTCATTATTGCTTGAAGGGAGATCATTAAGCAGTACTTTGTTGATGTGACCAGCTTTTTGTCCTAACCATAATGTATTATCATTGTAGAACATTGATGTTGATTCAGGACAAAAATTCATAATTTGAGTATTGGTTTGTCCAAAATCTTTAGTTTCCATAATTCTTGTTCCATTACCATTTACAGATGCCCAAACAAATTGTTGATTAGTAATCATTTGAACAAATGCAGTAGCAAATGTATTTGGAAGCGCAGTTAGTGTATTTGCTCCATCAACAGTAGTATATAATTTTGCTCCACTTGAGACAATCCCTATTTGATCATTATAAAAGGAGAAATCACTTATGTAGTTATAGTCTTCCAAGTTGGGCATCGATTCCCAAGATTCACCATAGTCAGAAGATTTGAAAATACTATTGTTGTCATAAAGTAGGAATATATCGTCATTGCCTATTGCTTTTTGGGATATCCGATCCTATGTGCTTCTCGTCTCAGTATCTTAGCGAATAATGAGTGAAAAGTACCTGCCCATACTCGCTGTGCTCCATTACCGACCACTTTTTCGATCCGCTCCTTCATCTCTCTTGCTGCCTTATTGGTAAATGTCAGTGCGAGTATCTCCCATGGCGGCACTCCTTGATTGATAATATGTGCTATCCGATAGGTCAAGACTCTTGTCTTGCCCGATCCAGGACCAGCGATTACCATTACAGGTCCTTCTGTCGTTACGACAGCTTTCCCTTTGTATTTCATTTAATTCTTCGAGGTATGAATATCCGACATCTTGCATAGTGCGAATTTCGCAATTTTTAAACAGCAATCATATTAGAATAATAAATATTTTCAGATTTTTTATTTTACAAAAAAACACTCCCTAGTTTTAATTGAAAAATTACTACTAATTTAATTTCAAAAGATCTATAGTCGCATAATTATTTTCATAGTACTTTATGATTTGTTAGAACTTAATATTAGATCGATCCGCACGATCTATTCATAGTTTATTCTCCAATTTTGTGAAAAATCACATTGCACTCCACTCAAAAAAAAGTGCTCACAAGGAAAAAGGGGCTGTTCGGAAGGAAAAAAGGGGTGTTCAGAAAGTTTAACATAAATTCTATCTTTTTTTAAATATGTTTGCTTTCATAAATTACGAAGCTTTCATATAATTATAAACAAATTAAAATGAAATTCCAAGAGATACTTGCTATTCCTCTTTTAAAAGGGCACATTGCTTTTAGGCATATAGAAGACATTCTATATATAAAAAGTGACGATACGATCTGTCATTTATACTTAACCGAAAATGAAAAACTTGTATCCCCTAGACCCCTATCATTTTATAAAAACCTACTAGAAGAACAATATTTGTTTATAGCATTTAGCCAAAGCTTGATTATCCAATTTAAACATATAGATAATTATGATAATAGTAATCAAGAAATCATTCTTAAAAATGGTGTAAAACTCCCAATTTCTAGAAGAGGAGCTAGTAACTTCAAATTATTGATCAGTAGGAATAGTATCCTCGGTAAAAGTAGTACAAATAAAAAGGGTGACATATTATAATTTTCATATATGTATTACCACAATTACCCAGTTGATTACCTAATAAGTTATTTTTTGACCGTTTACAATATTAATCTATATGATATTATTGGAAATAGTATTATTACATAACTTTTTTAGAACCGAAAAAACAACCCCATGAGATTTAAGTGTTTATTTGTATTGATAGCTTTAGTACTATTCTTTAATTCAGAATCAATAGCTCAAGAATGTGATTGTCCTTATCCTATTATATTTGTACATGGAATAAATTCAAGTGCAGATACATGGAGTGATATGATGGATGTTTTAGAACCAATTTATGGAACTTCTCAAATTTTGCATTTTGATTTAAATGCAAGTAAAACTTCAACAAAACATATCGATGATGTTAAATGGCATACTTTTTTTGTAGAGGATACATGTCTTTATAGAATAAATTTTGATACCAACTATTCAATTTTTGATCTAGGTCAATCTTATTCTAATGAATCAGCTATTGTTAAACAAGGTTACGCAATGAAATTAGCTATTGATGAAGTACTAAAAAAAACAAACAAAGATAAAGTAATTCTAGTTGCACATTCTATGGGCGGATTAGCAAGCAGAGACTATTTACAACGATGGGCTCTCGATGGAGAATCGAAAGTTGCAAAATTATTTACGATGGGTACGCCACATTTAGGTGCAAATATTGCTCAATTTGCACCAATTGGAGTACTAGCCCCCAATAGAGCTTCTGAAGCTTCTCGTGATATGGCAACCACTGTAAATCGAAACGGTGCAATTCCTGGAATATATCTTTTTGGAGGAGATGAATCACCAATTTTTTGGCAAATTACTGGACCTCCTTTAGCGTTTCATAATACTGATGTCAACTGCAATGGGATTTCTTCAGAGTATGTTATAGGTATTAATCAAGGAACTAAAGATAATTCTTTCTTGCCTTTACCTACTGATGTTAAGTATACTTACTTTGTTGGTAACCAAAATGAAATTTGTGCGCCGAGTACTAACTACTTTGGTTGTTTAGGTGATGGACTAGTTGATGATATGCAGCAATGGTTATATACTGGGGGGGATGGTTCTACTTATGATTTCATCAATGGTCTTAGTATTCCTGAACCTTCTGATGGTGTTGCAAATCGACTTAGTGATAGGCTTACAAGATTTATTGAAATTTCTATACTTCATCCTATTGCTCATTCACTTGAAACTGGTTTAGTTGACCAGGTTGCACGGGGACTAGATGAGGCTGATTTTCCTTATTTTGCCCATGAAATAATAGACGAAAAGTGGTATATAGGTTTATCACAAATTAGAGCTGATCAAACAGCGACCAATAGTAATAAAATAATTAATAATAGTGTTAATGCTCACTACAAGATTGACAGTGATTGGTACAAAGTAGAAATTGAAAATTATGCTAAATCATTACAAATTGAATTTAAATCAAACAATAACTATGATGCATACATTGAAATTTTAACCAACTCTTCCCCAGATTCTTATTCTAACAATGGTTTTATCTCAGAAGAACTACCTGTGCCAAAATCGAATACCCAACAAAGTAACTACTTAAATGTTTGTGATGTTTTTCCTGGAGTGTATTATATCAGAATTACACATGATCTAAGAACAGGATTAGACCCAAATGTTGGTTGGAGAACTCCATATAAATTTAAAGTATCAACAACAAATTTTGATATAGCCACGATCTCACCAGATTGCACCAATGGAATAAGTAATACTTTTTATACGATGAGTTTTTCTGGTGACCCTACGCACAATTATTCTGTAGTGGCGACGAACCAGATGACTTACGAAGTAGAACAAAATCTTCTAGCAAGCCCAGGGAATGACATAATTTTTGCATTTGATAATTCTGTTGGTCAAATAGAATATGTATTGACAGATCTTATTACTGGCTGTACGGTCACGATGAATGCACCTATTATAAATTGCACAGACCCACTCCCTACTTGTAATCTTGTTGATGGGAGTTTAGATATTTCTGAGATCAATTGTGATTTGAATACTTTTAGTTTGGTGTTTGATGGTACATCTATGGGGTCAGGCTCTGGATTTACTGCTACAGTAAATGGAGTAAGTCATGCGGTCATTCCTGGACCAAGTAATACCCTACAATTTGTAGAAGGCAGTTCGCAGTTAGATGTAATGATAATTGGTTCAGGATGTACCTCATTATCAGACATTGAAGCTACAGGCTGTCCAGACCCTACACCACCGCCTCCCACATCAAGTTGTGGTATTAATGGGGATGTGTTTAACCTCTATTGGCCATTTCAAGACTCATACTGGGATACTAAAAATGGATATAATGTAACATGTGGCAATGGATGTGGATTTCATTTAGGTAGTGATTACTATTCTCAAGATTGGTCACGAACTAGTGCTTGTAACGAAAACGTATATTCTCCTTTGACTGGTACAGTTCTCTACGTATATGAAAATTGCCCTAGTTCTACTAATTGTGCTTTGACTCATGTCTGTGATGATGGCAATACTCCATATGGAAATACTATAATTATTGAACTTACTGATAATAATTATGCATTTAGAATTTCACACTTTAATGAAGTTTTAGTAGCAGAAGGTGATCCTATCAAACCTGGTCAACTCTTAGGACGAATTGGTGCAACAGGAACCAATACAGCTATCTCAGGAAAGCATGCTCATTGTACCATGTATAAAAATATAAACGATGAAATATCACCTGGAGTGACATTTAAATCAAGATTAGAAATTGGAATCACTAATTTGATAACTATAAATCCTTCATTTGGAAAAGCTAATTTTGCTCAAGATTTTGAGTTTGATTGTTTTAATACAATACAGGATTTATCATTTCTAAGTTCTGGTTCTTGCTTTAGCCCAAATAGCGATATTCCTATATCCTTCAGAGAACTTGGTACCAATAAGGATCTAAGAATTGAAGTTTGCTCCGCCACTGGAGATTCTGACATTAATCCAGGTCCTTGTGTCGAAATAGTTGATCCATTTGTAATAGATAATACTCAATCCCAGGATGTCTGGAATTACACCTTTAGTTCAAATTCATTGACACCTGGTAATTATAAAATTAAGATATATGATCCGCTCATGTCAGCGAACAATACCGTTAGTATTAATTCATTTGAGATAAACGATAATTGTGGTGACGTAGTAGAGGTTTGCAGTGCACCTTCATTTATGCAGAGTAGTAGTGTTACTGATGACAGTGCATTGCTTTCATGGTCTCCAGTAAACAGTTCCAATGGTTATAGAGTACAAATAAAGTATTCAAGTCAAGATGATGCCTCATGGGGTACCCTATTAGCCAGTCATCCTCTTGTCTCATTTGAATTATCAGGATCTTTACAGTCATGTACTGGTTATGATTTTCGTGTAGCAAGCCTATGTGATGGTGGCATTACCAACTATGTAAACACTTCTTTTGTTACAGATGGTTGTGGAGGACCAAACGGTGGAAATAATGGGAGTGGTGGATTAAGTGGAGGTACAAGTCAGGATATTAGTTTTTTAGGAGACTGTCCAGGTGATAATGATGATGACGAAGACCCTGTATTTCTTAATTGCCCCACTGAAAGATTGAATTTTACTGTCGATAATGCGGATATGTGTGGCACATATATCAATTGGTCTGTTCCTGTAGCAGTGGATAATTGTAATGTAACTGTTACGAAACTTTCTGGCCCTGATCCTGGAGATTTTAAACAAGTTGGAAATTACACTGTAACTTATCAAGCAGAAGACAACAATAATAATATAGCTATTTGCACTATAAATATTACCGTGCATGATGGTCTAGCACTACAGTGGGTTAATTGCCCAACGGCACCACTAGTATTTGGCACCAATCCTGATATTTGTGGTGTATATGCAAACTGGGCAATACCTGTGGCAGTTGATGATTGTAATGTGACGGTGACTCAAAGATCGAATGGAGCACCAAGCCCTGGGGACTTGTTAGAGCCAGGAACATATAATATAATTTATGATGCAGTTAACAATGCAAATCCACCTCAAACTATAACATGTAGCTTCTTCGTGCAAGTCAACGAAACCCAAAACCCAGAGCTCAACTGCCCACAAGATATCACCGTAGCCAATGACCTCGGAGTATGCGAAGCGGAAGTACCCAACATACAACTAGAATTTGCATTTGATAACTGTCCGTATACGGTTACTTGGACATCGAGTCCTACAGATGTGACAGGTACAGGCACTAGTGCTAGTGATGATGCGAGTGGAGCTATATTTCCTGTAGGAGTCACTACAGTAACATATACTATCACAGAGAATGATGACAATGGCAATGGTATCGCTATGAGTAGCTGTGATATCATAGTGACCGTAGTAGATGAAGAGCCACCAATGATTACCTGTCCAGCAGATGCAGAGATAGGTACTAGCATGGGTGGTATCGGTGATTGCCTAGCTGAGTACACATGGGCACACCCCACACCTACAGACAATTGTGGGGTCACAGCATATACTATTACTTACACCTATCCTGATGGCAGTGTGGTAGGACCTATAGCTCTATTAGGTATGGAAGGAGCGAGCATCACTAGGATATTTGACTTAGGTTTGACGGCCATGTTATATCATGTAGAAGATCTAGAAGGCAATATTACAGAATGTACATTCACTGTATTAGTAGAGGATGACGAAGATCCGATAATATTTTGTGAAGAAGTAGTAGCTACCAATGTATATACTTATGATAGCCCACTTAATATTGAGCCCAATGATGTTACCACAGCTACCATTATTGTAGCACCAGATATGGATATTACAGATCTCAATATATTGAGCCTTGTAGGTACACAACCTGATATGGGAGCCTTGACTGTGACTCTTACGAGTCCTCAGGGTACACTAGTTACATTGTTTGATGGATTGTGTACAGCTACATCAGATTTTGATATGATGTTAGATGATGCTGCAGCTGCTAATATTACAACAGCAGCATGCAGCCCATTAGGTGCGGGCATGATGCATATTTCGCAAGATGCTTTGGCTGCATTTAATGGAGAACGCAGTGCTGGAGATTGGGTACTTACATTTACGAATACACATTTAGGAGTATGCGGAGTATTGACCGACTGGCAGCTGCAAATCATAGGCAATGACAATGGACCAGATGGCAATAAGCTACAAGTAATAGCAGATTCAGGTACATGTACTTATATGATGTATGGTACAGATTTTGACCCTCGATATACAGACAATTGCGATGGACCATTTACGCTCCAGACACTGATCACTGGACCTTTTGATAATACACTCCAAGGCTCTGAATTGCCTATTGGCGAATCGCTAGTCACTTGGACAGTTTTTGATCTTGCAGGCAATACGAGCTCATGTGATTTGATTATTGAAGTATTGGACACAGAAGCACCTACATTTACAAATTGTACGAAGGATGACATAGTTCAAAATTCTGAGACTGGCATCTGTGGCGCCAATGTTACATTTGCTGTACCTGTCGCTATAGATAATTGTGGAGATGTAGTAGTGACTCAAATCGATGCTTCAGGAATGACTACGGGTAGCGTATTTCCTGTAGGAATGACGATTATGACATGGGAAGCTGTTGACCCATCGGGTAATAAAGAAACGTGCACGATGAGGGTCATCGTCAATGATACACAAGAGCCACAGTTTGGGTGTCCAGAAGATGTACTCGAAAATATGGATCCTTGGCTATGTAGTGCAGTAGTGCAGAATATCGCTCCGACTGTAGTATTGGACAACTGTCAAGACAATATAGCCATTACCTATCAGATAGAGCACCCTCAAGGCAGTGGTGATATTGTAGCAGGTGGAGTTATCAATGCTAGTGGAGAAGAGTTTCTCCCAGGTATCAGTGAAGTGACTTATAAACTTAGCGATCAGCCTTTATTATTGATAACCGAGGTGACTCACGAGATAGGGATTACCAATGGAGGAATGAACCCAGAGCCTTATACCGTATTGACTACTGATGATTTTGTCGAGATCACCAATCTAGGCGCTGCGAGTATCAATGTTAGTGGATTGATGATAGAAAGACTTGGCGTAATCCCAGCAGAAGTAATTACAATACCTGACAATACGATCATAGGAGTAGGGACCACCATAGTAATCCATTTTGGCAATGGTGCTGATGATATAGCTAGTTTGTTTTTCAATGTGCCATGTGCAGTAGATATGAGTACGAGTACAGCTACTGCTTATGTTATGAGTTTCAAAGGTAGAGTATTGGATGTCGTTAGTGTCAATGGATATGCGCCCATAGGACAAGGCACAGTAGCTATAGTGACTAGTGATGATTGGACAGACAATGTCGCCACTATGAATGGAAAAGGAGGTATTATAAGACAATATTCATTTGATAGTAATACGGCAGTAGATTGGATAGTAGCGGATGTATGTACTCCTATCACTATAGGATTAGTCAATACCGCATTAGATATCATGCCCGACAATGGCACTACTACAGCATTTCAAAGTATAGATGCCAATATGATTACCTGTAGTTTTACGGTAGAAATTGTAGACCAAGAGCTTCCTTTCTGTGGAGAATTTGGTGAGCACATCTATAATGGAGCGACACAGCTTGGTGTACCTAATTCGATAATAGGAGGAACTATATTGCAGTCTATAATTACGGTAGATGATGACTTTGTAATAGGCGATGTAGATCTACTTGACATCTATGGATTACATTCTGATATATCAGAGCTTACTTTTAAGATTACATCTCCAGAAGGTACGCAGGTTATCTTGTTTGATGGTCTTTGTGCCACCACTGACAATTTTGATTTTGGATTAGATAGTGACACATTAATATCTATCGGTACAGCCCCATGTTCACCACTTGGTGGAGGGGGTATGTTTGCTCCTTTTAATTCATTGTGTCTAGTCAATGATGCATTCTATGGTGAAAATGCAATGGGGGAATGGATATTTGAAATAGCGGATACCGTAGCGGCTAATAGTGGGCAACTTAATAATTGGAATCTTAGATTATGGGAGATAGCGGCCTATTCACAGATGGATACTATCTATGGCAATGATTCAGGAAAATGTGGAGCAGATTTTACATGGGTACATCCTCGTATTATAGACAATTGTAAAGAGGGTACAGTAGAACTTAAATATCTGACAAATGACGATATTACACTACCTTTTTCTCCGGGTATCATAGTACAAGCTGATACATTGACAGAGTACTTTGAAGTAGGAGTTACCACTGTACGGTATATATTAACTGATGGTGATGGTAATATTGACTCTTGTGACTTTGATGTAACGATACTAGATATCGAAAATCCGTTTGTTGTCTGTCCTGCTGATATCAGCATAGCACTTGCGGGTGGAGAATGTAGAGTTAGAGTTTGTTATGAACCATTGCTCACATCTGACAATTGTTCAGTAGTAGACACAGTCTATTCTATAGAACCTTGTTCTTATTTTGAGATAGGTACTACGCCTGTTACGATCTATATTTATGATCCTGCAGGTAATATAGACTCTTGTATATTCGACATCGAAGTGATAGGATTTAATCCATTGACAACAGAATTATCCTGTAATGATTTAATCAATTTTTCTTTAGGTTCTGATTGTGAAGAAGAGATATTACCTGACATGGTTTTGGAAGGAAATAACTATAGATGTTATGAAGACTACATAGTTATCTTAACATATCCTAATGGAGATACATTAACAACATCTCCTTATATTACAGTAGCTAATGTAGATCAAACAATAACTGTTACCGTTTTCGATCCATTAACTGGTAATTCGTGTTGGAGTCAACTCAATATAGAAGAAAAACAAATACCTACTATCAGGTGTCCAAAAGATACAGTGATCTATTGTAATAGTGATCCAAATCTAAGAGACGAAAATGGATTGTTATATACGGGTGAATTAGAATTATTAAGTTGTGAAAATTCTTATATAATAAAATATGAAGATACCTTTACTGATAATGGAAAGTGTGGAGACCCAAGAGCATCTATATCGAGAGTATGGATACTAACAGATGATGATGGTCATGAAGTTTCTTGTACGCAGATAATAGATGTGCTACCATACGATAATAGTCAAATTGTATGGCCTCAAGATATTAGTTTAGACCATGCATTGAATTGTTCAGATGTAAGTATTAATCAACTATTAATAAGTCCTGACTCTACTGGTTTTCCTACTATAAACGGATACAATGTAGATAATGCTGGTGCATTTTGTAATCTTTCGCACACTTACAGCGATGAAATATACTGGATTTGTGATGGGAGTTATGAGATATATAGAACTTGGAAAGTAAGAAATAGATGTCTCCCTTTCTCTCAGACTAATCCAGTCATCTATGGCCAACTCATTGAGATTTTAGATAATGAAGGACCAATTGTTTATCCATGCCCAGATGATATTACAATCAGTGTAGATGCTTGGGACTGTGCTGGAAGTACAGCATTGCCAATTCCAGGAAAGCTAAAGGATTTGTGTTCTACCTTTGAGTTTGAATTTGATATTTATGGATCCGGATTTATCGAAAAAACGGGGAGTATTGCAGATGGGGATTTGGCTTTATTCGCCTATAATATTAACAAAGGTACTAGTGCATTAATTAGATATACTTTCATTGACGCTTGTGCAAATAGTACTAAATGTGAATTTAATGTAACTGTAAATGATGCAACACCACCGGTAGTGGTCGTGAAGAAGAATATAGTAGTAAGTCTAACGAGCTCAGCGACGAGCGAAGATGGATATGCTAAGATCTATACAGATGCAATAGATAATGGTAGTTATGATGGATGTAGTCCTAATGTGAAACTAGAAATCAGAAGAGATTCAGATATCTGTGGAGTAAAAGGAAATGCAACATACAATGCAGACGGACACCCACAAGATGGAAGTCCACTAGTTGATACAGATGGAGGAGCATATGTTAAGTTCTGTTGTGCTGATATCGCTAATGCTACAGTTGATGTAGATGGTGATGGTGTAATGGATGCAGGATATGTAATGGTATGGTTGAGAGTATGG
>JAZGFO010000144.1:0-7786 GCA_036479655.1 Saprospiraceae bacterium
AAATGCGAGTTTCAATATGTTTCTCAATTTGATTAAAAATATACGTTAAGAAATTATACAAGCCTTGATTTTTTTTGGTTCGTTTTTTGCATCAAGGCAAAAACATGAACGCCCGAACGGCGAGTGGGAATTAAAATAAAAAAATCAATATTTTTCTTAAAAAAGATAATTAGAATAAAAAACACATCAAACAGCAATCTGCAAGATTCACCATTACAACCTCTTCAAGACAAAAATAATGAATGCCATTTTGACAAGGTATTTATCCTTCAAATCTTAACCAGCCTAATACATCATAATCGGCAATAGTGTATATACCTTGAAACTCTGCCAAAGTAAGCTTTTGTCTAGTTTTGGTTCCGAAATTTTGTTGCATCATGACAATATGATATTGTCCCATTTCACAGATTATACCAGTATGTCCAAATGGATTTTCTGGCGATGCATTATAGACAACCATGTCTCCAATTTGAGGTTTTTCGTATCGGGTATTTCTATATTGTGTAAGTCCTCTATCTGCATTATAAGCGACATCAGCTAAATCTATATCAAATAAATCTTTAGCATGTCCATAAGAATTTGGCATTTTATGATTGTGAACTTCATAAAAGTATCTTTTTACATATTCTACACATTGATATTTTAAACCCAAGTTATATCCATCAGAAGTCGTGTTACGTCCTACTACGTTTTTAAAGTTAGAACCGTTATAATAAACAGCTACTCCATTAAAATTATCAATTGTTTGACCAATTTCAAAATTAAAACTTGTAAAAGATGATAGTGTAAAAGCTATAAACGCAAATAAAAATATGTTTTTCATAAAGGCAATTATATTAAGTTGATACTATTAAGACACAGAAAATGTCATAAGTCTCTACTTAAAATGTTAAAAAAAATAAATTTACTTTAACATTAATTAAAAAACTAAAAATTTAAGCCAATTCTTTAGCCAATTCAGATGATCTGAGACGAGTAATTAGTTCATAACTTCCAAACAAAATAGCACCAAAAACTAAATTCCCAATAAGACTATTCATTACAAATGGTATTGCTGCTACATAACAACCAATCAATCCACCTAAGTTTTTAGGGTACATCAAACTTGTCATCCAAACACCAAAATTAGAAATAATAAAAAATATAGCTGTAGATCCTAATACACCTCCCAACACTCTGAGTGCATTGACTTTCTTCAACAAAACAGAGCCAAACCCTACAATAAACACCATAGAAATAATACTCCATATAAGGTAACTAGGGAAAATTACTGCCCCATCAACATTTGGATAAAAAACTCTAAGAATTGTATTATTCAATACCAAATCACTTAGAAACAGTGCCAAAACTGGTATTAAAATAGCTTTATACTTTGATACAATATATGCACCACCAAATAATGCTAATGATTCTATAACAGAAAAATTAGGCAAAACTGTAATTAATCTACTAAATGCAGCTCCTATAATAAATACTGTACTTATAAGTAATGAATTGGAAGACTTCAATTTCATGTGTAATAATTTTAATCAAATTTGTAATAATACTATTTTGCAAATGTAAGACGCTGAAGGCACATAATCAAACAAATAACAAAATGAAGACAAGTATTATTGAAATTGGAAGAATTAAGTGATCTTTTCGTAAAAAAATCTAATTATAATTGGTTGAATTATTTTAGATCTACACTTTGATTGCTTTAGGCTATTGTATTCCTAATATATATTTTTATATTGCAGATAATTAATATTTATTAATAATACAAACTAACTTTTATGGATTTTAGAATGGACAAAAGCAGCATAGCAATAATAGTATTCATGTTGGCCACTGTAATGTATTTTATGCTTAGTGGCGGTACTTCTGGTCTTGGAGTAGGTGCATATTTACAATCATTTGGATTTGGTCTCATGACAACTGTAGCAGCTATAGCTATTATGAGTATTCCAGTATTGATAATTTGTTACTTTGCAAAAGTGATTCCGGATATTGACTATTCAATTAGAGCAGCATTTGTACTTACAATTATTGGAATTATTTCAGAATTTATATTTTAAAAAAAAGGAAAAACAACGACAATGGCAAATAGAAGACATTACGGAGGAACTGGTGACCCATATAGTAGGCAAGGAAGAGGAGCAGGCACAAGCCGGTTTAAATTTATGTTGATAATAGGTCTATTAATGGCAGGTTTTCAAGCATTCAAATATTATACAAATACTCAGGCCAACCCTATAACTGGAGAACAACAGCGTGTACAATGGACTACTGAAGAGGAAGTATCAATAGGTCTACAATCTCGCCCACAAATGGCGCAACAACATGGTGGTATTCATCCTGACAAGAGACACCAACAACTTGTAAAAAGTGTTGGAGAACGATTGGTAAATAATAGTATCGTTAGACGATCACAGTATCCTTTTGAGTTTCATTTATTAAGAGATGACAAAACAGTTAATGCATTTGCATTACCTGGAGGGCAAGTATTTATAACAGCTGCATTGTATAATAAATTTAAAAATGAAGACCAACTCGCAGGAGTACTTGGTCACGAAATTGGTCATGTTATTCATAGACATGGTGCAGAGCGAATGGCAAAGTCTGGATTTATTCAAGGATTGATACAAAGTGTATTGATAGGTTCTGGAGGTGATGGGTCAATTGCCCAAATAGCTAATGTAGTAGGACAATACAGTAGTATGAAATATGGTAGAGATCAAGAATTAGAATCTGATGATTTTGGGGTAAGATTGATGATAGAAGCTGGTTACGACCCAGAAAACCTTATTGGGGTTATGGATATATTAGAAGAAGCAAGTGGAGGTTCTAGAACTCCAGAATTTCAAAGTTCTCACCCTTCTCCAGCCAATAGACGAGAAGAGATAATGAAAGCAATTGAAAAATATAGAGGTAACTAAAGAAGGAATAAAATATTAAATTAGTTCTTAACTTAAAACACTCATTATTAAAAAGGTATTTATTTTGATAGTTTTATCGTTTATGTTATTTGGTTGTAGTAGAAAACAATCCAAAACGATACAAGTGTCAATGGTTGATAATCCAAAAAATATAATGTTGGATTCTGGGACTTCTGGTTTAGGTCCTTGTGAACCGAGTATATGTATCAACCCCTCAAATCTAGATAATATTGTTGCGGGAGCTATCTTAGATTGGGTATACACATCTAATGACGGTGGAAAATCATGGACACAATCAAAATTAACTTCTTCGAGTGGTGTATATGGTGATCCTGTAATAAGAATAGGCCCTAAGGGGAATATTTATTATTCTCATTTGAGTAATCCGACAGGACAAGCTTATGCGAGTGAAGAGTTTTTGGACAGAATTGTTGTCCAAAAATCAAAAAATGAGGGACAAACTTTTGGCGATGGCAATTCGCCTATGAATGACCGTACAAAAGATCAAGATAAACAATGGCTATACATTGACCCTGAAAGTGGTGAAATATTAATGACTTGGACAGAGTTTGACAAATACAATTCTAAAAACCCAAAAGATCAATCTCGAATTTTATTTTCTAGTAGCAACACCAATGGAAATACATGGACTTCGCCAATTGATATTTCGGATATTGATGGGGACTGCCTTGATGATGACAATACTACAGAAGGTGCTGTACCCGTAATGGACAAAAATGGTAATGTATATGTATCTTGGGCATTTGGCAATAAAATATATCTCGACAAATCTATTGATGGTGGAAATACTTGGCTAAAAAATGACAAAGTAGTTGCTACTCAATTTGAAGGCTGGACATTAGACATTCCTGGTATAAATAGATGTAATGGTATGCCTATCCTCGGAATAGATCGATCTAAAAGTAAACATAGTGGCAACTTATACATAAATTGGAGTGATCAAAAAAATGGAAAGAACGATACTGACATTTGGCTTATCAGATCAACAGATGATGGTAAATCTTGGTCTTCAAGAACAAGAGTAAATGATGACTTACCGGGCAAACATCAGTTTTTTAGTTGGATGGATGTAGATGTACATACTGGTTATATTTATATTGTATTTTATGATCGTAGAGCTTATAACGACAATCAAACGGATGTATATCTAGCTTACTCTACTGATGGTGGAGAAACATTTATTAATAAAAAAATAAGTGAATCACCATTTACACCGACATCCAATATTTTCTTTGGAGATTATAATGACATCTCATCATATAATGGAATGATTAGACCGATATGGACAAGATTGGAAGGACACACTTTATCGATATGGACTGCTCTTATTGAAGTAAAATAAATAATCATTTGTTATTACCTAAATACAAATGTTGTAGCATTATCTGAAATGAATATCTCAATACTCCTATTATGATGTCTAATAAATAAAGAAAAAGATGAATAGTTATTTAAAAAGTGTTAAAAAGCAATTTGAATTTTACAAAAATCTTGGAGAAAAGACTTTTGATCAAATCCCAGACGAAAAAATGTTCTGGCAATACAATGCGGAAAGTAATAGTATTTCTATAATTGTAAAACATCTAAATGGAAACATGCTTTCGCGATGGACAGACTTTTTTACTACGGACGGAGAAAAAGAATGGCGAAAACGTGATGGAGAATTTGATAATGATATAAATTCTAAAAAAGAACTTTTAATATCGTGGAATGAAGGTTGGGAGTGTTTATTTAATGTAATTAATTCTATTACAGAAAGTGATCTTGAAAAAGTCATATATATTCGAAGTATAGAACATTCAATAATAGAAGCTTTAAATAGACAACTTGCACATTACGCATATCATATTGGACAAATTGTATTTATCGGAAAGATGATTCAAAATGAAGAATGGACTTCGCTTTCGATACCTAAGGGAAAATCTAAATTATATAATAAAAAGATATTCTCAATACCTAAGCGTTAGATTCTAACAATATTAGATACATCAAAAAATTAAGTGAAAAATTAAAAAGCTCCTAAAACATATTGTTTTAGGAGCTTTTAGTAGCCCGTAGGGGATTCGAACCCCTGCTACCAGGATGAAAACCTGGCGTCCTAACCCCTAGACGAACGGGCCATTAGGAATGCTTAGTATTGTAAAGCGACGCAAAGATAATTGCTAAAAGTTATTTTCCCAATATTGAGTTAATAATTTTTATTTTTTTTCTTTTCTATTTAGTCATTGCCTAATTCGTGGTCATTAAGACCTATTCATACAATTTAAATCTTCAAAAGCTTTTGACAGTCTTTTGATAAATGATTGCTCAGATACTCGTAACCATTTCCTTGGATCATAATACTTTTTATTTGGCACATCATCACCAGTAGGGTTTCCAATTTGTGCTTGTAAGAAATCATGATTTTCTTTTTCGTATAATCTCATACCGTCCCAAAAAGCCCACTGTTGATCCGTATCAATATTCATTTTGATTGCACCATACTCAATTGCTTCTTTGATTTCTTCTGGAGATGATCCAGAGCCACCATGAAATACAAAATTGATAGGTTGCGGTCCAGTTCCAAATTTTTCTTCTACAAAATCTTGACTATTTTTTAATATGATTGGACGTAGTTCTACGTTTCCTGGCTTGTACACACCATGTACATTTCCAAATGCAGCAGCAATTGTAAATTTATCACTTATCTTACTTAACTCTTCGTAAGCATAAGCTACTTCTTCTGGTTGAGTATAAAGTTTAGAACTATCTACATCAGTATTATCAACTCCATCTTCTTCTCCACCAGTGACCCCTAATTCTATTTCTAATGTCATCCCCATTTTGTCCATTCGCTTGAGATACTTCTTACATATTTCAATATTCTCTTCTATAGGTTCTTCAGAAAGATCAATCATATGTGACCCAAAAAGAGGAACGCCATGTTTTTCAAAATGTGCTTCACCTGCATCTAATAATCCATCGATCCAAGGCAATAATTTCTTTGCACAATGGTCTGTATGCAAAATTACTGTTACACCATATGCCTCTGCTAAAGTATGTACATGCATAGCACCTGCAACACCACCAAGAATGGCTGCTTTTTGACCTTCATTACTTAATCCTTTTCCAGCATAGAAAACACATCCTCCATTAGAAAACTGAATAATTATTGGAGAATTAACAGTTTTTGCTGTTTCCATGGCTGCATTTACAGTATTTGTACCTACAACATTTACAGCTGGCATTGCAAAATTATTGTCATTTGCATATTTGAATAATCGCGAAATCTCATCACCGTGAATAACTCCTTTATTAAATTTCATTTGTTTTGTTTTTATTTTTTTAGACGACAAGTATATTATATTATCTCTTTTTCTGTTAAATATCGCTCCGCATCTAACGCTGCCATACATCCTGAGCCCGCAGCAGTCACCGCTTGTCTATAGATTGTATCTTGTACATCACCACAAGCAAATACTCCTTCTATATTAGTTTTAGTACAGTCTGGTTTTGTTAATAGGTAATTATTATCGTCCATATCCAAACTATCTTTAAAAATTACAGTGTTAGGTTTATGTCCAATCGCTACAAAAAAAGCACTTGCATTTATTACACTATCTTCACCCGTTTTATTATTTTTGACCTTAGCTCCTATTACTTCTTCTTCTCCAAGCACTTCTATAGTTTCTGTATTCCAATAGATCTCAATATTAGCAGCATCTATAACCCTTTTTTGCATTATTTTACTCGCTCTCATTTCATCTCTTCTAACTAACATATGTACTTTTGTGCACATTTTAGAAAGATATGTAGCTTCTTCTGCTGCAGTATCACCAGCACCTACTATTATAACCTCTTTTCCTCTAAAAAAGAATCCATCACATACTGCACATGCAGAAACACCTTTATTCATTAGTCTGGTTTCTGAGTCTAAACCCAACCAACGTGCGCTAGCTCCAGTTGCAATAATAACAGAGTGGGAATGGATTTCATGTCCTGTCTCTGACCATATTTTATGAATATCGCCTGAAAAGTCAACTTTCTCTATCAATTCATATCTAACTTCTGTCCCAAATCGTTCTGCCTGTTTTCTGAAATCTTCCATCATCACAGGACCTATAACACCATCTGGATATCCTGGATAATTTTCAACATCATTTGTTATTGTCAATTGCCCACCAGGTTCTTTTCCTGTATATAAAATTGGATTCATATTTGCTCGCGCTGCATATATTGCTGCTGTATATCCAGCAGGGCCTGAACCTATTATTAGACAATTTATTTTCTCTGGTGTATTACTCATATATTATTAATTTATAATTTTGATAATGGTGTCGCAAAAGTAATCATTTTTTACAACGTATGTAGTAAAACTTAGTAATCTTATCATTGTTTACCAATTATCATCAAAAATATATTAAAACTATGTTAAGTAGGCTTTATGATTTAAAAATGTGAGCAGAAAATTGGAAAATCGGCTAAATGTCGTTATATTTGTGTCATATGACATAATCAAAGTAATATTTTATGGAATCTTACAAAATTAAACCCAATGCACCTTCCCTTGTCGAAGAGCCTATATCTGCATATTTACAAATGACAGCACCATCGAGTGGGCCAATGTGGATAATAAATGCATCTCGTAAAGGGGTACTTATGAAAGAAGTTTTAGATTTGATGCATCATCTTTCTATTTCGCTCAAAGAGATATCTACAATATTCCATCTTTCATTAAGGACATTGCAAAGATATGCTCCTTCCAAAAGGCTTGACTCAGACACTTCTGCCAAGGCCCTACAGTTAGTTACCCTACAATTAAAAGGAAGAGATGTTTTTGGTAGTGATGATGCATTTAGCTTGTGGAT
>JAZGFO010000145.1:0-11333 GCA_036479655.1 Saprospiraceae bacterium
CATTAAAGGTCTGATTCAAATCAGGTATAAAGTGATCAATAGTTTGGGATATTCTGTGTAAAAGCAAATTACGTGGAGTTTTTTGTGCGTTTTTTAAATCATTCTTAAAACTTTTCGCTCTTTTGGCTTTTCTTTTTTTTAAGTTTGTTACTCATATTAATGTTTTTGCAAATATATAAACAGCTGTAACCTATTTTTTTATTGTTGTTTATATTTTGCTCTATATCAATGAGTTATAAATTGGCTCTGAATCGTTGAAACTACTGTTCATGTTCAAAAATGCCGCCCAGATCACATCATTCGCTATTGAGCTGAAAGGCATTCAGCCTTTCTATGATGATTACAAATATTGAGTATTTTCTTAATTGCCAAAGTATAGAAATAAAAGGCCTTTTTTTAGCCAAATTTGATGCCACCTGAGTTACCAAATAAGTATTCTATAAATCTTCTTTCTTCTGTGATTACTAAGGATATTCAGCTTCAGCCTACTGGCAAGCCGAATTCTTAGGTATGTAGGAGTAGTTTTTAATCCAAATATAGTTTTAACCATCTAATCCACCTGTCAGAAACATCTTTCCTATTTACTGGATCTGAAGGAAAATGACCTCCCCCAGGGTAGGCAATGAACTTTGTTGGGATATTGTTTGCAACTAAAGCATGATATAATTTATAAGACCCTGTAACGGTAACTACTTGATCTTCAACTTTTGACATCACTAATGTTGGAGTTTTTATCTTAGATAGATTTTTTAGCGGAGACATATTGTAATGAGTTTTGTAGTTATCTCCTACCCATGGCGAATTAGTAATGGCGTGACGCAACGTAAGATTCATATTACTTAAACTGGTCATATCTGTAAAATCGATTGGAGCAGCCCCAGCTACTGCACACTTCCAGGTGTCAGGATATCTCCCTATTAACCAGGAAGTCATGAAACCTCCATATGACCAACCCGAAACCGCTATGCTTGATTCATCTATATATCCATGTAATTTTAATGCCTCAATACCTCCCATTACATCTCTTCCAGGCCCTTCTCCACCATCATTCATTATAGCCTCTTGAAAAGCATCTCCTAGATTGTTACTACCTCTATAATTTGGTTGGAAAACGATCCACCCATTTCTTGCCATTTCTTGATTTCTAGCACTAAATCCTTCCATTGATGAAGATGTTGGGCCTCCATGTATCACTAATACTAAAGGGTATTTATTTTTAGATGAGAAATTTGGAGGATAAGTAACAACTCCATTTGTTGTTATATTTAAATCTGTTTTCCATTCGATAGTTTCTACTCGTCCCAATTTCATCTTTTTAAAGGCGTCATTATAGTGAGTAAGTTGAATTGGATCAGAGGAATGATCTTTAAGATAAAACAATTCGGATGGTTGACTTCCTGTAGAACCTAATAACACTATTTCACCACTTTTATTTATAGTCAAACTTGAAATCACAAAAGAATTACTGAAAGATGCTTTTCTGATTTTGCCTTCAATAGAAATAATCCAAACACCATCGGTAGTGCCGTCTTGACCATATGCGAGAATTTCATTATCCGAACTTAGCCAATCATAGGATTTTATATTTCTATCTATTGCTGAACTCAAGTTTACTGACTTTTTATCATTATAACTAATATATAAATCCTTCAAACCTGCAGGATTTTTATCCGTAGTATTCCGATATAAAAGGTGATTATCCTTTGGTGTAAATTCAGGAGAAAATTCAAATTGAGTGTCTTTCGAAAATGGAGTTAAAGCTTTAGTGGCTAAATCATAAAACATGATTTTAGAGTCGTTCCAGCGAGACGAATAAGCATCCGATTTTTTAGTAAATACAAGTTTTTTATCATTTAATGACCAACTTATTCCAGAACTAATCGTCCAGTCCCCTTTTGTTAATCGTTCCTCTTTTTCATTTGCTATATCTATTACATGCAAGTGAGAAGATAAGTATTGATGGTCATTAAGATACCCTTGTGGCCCTACTTCAAACGCAGTAATAAACTTTTCAGATTCGCTTTTTTCAATATCAGGGTCTCTTGAAATAAAAGCTATTTTGGTTTCATCGTGGCTCCAAAAATAACTTAAAATATTGGTAGGGTGATTACTAATTACTTTTACTTTTCCACTTGAAAGCTCTTTAATAAATATTTGGCTCTTACCATCTTTAGAAGCTCTAAAAGATATATATTTTCCAGTAGGAGACCATTCAATTCCTCTCACACCTTTTTGCTCAAATTGCAAAATAGAATCTTTCCTAGTTGGAATATTCATTAAGTGATAGTTTCTTTCCCATTTATTCAAATCAAAATCTGCGTTGTTAGTTGAGTATAGTATGTGATTTCCATCAGGTGAAAATTGAGGATTGCTCAATGAAGTTGCCTTTTTATTATATTGATCCCAATCAAAATCTTTTTGATAAGTTTGACTAAATAAGTGAGGACTAATTGATATTATAATTAAAAGAACTAGTGATAATTGTATTCTGGTTTTCATTGTGTGTTTTTAATAATTTATGCTGCTGTGTTCAATTTATTACCAAAGATTGAGTCTATCTAGCGTAGCATCCCGTTAGGGCGTTATGAAATTGATTTGACATGTATTGTGTGTGCCCCAAATGGACATCTTTCGTATAAAGGTACAGATTAATCTAAGAGGTGAAAGTCCACTTCGACTTCGCTCAAGGCAGCCTCTTATGGGCAGGGGTGACTTCTTGAGCAATTTTTTAGTTAATTAGTTTTTTAGTCGTTAGTTTTTTAGTCGTTAGTCTATTAGTCGTTAGTTTTTTAGGCTTTTAGGCTTTTAGGCCTTAGTCTATTAGTCGTTAGTCGTGTATTAATGCAACTGGTTTTGGAAAATCAAATTCGCCTTCAAAACCTATATTTTTAGTTCAGATGTTTCAGTTTCAGTTAAAAATGAACTGTCATTCCACATCCTTTTAGGTTTACAAGTAGTGGTGTCCGACCAAACCTAAAAAATGCTATTTTCTCAAGAAATTCCCTCTGCAAACTACTTTTTATCCAATAGTAGAGTGTCTCCTGTTAAAAACCAAAAAAAAGAATCATTTGGCTGTCCGATAAAGCTGTAAAAAGATCATTAATAAGCTAACACCATCCATATAAGCACCCCATTTTATCCTAAGTAATCCATATTACTATCAAATGATCAAAATCAGCTGTCTGACTAAATGACTTCAACTAAAAAAACTTACTCGGACACCATTACTTCCTAGGGTAAAATTGAAAAATATTTTAAACATATTCTTGGAGAAATTATTTTTTACTTTTGAATCTTGAGTCCACTCCGTAAACAGAAGATTTTCATAAAAAGAGTTTCTAATTTATGAGCACTAAACAGCCTACCAAGAATACAGTAAAAACAGTATGGCATTCATTTGCTAATAGTTCTGTATGGCGTTGGTTTCAGAAAGCAATTGTATTGATTATTTTCTCGTTAGTCGCAAATCATTTAGCAGCGAGTGATAATTTTCTAGATAGTGAAACGTATAGATTTCCTACAGTAGGCTTCCTATTTACTATTGTTTTTTTTATTCTAGTTGGAATCATAGCGGAACTTAATTTTAAGTTTTATAAGAAAAAACACTTCTCTAAAAAGGTGGAAATTGCTACTATCACAAGGTTTATGGCTACTACTTTAGGGTATTTTGCAATAATCTATATTCCTGTAAATATTATTTTAGAGATAGTTGTAGATGGAGAAATACAGTTCTATTATACATTAATTGGTTTACTAATTTCCTTATTAATATGTTTTATTCTCATAGGTTTATTGTATGCTGAAGACCTACACAATTTATATAAGTTATCTATAAGAGATGCTGAAATTATTATTGAAAGCGGCGCGAAAATAACAAAGCTTACCTACGAAAATATTGCATGTTTTTATAGCGAAAACAAAATTGTGTATACTGTTCAAAACGATGGCACTAAAATTAACACCGATTTTACATTAAATGAACTCGAAGAAATAATAAACGATCAATTGTTTTTTAGAGCTAATCGGCAAATTATCATTCACAAAGAAACCCTAGACCGAATTGAAAAGATTGAAAATGGCAAGTTGCGTATTCGGTTAAAAGCTTTCATTAAAAACGACGCAATTTCAGAAATAAATATCAGTCGTTACAAGAGAAAAGCATTTATGGATTGGTTTCAATAAAAGATTTCAAAAACTACCGACTATTCAGTTATAAATTTACGACCATTCAGCAAAAATGCAAGTATTTAAAAGGGTTTTTAGAGATTTTGTTCATTATTTCGTTTAGAATTTAAAATCTAAAAACAATGAACAAAATCACCTTACGACAAATATTAATTCCTTTAATTACATTTGCAATCATCTGCTTTTTATGGTTTGGACCAATTTATTTAGGTTTCTTTCCAAATATTATTGCTTCAATAGTAATCATCATATCAAGTCACGTAGAATACAAAGGAAAAGCATTTTTAGAACTTGGGTTTCAACGCGAAAAATTTACAACCAAAAACATTTTCGTACTTGCTCCATTAGTTGCACTAGGACTCTTTATTTTTTATGCCTTTTTATTGGTTCCTGTAATTACTAAACTAACTGGAGTTCCTCTAGATTATTCAAGTTTTGATGAAATAAAAGGAAATCTTCCTGCCTTATTATTTACTTTATTAGTAGTGTGGGCTACTTCAGGGTTTGGAGAAGAAATAATCTTTCGCGGTTATTTTATGCGACAATTTGTAAAATTATTTGGAGAAAGCAAAATCAGTATATTGCTTAATATTCTACTAGTTACTAGTTTTTTTGGCTTCATGCACAGTCAACAAGGCATTACAGGACAGCTTGTTACTTGGATTACCGGAGCACTTATAGCTCTGATATTCTACTTACGCAAATACGATTTGTGGTTTGTTATTGCCGTACACGGTTTTTTTAACACTATAGCTTTCATTTGTATCTACTTTGGTTTGGCATAACGATAACTAGAAATATCCCTAACACTTTTATTAACCAATGTAAGCATTTTTAAAAAATTAAGTTATTTGTTAATGGTGTCCGAATAAATAAAAAACGAGTCCATTTCTGGACTCGATAGCTATCTTGGAGTCGAAAAACAAAACAAGACAGCATTAAACAAAAGTAAACATTTCGTCGGACAGCCGATTTTCAGTCAGGTATTAAAATTAATAGATAGGTCAGAAGTAAATAGAATAGCACGAATTACTCTTGATTTCTTAATTTTCACCTTTAATTTGGAGAAAGCCAATGCAAAAACTCTATAAAATAATATTATCAATAATATTTGTCCTTTGTATCTGTTACATCGGAAACTCACAAAATATTTTCTATGTTTCTACTACTGGTAGTAACTCTAATGATGGAACTTCCCTTGGGCAGCCTTGGAAAACAATACAGTACGCGATGGACAATGCCACTGCTAACAGCATAGTAAATATTACGACTGGAACCTATAATGAAAAAGTAGAAGTCAATGTCTCTGGCTCGGTCAATAATACCATTGTTTTTAAAAATTATGGCAATGACATGGTGACCATCAGCGGAGCTGGAATCAACAATCCTGAGGCAGTTATTGGCATAATTGACCAAAGTTATATCACTATTCAGGGATTGTACATTACTGATAATGAGCAGCTGGATGCCCAAGGGATTGTGGTGGAAGGCAATTGCCAAAATATAGAAATTCGGAATAACGATATCAGCAAGATTAATTTTTCCTCCAATGCATCAGCACCTGTTAATTCTAGCACCAATAGCCAGCCGATAATAGTATATGGTACTGATGGGAATAATGCCATTACTAATCTCGTAATTGCTGATAATATCGTACACAACAGCCGCACTGGATTTAGTGAAGGGTTAGCGATTAATGGAAATGTAAATGGTTTTGAAGTGACCAATAATATCGTTAGGGATATCACCAATATTGGCATTGATATAATAGGGCATGAAGGCACTGCGAACACTAATGATCAGGCACACAATGGCATAATAAAAGGGAATACTGTTTACAATTGTAAGTCTCCATATGCCACTGCTGGAGGTATCTATGTGGATGGTGGCAAAGACTTGCTGATTGAAAACAATAGAGTCTATCAATGTCAATGGGGCATAGAAATAGGTTGTGAAAATGTAGGAAAGACTACCTCTGGCATTAAAGTGCGCAATAACTTTATTTATGGAAATGATGATGCTGGTATTGCCATAGGAGGTTATGACTACCCATCTAATTCAGGGAAGGTAGTAGATTGTGAAATTAGGAATAACAGCTGTTATAATAATGATACAAATGATGCTGGTGTGGGTGGGGTTACAGGAGAAATAAACATCACATATACTGAAAATTGCGTTCTTGAAAATAATATCTTTTATGCTACAAATACTGCTGACATTGTGCTTTTTGTAGAAGATGTAAATTCTATCAATTTGGCCTTAAATTATAACCAATTTTATATCGTGGGCAGTGCTGAATTTGAATATGAAGGGACAGTGTATAGCATTTTTTCTTCCTATCAAAATGGGGCTAGTCAAGATGCAAATTCTATTTTTAGTAACCCTGAGTTTAAAGATATCTCCGTTGCTGATCATCATCTCACTTCTTCTTCACCAGGCCTTGATGCTGGCAATCCGGCATTTATGGCTGACATTGGTGAAACTGATATTGACGGTGATAACAGGGTGATAAATAGTAGAGTAGACATAGGAGCTGATGAATACAGTATGACAACCAGTGCTCATATTATCACTTCATCACTAGACATAAGCATCTATCCCAATCCTTTTGCGGATAAAGTTATAATTGATGGAGATTTTGATAATTATCAAATCAAAATTTTGAATAATGCTGGGGCTATAATTACCAATTATACAGGTACTTCTAGCCCTTTAACCATTGATTTGAGTGCCTTGGGAGCAGGTCTTTATTTTATCCTTATTCAGAATACTGTGCATACCAAAGCGAGTCTGTGTAAGATATTAAAACAATGATATTTGGTGACTCCTCAATATCATGTGTAACCAGAAATATTTGTCATCATTTTAAGTCAACAATGTCGCCAAATCACAACAATCGCTACTCAAACTAAGGGCGTTGCCATTGGCTATCAGTTTAAAGGCCTTCTGCCTTTCTATGATGATTACAATATTGAGTACTTTCTGAAATATGTGTCTGGTTTACAAGTCATTTTCCTATTTTCCAGTACTCTTTCAATGACAAATTGTTGGATCAAATTTTACTCCATTCTAATCATCTTGTTGGTAACGACTTTATCATTATAAGTCACCTCGTATAGAAGCACACCCGTTACTGAAATTTCTTTTTTATCTAAATAGATAGTGTTTTTCCCTTTTGTTAGCGTCACTTTTCTATTGATGAGTAACCTCCCTTGCACATCATATACATTGAAAGTTGCATCTCCATTATTAGGTACATTCACTATTATCGCAGTATTCTTTTTCCAAGGATTGGGTTCATTTTGAAATACTTCGAAAGCTTGATTATTGTTGCCTTTCTTTTCCAGTTTGTAAGAACGTGATTTGAGATTGGTATACACTTCAGCTTTCGTAATATTTTCACCCATGGTCAGTGATTTTTCGTCTAGTTTAGCAGCTCCTGAAATAATCAAAGAGAAGAGTGGTTTGTCTCTCTTGATTTCCAAAGGTGTAAGTGAAGAATAGCTATAAGCGATGCGATTTCTCACTCTGTCAATATGAATATTCTCACCATTCAGAATGATTTGACCTCCTTTAAAAGCATGGATATTCAATCCTTTTGGTATGTTTATTTCTCCTTGAATTCCATTAAAGTTTAATAGGGTTGGGAGATAAAAATCAATCTGATCATTATCATTCACATTGCTTATTTGCCAATTCATTTGATAATGTTCATTCGATCGTGATTCTGACTTTTCTATTCCATTGGCAGCAGCATTTCCAGAGATATCGCCTACCTTTATTCCTACCCAATCAATAGACATATCTATAATCAGGGCATCTAGCTCATATTGTTCTATAAGAGAAGATGAGAGGTCTAATCTATCACTGATGTCATTGTCTTGCCATACAAATCTCCAACTTGTATTGTTCTTTACTTCATCGTCAATTCCAAGTATTATTTTTCTCAATAGTACCAAATCAATAGCTGAAACATTAGCATCATTATTTACATCAGCAGCTATCATGTTATAGCCATCAATAATGGGTGTTTTACCAAGAATGTGATTCTGAATCTGGATCAAATCCAAAGTAGAAACACCATTACTCCAATCGTGATTTTTATATGGAATCACTTTATAATTTCCTCCTTGTGGCATATTGTCAAAAACATATTGTCCTTTATTGTCTGTATCTGATTGATTTATGGATTGGTTCTTTCTTGATCTAAGAGCCACTGCCACCTTTGATACAGGTTCATCATACCTACTTATGACAGTACCTTCAATGAGAAGATTGTTGCCCTGATTTTTTTCTAAATAAATGGTCTGTTTCCCTGTACTAATAAGTTTGTTGGGAGTGACACAGGTCTCATGAGCAGTCCATGTTCTGATGATTTTAAGGCAAGTGATGGTAGTATCCAGAGGAGTGACCAATTGATCTTTATATCCAAATCCAATACGGTTACATTTTCCTTCATCGGCTGTAGGAAAACCTGCAAAAGTAGGCGCTGCAGCAGCAGCATCGCAATTTACTATTGTTATATTATTAGGATATGTGATGAGGGGTTTATTGGTGTTTCCATCATGTATTATGGTGATGGTTTGGTTACAATTGGCTTCTATACCTGACATTGTACGGGCTGTAAATATTCGGGTAATCGTACCCAAACCACATTGGTCAATGCTCTTAGTACTGCTTTCTAATACAGTATCCATACAATTTCCAAAGAATACTCCATCTGCTAATGATCCAGAAGCAGTTACTACATCATTTGGATCTATTTTGAGTGTTTTTTGCTGGCCTTGCTCTACCACATTCCCAAAAACAGTTAAGTCTCCGATAATATAATTACAATCCACAGTAACATTAGGAGGGCAGGTAATGCTAGGTATGTCCTTATCTTGTATTTCTACGCTAATCATACATATGCTGGTATGACCTGATGCATCAGTAGCTGTTAACTCTACCATTACTTCTGATCCTACATCATCACAACAAAAGATAACACTAGAGCCTGATATAAGTGAAGCCGTATCACAAGTGGATGTCATTCTCCTTACAGAAAAGGTGACATTTGAACAAGCATCATAAGAACCATCATCGAATTTTAAAGCTGGAATGGTAGCGATGCCATTGTTATTAAGTGACACCGTTGTTTGTGCTAAGCAAATAGTAACAGGTGCCGTATCATCCTGCAAAATCACTACGAAAGTATCATTTGATATATTATGGCAGCCATCATAAGCCTGTACATATAGCGTATGAGTGTCAATAGGGAGGCGCAATGTCATACCATTATAAAATACCGGGATGGAATCATGAAAAACATTGATCACTACATTGGTATCACAGGCATCTTTAGCGGTAAGCCCGGGAAGACTAAATGTGACCATACAGTTGGCATTAGTGCTGCCTACTACTTTTATAGTATCCGCTACTGATATTATGGGAGCTAAAGTATCAACAAGAGTGATTAATTGTGGCATTTGTATGATGGTATCTTTATTGGTACAGAAGGTTTGCCTCACTGTCCACATCCGCATCACCTGTTTTTTACAAGGTGTATTTATTAGCACCCTATCTTCAAAGTCTGATCTAATAAGGCATATTCCAAGGGTATCTGTAGTTAAATCAAAACCCATAAAAATAGGGCCGCCAAATTTTGCCTTTTGCAAAGTATTTAAGTCGTTAAATGATCCACTACATGCCACAATGGTATCATCTGGAAATTGGATATTTCTAATTTTAGGAGTCATGATATACACATCAGTACTGCATGTGTCAGATACATTTCCAGCCGCATCAATGGCTCTGAAAGTACGTCTGCTCATGCCCACTATTGTATCATTTTGACATAGCTTTATAAATTGTTGATTTACCAATTCTACTTTCACTCCATTATCGCAAAGGTCAAGGGTTTTGGGGTATCTTATACTGTCCATTTCAAAGCACAAGATCGTATCTCGCTCAGCGCAATCTAGGATAGGAGCCAATTTATCTTCTATTAATACTTGTGTCCAACATTCTGTATTTCCTGTAGTGCATACTGGTACACTGATCATAACATTTATTCGCTCATTTATTCTGACATCAGTTATTCGATTGCCATTCAGATCAAAATAGTCAATATTAAATTGGCTGGGTAAAAATCCAGAGGTGTCAGTGAGTAACATTGATGGTGTAATCGTGAAACTACAAGAGTTATCCACACTTATATTTATTGATCCTTTGCAAGCAATATCGCCGCACATCATGAGTGGTGCTACGTCATGATCATCTTCATCCACAATCCCAATATCATTGATTACATTATCGGTATCACTACCTGCTAATCCCCCTATGTCATTGGTAAAATCGGTATCTGGCTTGCTGTCTATATCAAAATCTGATCTGTTCACTCCCAATGCATCTTTGGCGGCAATGATCTCTGCTTCGTTAAGAATATTAGCATTATTAGCGTTATTATTTACCTTTAGAGTAATATATATTGCGGCACTCTCCCCTGCCTTGATATCCACTGTAGGAATGTATTCTAAATGGTTGCCTTTTGGCTTCCAATCAGGATTTAAAGTGATGTCGAAAGTCAATCCATTTTGATGAAAATCAGCTACTTCCACAGCCGTTGCATCCATAGTGCCTTGATTAAATATTTCTATTTTATACACCACCTCATCTCCTATCACCACTACATTATGACCACTGGCCACTGTTTTGCGTAAAGCAAGGTCAAAAAGAGGTGCTTTTACTATATCATGATCGTCTTCATCTCCTTCATCATTATTGGTATTGTCATCATTGATATCACCATCATTATCATCATCGTCATCAGGTGTACTGTCAAAATCTTTGTCTTCATCCCCTTCGGTATTTTCAAAGTATGATATTTCAGCATAATTGATTAAATCATCAGATCTTACTCCTTGTTTTACACCCAAATTGATATATAAAGTATCACTTGCACCTGCCGCTAAGGAGTTGCTCAAAGTAGCAATAGCATGTCCATTAGAAAGAAGGGACCACTCAGGAGCATTAGAAGATAGAAAAGACAAGCCCAATGGAAGATAATCCACTACTTTTACATTTTTTACACCTTCATTTCCTTGATTATAAATTATCAACGCATACTTTAGGGTATCACCCCACATCACGGGTTCTCCAGTTCCTAT
>JAZGFO010000146.1:0-3591 GCA_036479655.1 Saprospiraceae bacterium
CAACAAATTTCATTAACAACCACAATCCAGATTTTCAATCATTTGTACGACTGAATAGATTGAATGGAATGGCAACATTTATGTTTTCAGATTTTACTAGTAGTTCAAACAGTCCCTGTATCGAAGATCATGGGATAGGCATTGAAGCTCAAAATAGTATTTTTGCTGTTCATTGGGGATGTACGTTTAATAATCTAGGATATGGAGTAAAAAACAATGCAGCAAATGGTCAAAAACCATTTTTTGTATGGAATAGTAACTTCAATGGATGTTATAGAGGTGTATATTCTAACTCTGTTGGTAACTTTACAATATGGAAAAATGTATTTGATAATTCTGGATTATCCACGAGTAATATCAGTTCTTGTACAGGTCAAGATGGTCAGATCAATAATCAAGTTGCTATTTATCTAGAAGGGTTGATGTTTGGAGCGGATATTCAAGAAAATGAATTTAAGAATTCTAGCTTATTAACAGCTGTCAACATTTTTGCAGATGATATAGGACCTATTAACAATAAGATAAGGAACAATATATTCAATAGTCCGAATGGTATAGTAGGAGATCATCAAAATTCTACCACATTTCCAGCGGGTACCTTCAATTTGAATTCTAAGCGAGGATTATATTTTAGTTGCAACGATTTCTACTCTAGTGATAAAGCGGTGTGGTCTATAGATGAGTTTAGACTTGGAATAAGGCAAATACAGTTTCATATTGATCAAAATGAACAGTTAGCCACTGCAGCTAATAAATGGCTGAATGGATCAAACGATGATATTATAAATGATTATACCTTAGGGACAGATATAGAATACTACCATAGTATGCAACCTTTTGATGAGCCTAATGAGGTTCTAGGAGTACTAAAGTTTGATAGAGCTAACTATACTTGTGCCACCGAAACGACAACTATATTCGGACTAAACCCCACAGACCCATCAGACCCAAGTACGGGGGTGCAACATGATGATGTGCCTACTGACCTACCCACTAAGATCACCAGGCAAACAGATATAGAGAATGATATTTCCGATCTAGAAAACAATAATAATGGATCTGTATCTACGCCATTTGCAGAAGAGATAGGTACAGGACTTTGGGAGCAAAATGACGATTTGCTAGCTGATATCATAGCAACGTATCAACTATATCCCACAGTATGGAATGAGGCTAGCTATATTAACTATCTAATGAAATTGAATAGCATAGTAGGCGATTACACAGCATTCAATTATTATGTGGGACAGAATAATTGGTCTAGTGCAACGAATATTCTGAACAGTATTCCAACTAAATATTATATGGATAGCTATCAAGTGGCGGACTACAACAGATTAGTCAATTTATATACTATTGTGAATGGTACACCATTGGATCAATTAACCAACAGTCAAGTTTCCAATGTCATAACTCACGCGGATGGTGTAAAAGGTACATCAAGATCATGGGCAAGATCTATATTGACATTATATGGGTACAACTATACAAGTACATTTGAATTGCCAACTTCTAAAACTAGAAATAGCAAAGAACAAGAAGTTGTAAGCGAAATTCACATTTATCCTAACCCAGTACATGATCGACTCAATATCGAAAGCAAGAATGTTATTAATTCATTCGTAATTGAATCCATAACGGGATCAGAAGTATCAAGAAGCTCTGCACAATCTATAAATTCTATAGACGTTTCCTCATTGCAAAATGGTATATATATACTTAAGTTGCAGAATGGAAATGAGATAATAGAAACACATAGATTTATCAAGATTTAATTTATTACCAATCAGGGGTTAGTCATTGATGACTAACCCCTTTTGAAAAATTGATAACATGAAACATTTTATTTGTTTTGCCATCTTCTCACTTATTTGCTTTTCATTGCAATCCCAAACCTCAATGAAAAAAACCATAAGATTAGATAATTCTTTATCAACTAAAGTCCATGGGTGTGATATTGCAAATGATAAACTACTTGTTGTGGGATTTAATTTCAAAGGTGATCCAAGTTATAACTATGTTGCATTATTAGACACTAATTTAAATCTCATAAAATATGAAAATTTGCATAATGATTTTGGAAATATTTCAATTGGAGGAAGGACAAACTATTCATTCACTTCAGATGGTGGGGCATTAATAGCTTTCTCTCCTCCACAATATGATTCCATTGCCTACATCCTCGTAAAATATGACGATGAACTTAATAAACAATGGGTCTTAAGACCAAATAATAGATTTTCTCGATTCAATGTGAAATATATTGAAACAGATACGTCGTATTTTATTTTTGGAGAGACTTCATCTTATGAAATAGATGTTGATGTAGATCTAGTACATCAAATTTATATAGATGAAGTTTCAAAATCTGGGGAGTTTATCAGCCATAGAATACTTTTCGAAAAAGCAGCTTTTAGTAATCTTGGCGACGCTATTATAGTGGATGATAAATTTGTGGTTTCTTATTTATTCTCGGAATCATTTGCGCCTACTCCGAAATTTAATAGTACCAATAGAGTAGTAATTTATGATGTTAGTTTTAATATTTTGGATCAATGGGAAGACACTGGTTATGGAGAAAATCTCAATATCATAAATGATTCATATTATTTATCTACATGGTATATCGACAATCATGTATTAGCACACAATGAGCCACATCACATAGTAAGAAATCTATCTTCTGATCTTGAATTAGAATGGACTCAAGAATACCTTTATCCACTTTTTAGAGATGTCCCAAGTGTTCTTGGTGCTGATAATCTGATTCGCAAAATGTGGCCAGATCCACGAGGTGGATTATATGTAGTAGGTGATCTTATAGGTCCCGATAACGCCTTTCTAGAAAACCCTCCACCCTTTCCAGGTGGTGACTTAAAACGTGGTACATCACTTATCAAAATCAATGGAGACGGAGAACAGCAATGGGTCTATAAAGACAACTTTGATTTTATAAATCCTATGGCTGCAGCAACGCTTTCATCAGGAAACATTATTATCGTAGGTGAAGGGCTGATATTAGACGAGAATGGGATACAAAGAGAAACAATCACCGCAATAAAATTGGATAAAGATGGGTGTCATGTGCCAGGTTGTAGGGATGATGTGAGTGTTCTTGATGAGATGCAAGATCAGATAAGTATTACTCCTAATCCGTCAAATGGTATATTTAATGTCAGTTATGAAAACTTAAATTTGAACAAAGTTAAGATAGTTAATTCTAGTGGTAAAGAAATATATTCGATAGAAAATCCAAATTCACATTTTGAAATTGATATATCTAATCACCCGCATGGGATTTACATTGCAATATTTTTAAATTCAAGAAATGAGATATTAACCAAAAAGTTAGTGAAGAGGTAACCGATGATAACACTGCATGATCAGAGAATGATTCGTTCCTCACCACTCTCGATATGCTAATCCGTTAATACCAATTATGAGAGAAAAAATATTTATCTAACTAAATCAAAATCATCATGAAAGTAATAAAATTTATTATGAATGTCCGAGCAAAAGCACCATTCAAACCAATCATTCTTTTAGTATTTGTAATAAGTAATTTCAGTATACTTGCCCAGCAACAAACCT
>JAZGFO010000147.1:0-3913 GCA_036479655.1 Saprospiraceae bacterium
GTTGGTTTTTACATTTACTCAAAATTCAAAGTCAAAAGATATGATTTTGGATTTAATGATACAAGAACTTATTGTCAGATTGTTACAAACTAAAGCTAAGCAATCTATAATCAGTAATATCAATGGATATTATAATGACACGAGGATTGGAACAGTTATAAAATATATTAAAAAACACCTTACTGATAGAAATATTAATGTTGACTCGCTTGCAAAAAAAGCATGTATGAGTTCTTCGCACTTTCACAAACAGTTTAAAAACACATTAGGAGTATCTCCTATCGACTATGTCAATGGTGAACGGATTAAATTTGCAAAAAAATTAATTTTTAATGATCAACAAAAGGCGATAAGTGATATAGCTTTTTTATCAGGTTTTAATAGTGTAAGTTATTTTAACCGACAATTTAAAAAAATTGAAATGATTGCACCGAGTCAATATCGAAAGAGAATTACATAAGTAACGCTGCTCTAATAAGGTAAACAGGCCTGCCGTTTATGACAATACATTTTAAAAATATTAAAACACATTAAACCTTTAATAAAAAATGTAGTCTAATCGATATATTTGCCCATATTCTCAAAAATAACGCACTATGTGGCTTGACAAATACACAGGACCTTGGAACATCAATAATGCTAATTATTTATTAGATAGATTGACATATACAAAAAACAAAAGCAAAATTGAACAAGTTCTAAACTTAGGTTTAGAGGCTTCCGTAGATCTTTTATTCAACAATGGATTGAAATATGATCAACCCATTCACTATGTTTTTGACGGTGACCCAAATGCTGCGGTTGGTGAATCATGGGTCAACACTCCGTCTAATAATAGTATCGATAAATTACGTTTTGAAAGGCGCCGATCCCTAAATGGATGGATAATTGGAAATTTCATTGAGTCGGAATTTACAATTCTACCTAAGTTAATCATGTTTTGGCATAATCACCTACCAATAACGAGTCTTAATATTCCAGAATTTGGTTATCATTATTTTGACATTCTTAGAAGAAATTGTAAAGGTGATTTTCGATCTCTAATAGAAGAAATTACCATTTGCCCAGCTATGCTAAGATTCCTAAATGGGAATACTAATATTAAAGGCTCATCTAATGAAAACTATGCAAGAGAATTATTAGAGCTATTCACTATTGGAAGAGGAGAAATAGCAGGAGAAGGAGATTATACCAATTATACAGAACAAGATGTTGTAGAAATTGCTAGAGCATTAACTGGATGGAAATTTAGAATTAAAGATGATGGTGAAGTAACCTCATATCTTAATCAAAACAAACACGACACTACTAATAAACAACTGTCATATAGATTTGATAATGTTGTTATTGTGAATAAAAATGAAGAAGAGTATAAAACTGTAATCGATATAATATTACAAAAGAAAGAAGTGGCATACAATATAGTAAGGCAGTTACACATATGGTTTGTAGGTGCAGATATTACGAATGATGTAGAAGAAAATGTAATAATACCGTTGGGAGATCAATTATATTCAGATAATTACCAATTAGAATCTACCTTAAAAAAATTGTTTTTATCAGATTACTTTTTTGATTCTCAACGAAGAGGATGTATGTTGCTAAGTCCTCTTGATTACGTCAGTAAAGTACTAAACACAACAGAGACAGAATTCTCAGAAACGCTAATTGACAAGTATTATTTATGGGTGTTTTTATATGCTGCAGTAAGAAAAATTGGACAGAAAATTCTTGATGTTCCTTCTGTTGCAGGATGGACCGCATATTTTCAAGCTCCATTATATTATCAAATATGGATCAATAGTGTATCATTAATTGAAAGAGAAACATTAGTAAAAAAACTAATAAAGGGTGTAGTATATCAGGATAAATCAATAAAAACGGATAGTCTCAAATTGGTCAATTCTTTAAAAAACCCAACAGATATTAATGACTTACTTGAAGAAATGGTGTCATTGTTTTTTACAGTAACTATTAGTGACGGTCAAAAAACTTATTTAAAACAAATTCTTATTCCTGGATTGCCTGATTTTGAATGGACTGTAGAATATGGTATTTATTTATCTACACCTAATGATGAAGAATTAGAACAAAGTATTCGTCAGAAAACTGATAGCTTGGTATTTGCTATGTTAACAATGGCAGAATTTCATTTGTTATAATTGATTTTTAATTTTTCATATAAAAATGAACGATAACACACATCCGTAATTGAATAAAAAATTAGATAGATGAAAAGGAGATCTTTTTTAAAATATACGTCAGCAGTAGCAGTGCCAACAATACTGGGTAAATTACCGGTATATGCATTTGCAAATTCTGGATCAATACAGTTAGGTGACAAAATAATAATACTGATCCAACTTAATGGAGGTAATGATGGATTAGCTTCATTGGTTCCTTTAGATCAATATGATAATTTAGCAAACGTGCGATCAAATATTATTATTCCAGAAAACAAATTGCTTAAAATAAACGACACTTTAGCACTCCATCCTAGTTTAAACGGATTTAGAGACCTCTATGACAAGGGCAATTTAAAAATCATTCAAAATGTAGGTTATCCAGCCCCAAATAGGTCTCACTTTCGATCAAGAGACATTTGGCATACTGCTTCAGATTCCAATGAAATAAAACATACAGGATGGTTAGGAAGAAATTTTGAGATTGACTATCCAAATTATCCAAACAACTATCCAAATTCTGATTTCCCAGATCCTTTTGCAGTGACAATGGGCAACTCAGTATCAGAAACTTGCCAAGGTGATAATACTAATTACAGTATGGCTGTATCTAATCCTTCAAGTATAAATGAACTAAATGAACAATTATCAAATGAGTCTGTAACAGGCTGTGCAATAGACAATATAACACATATCAACAATACCATCAAACAATCAAATGTCTATGGTAAACGAATGGAAGAAGCATACGCATTGGGCAATAACCTGAGTGGCAAATATGACGAAAATGATAGATTGTCTATTCAATTGAAAAGTATTGCAAGATTGATTTCTGGTGGGCTACAAACTCAAGTTTATGTTGCATCTTTAGGAGGATTTGACACACATGCAGACCAAGTTGTAGATGGAGATCCGTCTATAGGCGAACATGCTCAACTGATGAAAATATTAGGTGATAGTATCAGTGCTTTCCAAGATGATTTAGAACTATTAGGCATCAAAGAAAAAGTAGTTGGCATGACTTATTCTGAATTTGGACGTAGAATAAAATCTAATGATAGTTTTGGTACTGACCATGGAGATGCTGCGCCTTTATTTGTATTTGGAGATTGTGTAGATTCATCTATTCATGGCAATAATCCCATAATAACTACTGATGTAGATAAGAATGAAGCAGTAGCAATGGAAACAGATTTCAGATCAATATACGGAAGTTTACTTATGGATTGGGTTGGGATATCAGAAGATAGAGTTATGGAGTTATTTCCTCATAATTTTCAAAAAATATCAATAGCCAATAATTGTCAAGTTCCAAATAACGTTATTGAAAGCAATAAATATAACATAAAAATATACCCTAATCCTAGTCAGGATTTTATAGATATAGATTCGCCTATAAATCTTGGGAAATCAGAAATAATTATATTCAACTCTGTTGGTAAGAAGTTAATAAAAACAAAAAGGATAATTAGTGCAGAGTCAAATAGAATAAATGTTTCGTACTTGCCGGACGGAAATTATTATTTAGCAATCAAAAACAAAACATTACAAATCACTTTACCTTTTGTGAAGTTTTAAGAATGAATTAAAATCTATTATATTTCCACTCGCCGTTCGGGCGTTCATGTTTTTGCCTTGATGCAAAAAACGAACCAAAAAAAATCAAGGCTTGTATAATTTCTTAACGTATATTTTTAATCAAATTGAGAAACATATTGAAACTCGCATTT
>JAZGFO010000148.1:0-21433 GCA_036479655.1 Saprospiraceae bacterium
TGTTGTGAATGAAGAAAGTACGGGAAATAATATCTTACGAACATCACTTTGAGGAGTTTCTTTCGAAACAACCAATTAAAGTACAGAATAAGATATATAAAGTAATTGAAATTATAGAAACAATTGAAAGGGTTCCTAAACAGTATTTAAAGGCATTAACGGAGACTAAAGACTTATTTGAGGCCAGGATTAAACTATCGTCAAATATTTAGAGAATACTTTGCTTTTTTGATGAAGGTAAATTAGTCATTTTGTTAAACGGATTTCAGAAAAAGACTCAAAAAACTCCAAAAAATGAGATAAAAAAGGCGGTTGCCCTTATGAAAAAGTATTATGAAGAAAAAAAATTAAATAAGTAGATATGAATACAACAAGTTGGAATAAGACAAAGGACAAAATTTATGGTGAAATTGGTACAGAGAGAAGAGACGAATTAATTAGAAGTTTTGAATCCTTTAAAATTGGGTTAATGCTACGAGATGCACGAGAAAAAAAGAATTTAACTCAAAGTCAATTAGGAGAAATAATTGATAAAAAACGAACGTATATTTCAAGAGTTGAAAATAACGGGAGTAATATCACATTGAAAACTCTTTTTGATATTGTAGAAAAAGGACTTGGAGGGAAAGTAAATATACAAATTGAATTATAGAAGCGATACCAAGAAGGCCAGTCGAGAACAAGACGATGATGATGCCTTCTCTCCTATCGTCGAGCTGTCACATATCGCAGTCGATAACCTTGTCTTAGCTGTTGATTGTTTTTTCATGCTCTGGCTTAAACAATACTTTGTCCATATAGAACGTGCCAAAAGGAATAAAAGAAGAAGCCAATGCTTTCCATGTTGACTTTCCAAAACTCCATTTATACTTAAAGGCAACAAATAGAACCATTACTACAAATAGCAAGAAGAGCATCCCATGTGATTGACCAACATGCTTTACTAATTTATCGTTGTCTAATAAATATTTGACAGGCATAGCAACAAATAATAAAAGTAGTAAAGAAGTTCCCTCTAAAAATCCAATTAGTCTAAGTAAGCCGATAGGCGAATTAAAATATTTTTTCATAATTATATTCGATTATTTTGTGAGCAGTATTGGTACTGTGTTTTTATAAGTTGAAACACACAATATCTACTCAATTTAATTGCACATATTGATAGCACAAAGGTATAATATAAAAGCAAATAAAAACTTTATCACAGAGGAATGTTTCCGTGTTTTTTCTTTGGTAAGTTTACCGTCTTATTTTCTAACATTGAAAAAGCTTTTATAAGTTTTCTTCTTGTGTTTTTTGGCAATATAATTTCATCGACAAACCCCCTTTGAGATGCACTATACGGATTGGCAAACAAAGCAGCATATTCTTTTTCTTTTTCTTTTAATTTGTCTTCCGGATTATCGGATTCGGCTATTTCTCTTCTAAATATTATTTCACTTGCACCTTTAGCTCCCATGACTGCAATTTCAGCCGATGGCCAAGCATAATTCATGTCAGAACCAATGTGCTTACTATTCATTACATCATATGCACCACCGTAAGCTTTACGGGTAATCAATGATATCCTTGGTACAGTGGCTTCACTTAACGCATATAGTAATTTTGCCCCATTAGTGATTATTGCATTCCATTCTTGATCCGTACCCGGTAAAAACCCAGGTACATCAACCAACACTAACAATGGAATATTAAAACAGTCACAAAATCTTGTAAACCTAGCCGCTTTTTTTGAACTATTAACATCAAGACATCCAGCTAAACGCATTGGTTGATTACCAACTATGCCAATACTACGACCAGCTAATCTTGCAAAACCAACTATAATGTTTTCTGCATAGTTTTCATGGATTTCATAAAACGATTTATTGTCAGTAATTCCCTCAATAACGTCCTTCATGTCATATGGTTGATTAGCATTTTGTGGGATAATATCTTCCAATTCTTCTCTAACTTCATCACCAACTTCATAAGGTGTTTTTTCTGTCTTTTCTTCACAGTTTTGTGGCATATAACTAATCAGTTTTCTCAATTGATTGATACAGTCGAGATCATTTTTAGCAGTTAAGTGCGTTACTCCTGATTTAGTAGAATGTGTACTTGCACCACCTAATTCTTCTGAAGTAACTTCTTCATTAGTTACTGTTTTTACCACATTGGGACCAGTGACAAACATATAACTAGACTTTTCGACCATAATTGTAAAATCAGTCATGGCAGGAGAATATACAGCTCCTCCAGCACAAGGTCCCATTATTGCAGACAGTTGAGGTACTACACCAGACGCCATTACATTACGGTAAAATATATCGGCGTATCCTCCAAGTGACCTTACTCCCTCTTGAATCCGAGCACCTCCACTATCATTCAGACCGATGACTGGTGCGCCAGTCTTCATTGACATATCCATTATTTTACATATTTTTTCTGCATGAGTCTCGGATAATGATCCACCAAATACAGTAAAGTCTTGCGCATAGACATAGATCAGCCTACCATCAATAGTTCCATATCCAGTTACTACACCATCACCATAAAAAATTTGGTTCTCCATACCAAAATCCTTAGTTCGATGCGTTACCAAAGCGCCTATTTCTTCAAACGTACCATCATCCAATAGTAAATGTACTCTCTCACGTGCGGTTAACTTACCTTTTTGATGTTGCTTATCAATACGAGTTTGTCCACCACCTAAATAAGCAGCTTGCAATTTTTCGTTTAGTAATTCTTGTTTGTTTTTCATGAATGTTATTGTTGCGTAGTAATACGTTTAACTTGTAGGATGTTCCTATTTAGTTCTATTAAGATTCCAGTTTTTAAATGGATGTTGTATTGATTTTACTTTATTTAATTGTTCGATATATCGTTTTACTGCAAAAGCTCCTATCACTTTTTTTATTGCACTTTTTGATGCTTTAATTTTTTCTGGAGTAAAATGTTTTTTAACAAAATGAGTATCAAAATTGCCTGTATTAAAATTGTCATGATCAAAAACAAATTGACCAAAAGATAGCGTAGTTTCTATACCTTCTATATGATAATCAGCGATTGCGTCCTTCATTTTTTGAATTGCTTCATTTCTATTTTTTCCATATGTAATCAACTTCGCAATCATTGGGTCGTAATAAATAGGAATTTCCATACCTTCCTCATATGCGTCATCAAGCCTAATGTTATTGCCCACTGGTCGTATATAGGTAGTCAATGTTCCGATGCTCGGCAAAAAATTATTTAGGGGATCTTCGGCATAAATTCTCAACTCCATAGCATGGCCATTGATAGATAGATCATTTTGACTAAAACTTAACCTTTCTCCTCGTGCAATTTTTATTTGCTCTTCGACTAGGTCGATACCAGTTATCATTTCTGTTACGGGATGTTCGACTTGAAGTCTAGTATTCATTTCTAGAAAGTAAAAATCTTTATTGTTTTCCAATAGGAATTCTACTGTTCCAGCACCTTCATATTCACAAGCTTTGGCAACTTTAATAGCTGCTTCTCCCATTTTTTTTCTGAGACTATCTGTAAGTACTGACGATGGTGCTTCTTCGATCACTTTTTGATGTCTTCGTTGGATACTACATTCTCTTTCAAATAGATGGACAATATTACCATGATTATCTGCAAGAATTTGTATTTCTATATGACGAGGCGATGTTACATATTTTTCTATAAATACAGAGCCATCACCAAATGCAGATTGGGCTTCACTGATAGCTCTGTTCATTTGCTCAGGCAATTCTTCAGCATTATGGACAACCCTCATGCCTTTACCACCACCACCTGCCGAGGCTTTTATTAATATTGGATATCCAATAATATTAGATATTTTAATAGCTTCATTTACATCCTCTATTGCTGTATCTATCCCAGGAACCATAGGAATGTCAAATGCCTTGACGGCATCTTTTGCTGCCAATTTACTACCCATAATATTCATTGCATGTGGTTTTGGACCAATAAATATTATACCTGCATCAACTACTATTTTGGCAAAAATTGGATTTTCACTCAAGAATCCATATCCTGGATGGATAGCATCAGCTCCAGTATCTTGTGCAGCCTTAAGTACTTTGTCCATTACTAAATATGATTCTGAAGAAGGAGAATTTCCTAACAGTACTGCTTGGTCTGCATATTTTACATGGAGTGCATTACGGTCAACCTCTGAATAAACAGCAACAGTTTTAATACCCATTTTTTTTGCTGTTTGCATTACTCTTAAAGCAATTTCACCACGATTTGCAACAAGTATTTTTTTCATATAAATCTATGTTTTTTTATAGCTAATTTTAACAAATGTACTTAATTTTAAACAAAAAAAAGAGCTGATGTTTGCACATCAACTCTATCATAGATTATGTAAATAACTATGAAAAAACGCTCACTACTTTTTTAATACCAATGGTAGGGTATAGGTCTTATTAATTTGCATATCTTTAGATACCAACTTTTTATAATTTAAAACACTTTTTATCGCCTTATCCATCTTAGGGTCATTTGTTGACAAAATGATTATTTCATTTTTATTATTGAGTAAGAAATTAATATAAATTGTCTTATCAATATTAATGTTAGATAAAAGTGTTGATTTTTGAATCATTTCCTTTATTTCAGTTCTTGAGGACTTCAAATTTGGATCAGTGTTAGCTGATACAGTACCAAATACTAAAGCAAATAATGCAGACAGAATAATACTTTTTGTGATGTTCATAATTTAATATTTTAGGTGTTTAAAAGAATTTTGTTAATGTAATACGAATCAAAGACGACATGAAATGAATAAGGTTGCACACCGTTCGACCAATGGAGACTATTATCATACAGAAACATGTGAAATTATAGATAAATGAATAAAAAAGGCATTCGAAATATCGATAAAGAACCTATGAATATGTCGTATGTTATATACTTTAACATATTATTACATATTTTAAAGTGCAATTTGTTTGAATATCAAACAGAAAATTATATCTTTGATATGTATTATAATGTCTAAATTTATATATGATGAAAAATTTACTTAGTGTTTTTATTTTTATGTTGATAAGTGCTACTGCCAGTATTGGTCAGTTTACAATTGAGCCTAGTGAGATAGAGTTTGTTGGTGATAACGATAATATAGTAGAAGTGAAGGTAAGTATTACCAATACCTCTAATGAAGATATGGATATTTTTTGGGAATTTGTGAAAAGTGATTCATATCCGGAAGACTGGGTAACAACAGTTTGTGATATCAATACTTGTTACGCTCCAAATACATTAATGTGTCCTTCAACTGCTCCAAATAAATTTGAAGCAGGAAAAACTTTGAAATTTAGTTTTAAAGTATGGGTGAATGGTAGCACAGTAAATGCAAGTTCTTGCGGTATGTTAAAACTTTATAGTGATTCTAATTTCACAATGTTAGTTGGAGAGACTTCTTGTGCTCCAGTAGCTACTAATGATGTTAGTTATGAGGAATTAAGTATTTACCCTAATCCTACAACAGATTTCTTTCAATTGAATAGTGATGATAATATTTCAACTGTAAGTATTTATAATGTTGTTGGTAGAAAAGTTATGCAAATGCAACATAATGTTGGCGAAATGCATGATGTAAGTCAGTTAAGAGCAGGAATGTACATTGTAAGAATGTTAGATAGAAATGATGATGTTGTGAAAACAATGAGACTTAGTAAAAGGTAAAAAATCAATAAATAGAATTTTTGAAAAAGCAGTTACATTTTGTAACTGCTTTTTTTTATGCTTTTTTTCTTTTATGTTTATATGCTTTTGTGCTTTGTTCTTGTGTGTTTTTTGTAAACACATAACTGTAATCACTAATTTAATCCGATTGAGTATTGTGAAATCATCTATTACATTAAAACTCTAATTTTGGATTTCGATTTGGTAGTCGACGTTTGCTTTTTCTTCTAAGCTGTAAGCCTAAGCAGTTTGTATCGGCTAATTCATTTAACTTTATCTATATTTTGCATTACAATTTTAAAGCTAATCACAATAAGGATTATTCCGTTGTGAAAACATTTAAAGTGGCCAAGTTTAACTTGGTCGCTTTTTTTTATGACATATAATTATTAGTAATCAAGTTATTCTATATTAGTTCTATACCAATATATTTGGAGCGTGCTTAATTAGTATTGCCAGCTCGAACCTCAACAGATACCCCTATACTAAGCAGAACCGATCAATCAAAATCTCATTCATCCTTAAAGTTATCGATTTCTCTACGTTCTCTTTTAGTTGGTCGTCCTGCCCCACGTTCTCTGCGTTCTGGGGCGGCTTTGCCTACATACCAATCTTTATATTTTGTAAGTTCTTCTTTGGGAGTCAAGTTTTTGTAGCATGGTTCAGCCAAGGTAGCAGATACTCTTTTATTGATGAGTGCTACAACTTCAAAAGTAAGATTAAAACCATTTTTTTGGACATGGACATGCTCTCCAACACGGACTTGGTAGCTTGGTTTAATATTATCTTCTCCCACTTTTACTTTGCGAGATTTACAGGCATCAGTTGACTTGGATCGGGACTTAAATATCCTAACACTCCACAGCCATTTATCTATACGTACTTTTTCCACTCTTCTCGTTCTGTTTCTAATTTCGGATATTTACAATTCATGTTTTTTAAAGTTTCCAATACTTTTTTAGCGATAAAATAATTTCGATACCATCTTTGATCAACTGGAGCGATAATCCAAGGAATAGTTGATCGATTAATAACGTCTTCATAGCATCTTATATATTCGTCCCAATGTTCTCTTTCATCCCAATCGCCATCTCTATGCTTAAACTGTTTTCGTGGAGTTTCGATTCGTTCAATTAGTTTTTCTTTTTGTCTATCTTTAGAAAGGTGCATATAGAATTTTAAAATTGTTGTATTGTTATCCACTTTCAAAAGTTCTTCCCAAGCATTGATAGCATTAATTCTAGAGGTTACTCTATCTTCATCGATCCATTTGTGGACTCTTTGGATTAGTACATCTTCATAATGTGATCGAATAAAAACACTAATTTGCCCTTTTGCAGGAGCATGAGGATGTACTCTCCACAGAAAGTCATGAGCAAATTCGTCATCTGTTGGCTTACCATATCCTTTGGTTTTAATGCCAGATGGACTTACGTATTTAAATACTTCTCTTGTAGCTCCATCCTTACCACTACTGTCCATTCCTTGAAAAACCACCAAAAGAGCGTGTTTTTTTTCTGCGGCCATTATAGATTGTATGTCTTCTATTTCTTTAGTTATTTTTGTCGTTTCCTTTCTTATTTCTTTTTCCTTAACGTTATCAGGAGCTTTAGTAGATATGTTTGAAAGTTTGATCATTATAATTTCTTTTAATTTGGAGGAGCACTATTAATTTAGTGCTAATATATTAAAATGAAAATTGAAAAGAAGAAGAATGAAGAAATTAAATTTAATTATGACATTGCTACTTTAGGATTGATACATAAGTAAAAAAAATAAAATTCCTAAATATTCAAAGCGAATGGTGGTGTTAGGAGCAGATATAATACAATATTCTGGTTATTACATAAATTAAAAGTTATAGGAAGAGCAGGTTTGAAAACAATTCTAATGAATGAAAGAAACAATTGAAATTGTTATTGATAAATAATTTACTTTGATGCGTTTCTTAGCATTTATTAACATTATTAAGAGTAGCTGATAATTATCCTTAAATAATTTTCTTTTTCTATATTTGCAAGACCAAATGAAAAATGGAAAAAACATATTAGCCAAAGAGCATTTTAAGTTGACAATTGAGCGGTTATGCCACCAACTTATAGAGGAGTATGAAGACTTTGAAGATACGTGTATTATTGGTATTCAAGAGCGGGGAGTATTGCTCGCTGATCGGATTGTCGAAAGACTCAAAATACTTATTCCAAAAACAAAAATGGAGTATGGTAAATTAGACATTTCTTTTTATCGAGATGATTTTAGAATTCGAGAAAAACCATTGAAAGTTTCGATGACAGAGTTGAATTTCAATTTGGAAAATATGCGTGTGATTTTAATAGACGATGTATTATATACAGGTCGGACTATTCAGGCAGCATTATCAGCACTTCAAGATTATGGGAGACCTATGCAAGTAGAGTTATTGACTCTTGTTGATAGAAGATTTAATAGACATCTGCCGATACAATCTGATTTTACGGGATTGACAGTTGATGCTCTTGATGATGCATATGTCAAAGTTGAATGGGAGCATATTGATGGCCAAGATAGAATATTACTTTATTCAGCAAAAAGAAATACGTAATAATGATAGCTTCACAACTGAGTACAAAACACCTATTAGGAATCAAGTATATCAATCAAGAAGATATTAATCTTATCTTTCAGACCGCTGACAATTTTAAGGAAATAATCAATCGACCTATTAAAAAAGTACCCAGTCTTAGGGATGTTACAATTGCAAATGTTTTCTATGAAAATAGCACAAGAACTAAGATCTCTTTTGAGCTGGCAGAAAAAAGATTAAGTGCTGATGTTGTTAATTTTTCAGCATCTTCGAGTTCTGTAAAAAAAGGAGAGACACTCTTAGATACGGTAAACAATATATTGGCAATGAAGGTTGATATGGTTGTTATGAGACATCCTGCTCCTGGTGCGCATCATTTTTTATCCAAGCATATCAATGCCACTATAATCAATGCGGGAGATGGAACACATGAACATCCTACACAAGCACTTCTTGATGCTTATTCTATAAGAGAGAAAATTGGAAAACTAACAGGCAAAAAGGTGGTGATAATTGGAGATATTATGCACAGTCGAGTAGCACTGAGTAACATATTTTGTCTTTTAAAATTAGGAGCTAAAGTTAAAGTTTGTGGTCCTCCAACATTAATACCTCAGTATATTACTAGCCTTGGCGTAGAAGTAGAATACGACATCAAAAAAGCATTAGAATGGTGTGATGTTGCTAATGTTCTTCGAATTCAATTGGAGCGAACGGATATAAAATATATTCCATCATTGCGGGAATATGCAATGTATTATGGTGTAAATAGAAGACTGCTTGATAGCATTAATAAAGAAATTATCATTATGCACCCAGGTCCTATAAATAGGGGAGTGGAGATATCAAGTGATGTAGCAGATTCTAATCAAGCAATAATATTAGATCAAGTAGAAAATGGAGTCGCAATAAGAATGGCAGTACTGTATTTGTTAGCTGGTCAAAGAAAATAATTATTTAATTATTGTTAAGAAAGTATTAACTCATAGTTTTTTTTAATTTTTTTTAATTTTTTGGGGTTGATACAAATGAATTACTAAACTAAAATAAAAGGATGAAAACTTTTTATACGCTTATATTTGTATTTATTGGCTTTTCTATTTTTGGACAATATGATATTGATATCAAAATTAAAAATTATTCCAATGACACAATAATTGTTGGATCTTATTATGCTAATAAACAGATTGTTATAGACACAGTTGTTACAACTAAAAAGGGTAAATTTAATTTTGAAGGTAAAGACACTTTGTCTTCAGGCGTATATTTTGTTCTTACAAAGCCTAATAATGATTTTATTCAGTTTTTTGTAAATGGATATGACAATGAATTTGAAATTAAATTTGACAAAGAAAATTTGGCAGACATTAAATTTAAGGGAAGTAAAGACAATGATGTATTTATCAATTATCTATCATTTTTAAAAGACCAAAGACCTAAAGCAGATGTATTTAGAAAAAGATTGACGTTGGCTGATAGTCTTAAAGTTGAGGACTCGGAAGCTGAAAAGGGATTGAATAAGATAGATGAATATGTGCAAGAAGAACAAAAGAAAATCATTACGGAGCATCCAGACTTTATAACTGCAAAGTTTTTGAAAGCAGGAATACAACCTGAAATTCCAGAATTTGAAGGTGAGGATAAAGAAATCAAAATTTATAAGTTTTATAAAGCTCACTATTTTGATAATTTAGACTTAGGTGACCTGGTTAACTTACGGTCTCCATATCAGCACAAAAGAGTTGATTATTTTCTTGAAAAATTAACAGCACAAGACCCTGATAGTATTACAGTATCTATTGACTACTTGCTTAATAAAATGAAGCCAGCACCTGAGACTTATAAGTATTATTTGTCTTATTTTTTAAACAAATTTGCTAAGATGAAAATCGTTGGTTATGATAAAGTGTATGTACATATTGTAGATAATTATTATGCAAAAGGTGAAACTCCATGGGTGCCAGAAAAGAATCTTAAAAAGATAATTACTAACGCTAATAATATTAGACCAATTCTTATTGGAAAAATGTTTCCAGATATAACGACTTATAAAAAGGATGAAACTCCAGTTAGAATATGGGATATTGAATCACCATATACGATTGTGCTTTTTTGGGCACATGATTGTGGACATTGTACCAAAGCAATGCCAAGTATAGTTAAGTTTTATGAAGAGTATGAGAGTAAGGGAGTTACATTAGTGACAGTATGCACTAAAGGAAGTAAAAAAACGGAAGCTTGCAAAGAGGCTATACCAAAGAAAAATATGGGAAAGTTTATAAATACTTTTGACCCTTATCAACGTTATCGTAAAAAAGCATTTATTCCATCTACTCCTAAACTTTTTATTCTTGATAAGGACAAAATGATTATTCTCAAAGACATTCCTGCCAGAGAATTAAAAAATATCATACCAGAGATTATTAAACGAGATAATTTTTTGAATAAAGAGAAGAAAGAAAAACAATAATTATTTTCGGGACGTAGCTCAGTCCGGTAGAGTACTCGTCTGGGGGACGAGTGGTCGCAGGTTCAAATCCTGTCTTCCCGACAAGCAATTTGTTTTTTCTGGTTGAATGTTAACCACATAAAACAAATTGGTTCTAGTGTTTTAAATACTTACGACCTTCTTTTTTAGTGAGATTTGATAATTCTGGATGATCATTGATAAATTGATTAATTTCCTGAGGATAGAATTTTGATGCTTGTCTTAGTGCCCATCCACTAGCTTTGTTGATAAAGAACTCTTTTGAGACGCTGTGTTTTTCTACCAATGCAAATAGCAATTCAAGATTAACATCTGTTTTATATCTCAATTGGTGTATAATTGTGGATCGATTGAGCCACATGTTTTGTGAGTTAGACCATTTGTCAATCCATATCATCTTAATATCATCATCAAATGTAAATAAGTGGCCAGCTATATTTGGAGCAAGACTATCGATACTGTCCCACCAGCTTTTTGTAACTATAAGATTTTCAATATATGGTAGATGATCAGTAGTAAGTAGTTTTTTTCTATATTTTAATACTTCCATTGCAGTATATTGCATTTCTCGTTCTTCACATTGCCAAAGTAAACTTACATAATTTAGCATTTGATCTACATCCAATATCTTATAATCCGATCTGAGACTTTTTTCTATATTGTTTCTTTCAGGAGCCATCACACCATAAAATTCAAAATGACCTTTCATATACGCCTTGAATTTTTGACCAACTGTCTGATTAGCTTTTTGTTCAAATAAGTCTTTAGTCTTTAAGAATAGGGTGTTACTTAACATTTTGAAAAAATTATTGTTGCAGGAATGCAATAAACTGTTTGTTTAACTTTAGTATTTCTTTAAGAATAGTATATAGTTCTTTCGTATTGGTTGCAATTGGTACATTATATTTGATTGTAGATTCAAAATCAGGGTTTTCCAATTTTGCTAATGCATCAAACCTTCCAAAGATATGATTGTCCGAATAGTCTTGCTGTTCTATCGCATAGAATGCTTCAACTAATCCGTCCTCAAAACTGAGAATAAACTTTATCCAATACTTATTTACTTTATAATCTTTTGTAAATGACTTTTCAGCATAATGATATGTCGCTTTATGCTTTAATTTTTGTAAGTGCTTTTCCACAATCTTATTAGATACAACCATACCACTATCAGCATCAGGGTATTGTACGCATACTGCACTATATTGTTGTGCAAATTGGATGGTTTTTAAAACATTTTTAATGTCGTTGGTCACTTGCTAAACTATTTTTTTTAATGCAGACTTAGTTCTACTTGTTTTTTCAGTTCTGTTACTTTGTCTTTGAATACGATGTCAGTATCCATCATGTCTTGAACAGCCTTGACAGAGTACAAAACTGTAGTATGGTCACGATCACCAAAGTTTCTACCTATATCTTTTAATGTGTTATTAGTAAAGTTTTTTGCAAGATACATTGATAATTGTCTCGCTATAACAATATCTCTTTTTCTGGTTTTGCCATGCAGTTTTTCTACTGGCACTTTAAAATATTCTGCTACTAATAATTTTATATTTTCAACAGTAATTTCTTTGTTATCTTGACTTACAAACTGAGTGACAATATCTTTCGTTAATTGTAGGTCTATCTCTCTTTTATTAAGTGTAGATTGAGCAACAAGCGTTATAATTACACCTTCAAGCTCTCTAATGTTATTCTTTATATTGTAACAGATGTACTCTTTAATAGTGTCATCTAATACCAAATCAGCATTTTTCATTTTTACTTCAAGTATTGCCTTACGAGTTTCAAAGTTTGGTACAGTCAATTCTGCTGCTAATCCCCATTTAAATCGGCTAATCAATCTATCATCAATACCAGCTATATCTTTAGGTGCTCTATCTGATGTTAGTATCAGTTGCTTTCCATTATGATGCAATTGACTAAATATATTGAAAAATACTTCTTGAGTTTTAGATCTGCCAGCAAGAAAGTGAACATCATCAACGATCAATACATCTATCATTTGATAGAAATTCATGAAATCATTAACAGTTTGATTCTTTATTGCTTGAACCACTTGATTAGTAAATCGCTCAAGGGTTACATATACAACTTGCTTATCAGGATTTTGTTTTATTACTTCAGCACCAATTGCATTAGCAAGATGGGTTTTTCCTAATCCAACATCACCAAAAACAAACAATGGATTAAAAGCAGTGCCCCCAGGATTAGCGGCAATAGCTTTTCCTGCGGTGGCAGCTAATCTATTACATTCACCTATTACATAACTATCAAATGTGTACGAAGGATTAAGTTGAGGATCTATTTCCAATTTCTTAATACCCGGTATTACAAAAGGATTTTTTATTTGGTCAGATGAAAATTTCTTAGGTATGTCTGCACTAACATTATTACCTATATGTTTCCCTATTTTTCTATGATTATCTACTAATATTTGATATTCAAGTCTGGCCTTGCTTCCAAGAGTAATTTGGAGTGCTTTCTTTAATTCGGCTACAAAATTTTCTTCTAACCATTCATAAAAAAATTTGTTAGGTACCTGAATAGTGAGCGCCTCTGCAGTCATTCGAATTGATTTGATTGGCTCAAACCAAGTTTTGAAACTTTGGGGAGTTATCTCACGTCTAATAATACTTAGACATTTATTCCATACATCTGCATGGTTGTTGGTCATATTTAGTTAGTCTTTTATCATTTTCAATATGTTCTTTGTAATTATATCACAGTACAAATAGATACAATCACCAAAATAATCTCAATTTACAAGTAATAGGGAAATTTACTTGTTCACTTTTTTGCGAGATAGTTTTTCTAAGGACAGAACAAAAGTGAATAAAATATTTCAACTAATATAGTAAGTTGACATATTTATTTTATCGCTATATGTACTGCCGCAACAGCTTAGCTTTCAGCAACTTACGTAGATGGAAAAATAAATACATATACGTTAGTAATCAACGGATTACACATAATGATTTCTTAATTACTATAAATGACTGTCCTTGTTGGGAGTTATAAAAGTACTATATTTAATTGTGTTTTTATAAAATTACTCTAAGTATTTTTATTTATTATATATAATATTTTCCATGAGCATGAGGCATTATTTGATCATATACGCCATTTGTAAAGCTGTGTTTCTATATTTTAGTTACATTATAATTTCTTAGATACATATCTCTTTCATATTTTTGTACTTATAGATGTAATTTTACGTTAATACCTATTGAATGTTATATTTGCACTTTATTTTTCTTAACGGAGACTAATTTTAATATGATTTATAAAAAAATAGCATTTCTTTTCTTTGTTGTTGGAATATTAAAGGCCACAATTGTATCATCTCAAGAAACAGCTTGGTACGATACTGAGGTATATAATTATCACCAAGCAAAAGATTATTTTGATGATGAATTGTATGGACAGGCGATTAATAGTGCAACTTTGTTTCTAAATAAGTTGCGTGCTACAAAAAATTTAAAAGATAGATCTATCTATTTCCATCAGGCCCAATCATTGCTATACATAGCGCAACTAAGACTTGAATTACCAGATGCCGAAAATAACTTAAAATCTTATATTGATAAATACCATCCAAATCCTATGTTGTTGCAAGCTGTTTTTGAGCTAGGTAATTATTATTACAATGATAAAAACTACGCTGCATGCGTTCGCTATCTTGAAAGGATAGATTTAGGTGCGTTAAAGAAAATACAACAATCGGAGCTACTATTCAAGTTAGGGTATTGCAATTTTGTAAGAAAAGAATTCAAAGAAGCTAAATCTTCTTTTGGATTATCAAGGAATATTCAAAATAAGTTTTTTTACCCTGTCAATTATTATTACGGAATGTGTGAATATTTTGAGGGAGACTACTCGGATGCAATTAAAAGCTTTCAACGTGTAGAAAACAACAATGTTTACAAATCACATATACCATATTATATAGCACAAATATACTTTGCTGAAAAACAATACAACGAATTGATTACTTATGGTGAAAGTGCAATTTTGAAAACTGGCATAAAAAAAATTGCAGAAATAAGACAACTACTAGGGCAAACATACTTTTTAAATAAAGAATTTGACAAGGCTTTACCTCATTTGCAATATTATGAATCTCATACACAAGAACTAACAGCAGAGTCGTTTTATCAATTGGGATTTTCTTACTACAAATTAAATAGGTGTGATGAAGCTATCGATGTTTTTTTAGAACTACATCTTCAAGACAGTAAATTGGGGCAAGTTGTAAATTATTATCTAGCGGACTGTTACGAGCGGAAAAATGACTTAGTCTCTGCCAGAGCAACTTTCAAAAAAGTTAGCCAAATGAATTATAACAGAGGAATGAAGGAAGAAGCAACTTTTAATTATGGTAAATTGTCTGCCCAAATGGGACAAGATAGAGAAGCTATTAATGTATTAATGAATATTGAAACCCAATCGCCATATTTTACAGAATCAAATAAAATAGTAAACGATATTTTGGTCAATACTGGAGATTACGAAAACGCAATAAATATTTTAGAATCATTCAATGGTTTAAATAAAGACTTAGAAAACACCTATCAACAAGTGACATTTAAAATGGGCGTTCAGAAAATTGCTGGGGGAAATTTGAATGAAGCAAAATCATATTTTACTAAAAGCGACAAATATCAATACGATCCTAATATTATCGCTCAAATAGATTTTTGGAGGGCAACTTGGTTGAATGAACAAGGAGAATATAAAGCTTCTAATATTGCGTATGAAAAATATTTTGAATCATTAAAGAAAGCATCTAATATACCAATAGAAACAAGATCTTATGTTGCCTATTATAATATGGCATATAATTTTTTGAAGATGAAAGAATATATTAAAGCAGCGGATAATTTTAAAAAGACAATTACTGGTATTAATACTGAAATGGACAATATTCCAGATGCAACATTATTGGATAGAATGCTGCCAGATGCATATGCTAGAGCGGGCGATTGCTATTTTAAAGTAAGACGATTTGATGATGCGACGACTTATTACGACCAATATATTGATAGAAAATCTCCTGGCTACACTTATGCACTGTTTCAAAGAGGTATTATAGAAGGGTTAGTAGATCAACCTTATGAAAAAATATTAACTTTAGAAAAATTAGTAAAAGAAAATCCATCATCTGAATATGCAGATAATGCACTTCAACATTTGGGAGATACATACTTGTCATTTGGCAACCCTATAGCAGCATCTATATCATACAAAAAGATAATTACAGATTATGGTGAAAAATCGAATTTGCGTAATGCTGCAAATCTCAAATTAGGATTAATCAATTATAATGCTGGAGATATTGAAGGTGCATTGACGTATTACAAAAGTATTTTTAGAAATAATCCTAAACCGAAAGAATCTCAAGAAGCAATTTTGGCAATAGAAGAAATATATATTGATGACTTAGGTCAAACTGATGAATACTTTAATTTTATCAAGAGTGTTCCTGGATATGAAGTATCATCGTTTGCCAAGGATTCTCTTAATTATCGTATAGGAGAAATTCAGTTTCAGAATGGCAATTATGAAAAAGCTATTGTAGGGTTTAATGATTATCTTAAAGTATTTAGTCAAGGCTATTACCGATTAGATGCCCATTACTACAGAGGAGAAAGTCGTGCGCTTTCAAAAAAATATAACAAAGCATTATTAGATTATAGTGTTATTATAAAAGAAGGTTTTAGTAATTTTTATAAAAGGTCACTCAAAAAGGCGGCTTTGATAAGTTATAACCATAGTGCTAATTTTTCTCAAGCATTCAAATATTTTAGATTATGGGAAGATCTGACTCAAGACCCTGAGGAAAAGTATCAAGCTCAAATGGGTGCAATGCATAGCGCATATAGAATTAATGATTATATAAGTGTATTGAAGTATGGCAATATGATAAGCAGTAACCCATTAGCGACATCTACTGACAAATATATTGCGATGTTTTACCTTGGAAAAGGTGCACTTGCAGATGGAAAACTTGACAAAGCTAAAAAGGCATTTGAACGTATAACTCAAAGCAGCAATAATAGCGTTGAAGCCGCAGAAGCCCGGTTTTTATTAGCCCACATAGATTATGAAAAAGGTAATTATACAAGTGCTAAAACTACTATTGAAAAAGCAAATAGAAACAACAATAATTATCCTTATTGGATAGCAAAAGGTATCTTGCTATTATCAGATATTCATGTCAAAAATAATGATTTACTAAATGCAAGAGCTGCTGTAGAGGCTGTTTTAGAAAACTTTAAATCCGATGACGATATTGTAAAACAAGCCAACACTAAAATGAATTATATATCTGAATTAGAATCCGGAAACAATAGAATTAAAAACCAAAATGCTGATGGTTCTTTGGAGTTAGACACTTCTGGCAATTAATAAGAATATGACACGATGAAAAAAATAATAACATATATAGCCCTACTTTTTGTAGTAAGCTCATCTATAGCTCAGGACACTACTGCAAACCCTGTGGATACGCTTATAAACCCTTCAGGAGGATCTATAGAAGTGGATGAGGTCGAAGTAATTAAAACCTTTGAGGCGGAATTGATAGATGCTAAGAAAGTGTCCTTAGTACCTGAAGTTCCTACCGTAGAGAAGGCAGATCGAAATTATAGCTACGAGGTAACAATTGTGCCTGTAAAGATTCCGTATCCCGATCCTGCAATAAGACCTTTAGCTATGATTCCTGATGATCTACCTATTAGTAAGTCATTTTATGCTAAGCTAGGTTACGGTACTTTTAATGCTCCATATGCTGATGTCTCTTATCAAGGTATTAAAAATGATGAATTTGATTATTTAATATCTGGTCATTATTATGGTGCTGACGATGCAAGTATTATAAAACAAAGACAATTCTATGAATCCGATTTGACACTTTCTGGTGGATACAGAATTAACGAAAATAATAGGGTTACTGTTAGTCTAATGGGAGGATATGACAATAGATATAACTATGATACACTGTTTGTTAATAATTTTGGAGGTAGCCTTTCGACATTAAAACGAAATGTACTTTCTTTTCAATCTAATTTTGGATTTAAGAATATTGAAACCAATGACGCTGGTTTAGATTATTATACCAATTTAAAAACTCAATATATTGATGTTGACCAATCTCTAAAAGCAAATGAATTTGGTGTGGCAATAGATTTTGGAGTAAAGAAGATTTTGAATGATAATTTTGATTTAGTATTTAATGTGTCTTCTGAATTTAGTAGCATAAAGAATATTGGTTTTGATAGAGTAGGCCGTAAAATGATTACCTTATTGCCTGGCTTAGCTTATCATAGAGGCAATCTTACAATGGCACTTAATGGTGATGTGATAATAGATGATCAAAAAGTACACGCTTTCGCTGATGTAGAAATTGGTTATGCTTTGTTGAATCAATCTGTACAGATTTTTATTGGTGCTGATCAAAAATCTTTTAGTAATTCTTTATGGAATATATATAATGATAATCCATTTGTAACAACACTATTAAATGTAAAAAACAATACAATATCTAATCAATTTTATGTAGGTGCAAGAGGAGCTATAAAGTCATTTGTTACTTATAATGCTACTATAGGGTATGAAGATGTAGAAGATGAAGGGTTTTATGAAAACCGTGATCAATACTTACATGTAATTTACGATGACATGACCAATATATTTCTAAATGCTGACATAGAATTCAATATATCTGATGTTTTAAAAATAGGAGGTAATATTGTTCATAATATTTTTACTCCCCAAAAACTTGGTTTTGCGATTAACAAACCTGCATTTAGATATAATGCTTATACCAAAGTATCATTACTGAATAATAAATTTAAAATCAAAGCTGATATCGATTTTGCTGATAGAATTTCTTTTTATAACAATGCTGATCAGAGAATAAAAGGCAATAATATGTTTGACATAAGTGCCGAAATTGATTATTATCCAATAGAAAATTTTGGACTGTGGATAAGAGCTAACAATATTTTAGATATTGAATATATTAGATATGCAGGATATCCTGGTTTTGGTAGGAATTTTCAAGGAGGGGTATTGATAAATTTTTAATTAACCTTTTTATATTTAATTGTGTAATCTTAAAAAAAATGTACTTTTGCATTTTATTTTAAAAATTTTATAAAAAACACAAAATGGCTAGTAACAGAACATTTACTATGATTAAGCCTGATGCTGTAAGAAACGGACACATCGGAGCTATTCTAAATCAAATTAATGCTGCAGGATTCAAAATCGTAGCAATGAAATATACAAAATTGTCAGCTGAAAAAGCAGGCGAATTTTATGCTGTACACAAGGAAAGACCTTTTTATGGTGAATTAGTAGATTTTATGTCTTCTGGACCTATCGTAGCTGCTATTCTTGAAAAGGATAATGCTGTAGAAGATTTCAGAACTCTAATCGGAGCTACTAATCCAGAAGAAGCTGCTAAAGGAACAATAAGAGCTAACTATGCTACAAATATTGGCGAGAATGCTGTACATGGTTCTGATAGCAATGATAATGCTGCAATTGAAGGTAACTTTCATTTTGCTGATACTGAAGTATTTGCATATTGATACTATAATATTGATACTATAATATTGATACTATAATATTGATAAAAACATATTGATATTTTAATAAAAATCTTTAAAAGAGTGATTAAGAAATTGATCACTCTTTTTTTATTGCCATCAAGCATGAAGTATCCCATATCCAGGTAAAAGATTATAGTAGGACGATGTCAGATTTGTCAAAGACTTTAGGACATAAAAACTACACAACTCACACACGTATAACTAATAGAAAACAACATGATATAAAACAGAACCCTTTTGATAAGTTGGTGAAAATGGGTAGAAAAACACGAAAAATGCGGAATGAAATTATATATTTGTTCTGTATATAAGTAAGTTACTGATAACTAAAATGAAAAAAATACAAATTCTAATACTATCAATATTTATAAGTTGCTCAATAGCGAACGAAATAAGAAATGATGTAAGTTACGATGATAAGGAATTAATACCATTTCAGTCAAATACAAAATGGGGATTTGTGGATACTGAAAAAAATATTCTTATAAAATCCATGTATGATTCTGTTGGATTCTTCTATAATGGAATTGCAAAAGTTAAGGTTGGTGGAAACTATGGATTAATAAGGAATGATAATTCGTATTTGATAAAACCTAGATATCAGAAAGTCGGAGAGTTTTACAATAATTTCAGCCGCATAACAATTAACGGGGAATCAAATTACATAGATTCTAATGGAGATTTTTTAGAAAACACTCCATTACTATCAGGATATTGTGGTGGGGTAATAACGACAATGTATAAAGGAGTAACAACAAAGATAGATGAAAATTATGAACTTGTATTTGAGAAACTAAAAAGAATTGACAGCAAAATTGTAATGATTTATGACACTACTAATTTACAAGCTGATACTATAATTGACTACTCACATGAATATATCCAAGTAGTAAAGAATGGGAGAATTGGAATTATTAAGTTTAATCAAGAGAATCCTAGTAAAACTATTGTAAAACATGAAGACCTTAAGTATGATTCGGTAGTTATTGCCAATTATTATTCAGGGTCAATTAATTATTCAAGAGTAAAAGTAAGGGGATTATGGGGTATTATAAATGCACAAGGATATGGAATTGTAAAACCTATATACTTAAGCATTCTTAATGAGCCAAATGAAATACGAACACCAATAGCAGTAACAAGTAATGTATTCTATAAGTATCACAAAAAGTTATTGGTAGAATATAAAGAGAATAAATTTGGATACATAGATATAGAAGGAAAAGAGTATTTTAAAAGATAAATAGCTATCAGTAACACTAGATATCGAGAAGATTCCCTTTGGTCATACTCTCGATATCATTAGCGTTAGCAGTAATGAAAAAAACGAAACAGGAAAACAGAAAATTATGATAGAAAGATTTTTAAAAGCAAAACATTGGCAATTATTCACTCTAATGTTTGGAATTCCAATTTTATTCCAAATAATAATGATGGGAACAATGTTTTCAAATATCAATTCTGAAACAAATCCTGACCCAACAGAAATGTTTAATGTGATGAAATTTTTTCCGATAATTATGATACTCTCTATGGGAATATTCTTTGGTTGGTTTTGGTCAATAGCGATAGGATTACAAAAAAAAGTGCCTGAGAATATAAAAATGAAAACTAAGAAATTTAAAATATTTTTCTTTATTCCATTAGTTTATATATTCTCTATCTCTCTTTTTATTGGCGGAATATTTAGCGGAATAATGCAAAACGGAACTGAACCAAGTGGTGGATTTGTAGGTGGAATGGTTGGAATAATTTTACCACTTCATTTATTATCTATGTTTGGAATATTTTACTCTATGTATTTTGTCGCAAAGACATTTAAAACAGTGGAATTACAAAAAGAAGTGAGTTTTGGAGATTTTGCAGGTGAATTTTTTATGCTGTGGTTTTATTTTGTTGGAATATGGATTTTACAACCGAAAATTAATAAAATGGCTGAAGACATAAACACTACTGCCAACAATGGCTATAGTTAATACGGGTTTTGGTGCTTAACCCAAAGTGAAGTGCCTTGAACAAAGTCCGCAAAATTTTCAATTTTGCGTGTCTATTAATTAAATGAAAAATTAAAAA
>JAZGFO010000149.1:0-2198 GCA_036479655.1 Saprospiraceae bacterium
TTGAAAATTTATACGTCTTTTACTTAGTTGACTGTGGAAACTGGGGTCGCGTCTTGAGTAGTGATTATAGAAAATGCAAAGGTTTAAAATGAATAAATATCCTAACCATTTATTCAACCTGACGCCAACCGTACGTCTCCATAACAAATCGGGGGAAACCGTAGACAAAAGACGTCTTTTAGTAATGTTAGTTTTTTAACCCGTCTTGAGAAATCTATAGGGGTGTTTCTCAAGCTTAAAAAATCAGGATGAAAACCCAAGAAAATCAAAAAAATAGGTATGGTGTTCCCCGATTGGAAAATCTCTTGAAAAATTAGGGAAATAGGGGTTGTAGAGATGTCAAAGAAGTTTGATTATCCTACTCTAAAACTTCCTCAATGGTTGTATTTATATTCCTTTTTCATCTTCTTCGTCAGTACTGTTGCCCCTGCACATTTTTAATAATATCCTACAGAGACTCTCTTCACTTAGCTGATCGACAATAGAAGTATTGTTAACGAATATTTCAGTCATTACTTCATCATCTGTAGAACCACTTTCTAACTTAATTGCAATACTTTTCAACCACCTTGCCACCGCTTTCCTCTTTTCTGTAACGCGGTACATGGGAATCTCCTGACAAGTATGAATTAATTAATCTATCATCACAATCTTATAGTTTTTACCCAAACACTCTAAAGCAGGAAAGTCGCAATGAATATACCATATGTAGCATTTAATCATGATTTATATACCACATTTGGTAGTATTAGTCAAGCAAAAAAACAACAGCCATCAATACTTTCCTACCCCATCACACACCAAATTATGCATGTCCGGCATGAAGGTATATTAAATATGTGTTATACTCATATACGAAAGGAATTATTAAAATCACGATTAAAACGTATCAAAGCAATCTGCAATAAACAACATGAAGAAGTTAATAATGTTTAATTGTAATCTTCTAAAACGACTGTTCCGTTTACTCCGTCTTTAAAGCTAACTAATATTAATGCATCTTTTCTGCTACTCTTGGTTTAGCACTTTTGAATGCTGCAGGTAAACATAAAGTAATAGCTGTTCCTCTCCCTTGTGTACTTACCACATTTATCTTCCCACCGTTAGGCATACTATCTAAGGCATTGATTAAAAGATGTCCAATTGCCAGGGAAATATCATCTACGTTAACTCGAACCTTGGGTAAGTTTGGTGTAAGCTTTTCCTGTAAAGATATATGCTCAGTTTTGTTAAATATTCCACAGTTTTTTAGCGATGATCTTATTAAAACATTTAAATCCTGTAACTTATTCGGGTAATCTGGACATTTCATAACTCATCTTCTTCCTCTGCATCTTCTTCATCACCCTTATTTAATATCGCCATAAAAGTATGAGTTATATTATATCTTCGTTTTTTAACTCATTGCCGGGCTACATACCCGAATGTGTACTTATATGATTTGGTCATTGTGCTGGTATTGCTGATAGTCATGTATAAAACCCACACCTATCGTTTTGCAAGAAAATATTTCAAGGTTTTCAATGAACTTCAAAGCCACACCTAATTTTCTATCCTGATTGATGATTTCTATTTCATCCACCCTGATAATCATTCCAATACCAGTAAGCTTGACCAGTTTTTTGGGTAACGTGAGTGTAGAAGTGCTTACAATTATTTCAATTGCAGACGTTTTTTCTGGAAAATACTTCTCTATACCATTTGTTATCACTTCAAAATAAACACCACCTGGGCTGATATTCTCTGATTTAACTTTCTGACCAAGTAACGTCATTGGTGATGAAAGTTCTATCCTTTTTTCAGCTCGTCTTTCAATTCTTTTTAAATGGTTTGCGACAGGTTTTTTTGAAACAGCGACAGTATTATTCACGATTGTTCTCTCCTTTAATCTCAAATATTATTATTGTTTTAAGATTCATCTGTAGATATTGTAATAATTACAATATCGGGAGACATGTAGAGACAAACATCTGTATTTTGATTTGTTAATGTGGAATGGAAGCTGTGTGGGTGATACTTGCAGCGTGCAGTATTTGTACAACATGAGGTTTTGTTTGTCAAGTATATTTTTCACTTGACTCAACAAATGGAAGCAGACACTTATATTATTTATACACTCCTACCCTATTACCCACCAAATTATACATGCCCGTCATAAAGGTATATTAATGATCGGCGTAGGGTTTATAACTTTTTGG
>JAZGFO010000150.1:0-2290 GCA_036479655.1 Saprospiraceae bacterium
GGTAATCGTGTTTCTAAAATTTGTACTTTTTTAGTTTACACATTTTAGAAATGGGGTTGTTTAATCACTTAAAGCCGGCTTCTAAACCTATAGATTATTGAGTTTTAAAAGTTGTTTGCATAAAACGCCTTTTTTTAAGACTATTAGATGGAGATACTTTTAAAAGTGATGCCGTAACTTTAACCAAAAAAGATGAACTCTAAAAGGTCTTCCATTTGCTTTTTGATAATTAATTCCTCCACAATGATCTAAAGTGACAATTTCATTACTATTCGATTCATTTATTAGAATCAAGTCAATGTTCGTTAAACTTTCACCAGATCTTCAAGCAAATAACGTGGGGGCTAGAGCTTTTCAAATAATAGGAAATCAAGTGCAAAAATGTAAGTGTATAATTCAAAAAAATATTTTTGACACAAAATATTGTTTATATCATTGAATATTAATAAATTAGAAAAAAGAGTTAATCTTTTAAAGCTTCATATGAAAAAGTATTACACTTTGCTAATTTTTGTCTTTTGTTCATTTCTTTTAAATGCTCAAAATTACAATATAGAAATACCTACTCAACGGTTTCAAGTAGACGAAACTAATAAAATCATCATTTGTAAAATAGATATTACCCTAATCCCGGATTTATCTTCTTATGAATCTGTAAGCTTAGAATTGGATAATATATATACTTTTTCATCAAACCCTAATCTCCTTTCGCATCAGGATTCATATATAGTGGAACGCAATGGAGATGATTTTTCTCTATATTTCACTATATTTCCATTAGCCGCAATCACAAGTCAATTTGAGATTGTGGACGAACCAAAACGTCTAGCGGATTTTGTATATGCCGATGATGAGGAAATAAAGACTTCGTTCATGGGTGTTGAACTCCGCGGTGGTGCATCTCAGACTTATCCAAAGAAAACATATGATCTTGAGTTTTGGGAAGATCCTACAGGTGATGAGAGTATAGATTTACAATTTGGAGATTTACGAGAAGATGATGATTGGATTTTGGATGCTTTATACAATGAGCCTTTGAGATTGAGGGCACATTCGTCGCATCAACTTTGGTTGGAAATGCATACACCTCACTATATTAATGAGGAAGAAGATGCTAAAGCAGGGGCTAATGTAATGTATATCGATTTATTTCTGAATAATGAATATATTGGTGTTTATATGTTGTCAGAACAAGTAGATAGAAAACAACTTAAGATTAAAAAATATAATAACGATATAAGAGGAGAATTATACAAAGCAGAGTATTGGGTTACTGGGAATTGTAGCTACTATGGCTTACCTCCTTTTGATAATACTAATCAATCTTGGGGAGGATACAAACTAAAACATCCAGATCCAGATGATGTTATTTCTTGGGATAATTTATATAATTTCACAGATTTTGTTATCAATTCAGAACTTCCATATTTTAACAATAACATTGCAGCGAGTCTTCAGATTGAAAATGCACTAGATTATTTTATATTCTTGAATCTTATTCGGGCGACAGATAATACTGGAAAAAATATTTATACAGCGAGATATAATCAAGATAATCCATACTTTTTTGTACCGTGGGATTTAGACGGAGCCTTTGGTACAATTTGGAATGGTAGTGATGACCCAACAACAGACGATATATTATCAAATGGATTGTTCGATAAGTTGATTCACGAAACACCTACAGTTCAAATTACGAACCAAATTAGAGCAAGATGGGCAGATTTACGTCAAAATGGTCCGCTACATACTATAGCCTTAAATTCTCGACTTACTGGCTCATATAATTTGCTAAAAGACAATAAGGTTTATGAAAGAGAAGCTTTAGTATGGCAAAATTACCCCTATTCTCAAGATACCAAAGACTATATGGATATTTGGTTACTGGATAGGCTAGAATACTTAGACGATTATTTTGATTTTGTTTTAGATACGAACGAATTTAAAGAAAAGTTAATCATGCTTTATCCAAATCCAGCAAATACCTCGGTGACTATTACAAGAGATAGCCTAGACTCTGAAGTCTACTCCGTTTTTAGTATGTCTGGAGCTTTATTAAAATCTGGTATTTTGGAAAGTTCAACTTCTGTTATTGCAGTAGACTATCTTTCAAGTGGAGTATATCTTCTAAAAATTGGAGATGCTACTGTAAAACGTTTAATTATAGAATAGTTGATTATAATGTAACCAAAAAAAAGGGACTCGTCCATTTATTTGAATCGAGTTTTTTTTTTTGCCTTAAATCTAAACACCACAAACGAGATTGTTTATTATATCAAGACAGCCCTAA
>JAZGFO010000151.1:0-3976 GCA_036479655.1 Saprospiraceae bacterium
AATAATTATATTAATGTTTTTATTAGCAAGTTGCAAAACAACAAAGCACAATACTAATAATATACTTAGCTACGTAGATGCAATTGAGCATCATCGAAATGAATATAAAAATGACTTTATAAAAACGGCTCAGACTCCTTTAAAAGAAAGTGATTTAGAATATTTAGATTTTTTTAAAGCAAATGAAGCTTATAATTGTGATTGTAAATTTGAATTGACTGAAGACAGCAAACCTTTTCAAATGGGTACTTATAGCGGAAAATTTAAACCTTTTATAAAGTATGGAATTGCAACTTGTATTATTAATGAGAATGAAATACATGTAAATGTGTACTCAAGTCTCAACACCATCGCACTTCCTGGTTATGAAGATTATCTATTTATTCCTTTTAAGGACTATACAAGTGGTGAGCAAACTTACGGTGGTGGTAGATATATTGATATTGTAATTGGGGACATAAAAAATAATAAAGTAAATATTGATTTTAATAAATGTTACAATCCGTGGTGTGCTTATAGTGATGGATATAATTGTCCTATACCACCAAAAGATAATTATTTTGAAATTAATATATTAGCTGGAGAGAAGATGTGGAAAGGAGAAAAAAAACATTGATTTGAATAAAAAATAGTAACATGAAAATTGTATTTTTAGATGCATATACAACAGTATCTGATGGTTTGTCTTTAGAATTATTTAATTCATTAGGAGATTTTAAATCTTATGATGACACATTACCCACTGAGGTGGTAGCAAGAGCTATTGATGCAGAAATAGTGATAACAAACAAGGTCGTTCTTGATAGAAGCACTATAGAGAAATTGCAAAATTTGAAATTGATATGTGTAGCAGCAACAGGATATAACAATATAGATATACAAGCTGCAACTGACAATAATATACCAGTATCTAATGTCAAAGGGTATAGTACCAATGGGGTAGCACAGCACGTATTTGCTCAGATATTAAATGCTGTCCATCAGATAGCATACTATGATGATGAAGTAAGGAATGAAAGATGGAACGATGAGGCAAAATTTTGTTTTTACGACCATTCAATTGTTGATCTAAAAGGAAAAACACTTGGAATATATGGCTATGGGACGATTGGAAAACAAGTAGCTGAAATTGGCAGAGCATTTGGGATGACGATTATAGCGAATACAAGAACTCCAAAGTTTGATGCAAATGTAGAATTTGTATCGTTTGAAGCTTTGTGCGAAAAATCAGATTTTATAACTTTACATGCTTCACTAAGTAAAGAAAATGAAGGAATTATTAACTATAAAACTTTAAAGTTGATGAAAAAAAGTGTTGTCATTATCAATACGGGTAGAGGAGGATTAATAATAGAACAAGACTTGGCAAATGCGTTAATTGCTGAAAATATAAAATATGCCTGTCTTGATGTATTGAATCAAGAGCCTCCAAATTCCAACAATCCGTTATTGTCAATCTCTAACTGTAGCATCACACCTCACCAAGCATGGGCTTCTATAGAATCTAGAACAAAATTGCTTCAAGGTGTTGCTGGGAATATTAAAAGATATATTGAAGGAAATGGCTCCTATCTAAATATGTAACATTTTGACTTTGTGAAAATATATAAGGTTAGACATATTTACACAAGAGGGCATAAAAAAGCCCGTGAAAGACGAAAATCACGGGCATTACTCAATTTAATAACCAAAACTCATTGTCTTATATTTTGCAAATAGTATGCCAAAACATTATTATTCTTTTATATACATAAAAAAACCAATGCAATAGTATTTGTAACATACTGAATAGTAGAGTGGTACGGTGATTGTTTTTTGCGCATAGATAATATATAGTTATTTTAACAAATGTATATTTAGCAGTGTTTTTTTCTCATTTAGACCTAATGCATAGCTTTTATTACTTCTTTTGGTAGATATTAGGAGGTTTTAGAGTTATAGCTTTATCTTAGATGTACAAACCTAATTAAAAATCATTTTTTATGGCAGGAAATAGTTACGGTACCTTATATAGGATAACAACTTTTGGAGAATCGCATGGTGCGGGTATAGGTGTCGTTATTGACGGTTGTCCTGCTGGAATAAAGTTAGATGTAAATCATATATTTACAGAGTTAGAAAGAAGAAAGCCTGGACAGTCAAAAATAGTTACCCAAAGAAAAGAAAATGAAGAGTTTGAGATTTTGTCAGGCATCTTTGAAGGATTAACGACAGGAACACCAATAGCAATTTTTATTCGTAATCAAGATCAAAGAAGTAAAGACTATAGTCATATTAAAGATAAGTTTAGACCAAGTCATGCTGATTATACCTATCATGCTAAATATAAGAATAGAGATTACAGAGGTGGAGGAAGATCTAGTGCTCGAGAGACTGCCGCAAGAGTGATAGCAGGGGCAATAGCAAAGCAGGTATTGCAAAAATACAAAGTTACAATAAATGCATTTGTATCACAAGTCGGTAATGTAAAGATAGAAAAGGACGCTGTTATAGATTTCAATAATATTGAATCCAATATTGTAAGATGCCCTGTATCAAAAACGGCAAATGAAATGATCCAACTTATAGACACAACAAGAAAAAATGGGGATACGATAGGAGGAAAGGTAAGTTGCATAATAAATAATTGTCCAGTAGGTATTGGCAGTCCAGTATTTGACAAGTTACATGCAGAATTAGGTAAAGCAATGTTAAGCATCAATGCAGTTAAAGGATTTGAATATGGTTCTGGTTTTAATTGTATTCAAATGTTAGGAAGCCAACACAATGATGAATTTATTAATGAGAATGGTGTTGTCAAAACTATAACAAATCATTCTGGAGGTATTCAAGGAGGAATAAGTAATGGCATGCCAATAAATCTTAATGTTGCTTTTAAACCAGTAGCTACAATAGTAAAAAAACAAAAATCAGTTGATAAACACGGTAATAGTACAACAGTAGAAGGGAAGGGTAGACACGACCCTTGCGTTGTACCAAGAGCTGTACCAATTGTAGAGTCGATGGCAGCAATTGTGATTTTAGATCAATTGCTATTGCAAAAATCGATTTCTAATTTTTAATTTCATTAAATCATAATTTAACTCTCACTATAAACAATGTCAAACAAACTAATTCTCTTCACCTTTTTTTTCTTACTAAAGATTTCTGTTTCATATAGTCAAGATGCATTCTTTACTCAGTTTTTCAATAAGGAATCCTTTTATAATCCTGCAATGACCGGGATCAATAATTCTACTTCGTATAGGATAAGCCATAAATCACAATGGAATGGTCAAGGGCATATTGCATACAAATCATTATTGATGTCAATGGAAGATGCGATGCCTTGTAGTAATTTAGATTGGGGAGTTTATGCTCTTGGTGACAGAGAAGGGTCAAGCACATTTAGTACCTACAAAATTGGAGCCAAAATGGCCTATTCTCTGACAAATTTAATTCCATATTTCAATAAAAAAAGAAATCTATTTAGCCAACACAATATTCGTATGGGGATGGATTGGTCTATAGGTCAACACCGAATTGATTATTCCAGATTAGTGTTTTCAGATCAAATTGATCAGAAATACGGTGTAGTTCTACCTACTTCATTTACTCCACCTGATGGTACAAAATCTGCTTTGTTTTTTACCCCTGGCTTTGGTCTAGTTTGGCAAGCTCAATGGAACAAAGGAAAAAGGAAAAGTGTTGTAACGAAACTTGGGAGTAGTGTTTCCAATTCATTTGCATTTGGGGGAGAGTCTGTCGGTCAATCAAGTAGTATTCTAGGTGTTCCTAATATCTATAAACAAATACGATATACCTTTTTTCTTGAATTAGACTTCTTACCATATTTTAAGAAAAATCTATATATCAATACTTCTCCACTATTTTTCTATCAAAGACAAGGGGGAATTGACTATTGGGAGATAGGAACTTCAGTAGATATAAGTTCGATTGTCCAAACGGGTATATATTTTCACAATACAGGGTTCAA
>JAZGFO010000152.1:0-14494 GCA_036479655.1 Saprospiraceae bacterium
TTAATACCTCAATAATTTTTTCTGCCAATTCTATTCCTATTTTTTCTTGAGCAGCACCAGTAGATGCACCAATATGTGGAGTAAGAGATATGCGATCATGGCTTAATATATCTTGTCGTGGTGTAGGTTCTCCAATAAATACATCTAAACCTACAGCAGCAATAGTTCCATTATTCAAGGCCACTAATAAGGCATCTTCATCTATTGTTCCTCCTCTTGCAGCGTCAACAACAAAAACACCTTTTTTCATTTTTGAAAATTCTTTCTCTCCTAAGACTGGTGCTCCAGTAAAAGGAACATGTAATGATATAAAATCAGCTTGGGCAAGCATTGTTTCCATATCAACAATATCAATATCAACTTTGATAGTTTGATTACCTAACTTACAGTCAAGTGATACAGCTCCATCAATAAAAGGGTCTACTCCAATAACATTCATCCCCATTCCTAATCCTATTTTTGCAGTCGCTTGACCTATCCTTCCCATACCAATTATTCCTAATGTTTTGCCTTCCAACTCAACACCCTTACTGAACGATTTTTTCAACGCACCAAATTCTGTATTTCCTTTAATAGGCATAGCTCGATTAGATTGATATACAAATCGTGATATAGAAATCATATGTCCAAATACTAACTCTGCCACAGAACGAGAAGAGGCTGCCGGAGTATTTAGCACTGCTACTCCTTTTGATCTAGCATGATCTACATCTATATTGTCGAGTCCTACCCCACCACGTCCAATAAATTTAAGATTAGGGCATGCATCTATCAATTCTGTCCTTACTTTTGTTGCACTACGTACACAGATACCAGCAAAATCTTGTAATTGATTATTAAGGTCTTCTTGATTAATTTTGTCAGTAGTAAGCGTATGTCCAGCATCTTCCAACATTTTAATTCCTGTTGGGTGCAAACCGTCATTTATAAGGATCTTTGCCATTGTAATTAGTTTTTTATAAAAAAAATATTTAAGAACACAAAGGAACTTAATTATCATATAAATAATGATTAATATCTAAATTAATTATTGAATTCCTCTATTTTATTCTGATTTTGAATTGCAGAAAAAAAAATCGCTTACAATTCTTTCGAAATGTAAGCGATTTGCGGTCTGGACGAGACTCGAACTCGCGACCCCCTGCGTGACAGGCAGGTATTCTAACCAACTGAACTACCAGACCAATAAAAACTGCTTTCCTTTAAAAGCGATGCAAATTTAGTATCATTTTTTAATATTACAAGTATTCCGCAATAATAATATTATTTTTTTTCTGCCTTTTATTTTATGAGCTTGATTTATAATTAATTAGCACCAAAAAAAAATTATTGGTTTATCATTGTCATAATTCCATTTTTAAAAGAAGCTAAAAAAGCTTTAGGATAGTTCTTAACTATTTTACTATTGTATTCCAATATTGCATCACTTGTTGTATCATATCCTCCAATCATATAAAACAATCTACTATCTGACGTCCTATGTATTTCAATGTTGTCAAACGTGCTAAATATAGCATGATCTTCTTGTAGAATAGTTCTACTTTGAAGCACTATAATTTTTACACCATTATTAGCATCTCCGTTTGATTCTACTATTGAGCTATCATTTACAACATCAAGCCCTGCCATATCATTTTCCTTGTCTTTATCTAAGTTTTCTGAGTCTGGAAGATTCTCTCCTACCCTGCCAGTCTTATCAGTAGTTTCCAATTTTGGTTTTGCATTCTTCAGATCTATTAGTCTTTTTCTTTCATTGTTTACTCTGGTCTCATTCTCTTCTTTTGTCATTGCTCTGTTAATGCTATTCTTCACTACAGTCCCTTCTCTTTTTTCTATAGCTTTTTCTAAATTATCTCCATCAGACACTTTAATTTCTTCTTGATTCATAAGCTCTTCAATCATTGATTCCATTTCTATTGACTTCATCATTTGTGCCAAAGATTTTACATCTTTAAGATCGGTAATACCAACTATTCTAAGCTCAGTTCTTCTATTTGCAGCATGTTCTTCAGTTGTACATTTTACCCCATCTCTACATTTATTTATTAGTGACTCCTCTCCATATCCATAAGAAGAGATTCTATTTCTATTGATTTCTCCTCTTTTTATAAGAAACTCAACAGCCGCTTTTGCTCTTTTTTCTGACAATTCTTTATTAGATGCTGATTTACCTCGACTGTCAGTATGTGATCCCAATTGTAAAGTAAGATTTGGATTATCCTTCATTAAAGTAATCACTTTTGTCATTTCTTGCATTGCATTACCTGTCAATTTCCATTTATTGGTTTCATACAAAATGTTCTGTATCGTTAATTTCTTTCCTTCAAATATTCTCTCCATTTCTACATTAGCAAGTAATACACCGTAGTCATTTCCTTCTGTAAGATTATCTGCTATTCCTGGTGTTACTCTTCCTACTCCTTCAAAACATAATATACAACCTTCAACATTTACCTTTGCTTCCATTCTCTTAGATAAAAAACCATTTTTCCTTATAAGTATTATATAATGATTTCCTTTTACTAAGTTGATTCTAAACTCAGGATGAGGGTGATCTATCAAATCCATCACCTCCTCTTTTGTTGTTTTATTGTAAACTTCAATTCTTGCTCCTTTTATTGCATCTACGGGTATTTCAATAGATTCTCTTTTTTCTGCAAGCGTTATTTCAAATATATAACCAGGGCTCCTACCCATTTCAATTTTTACAAATGTCTTAGCTTTCCCAACATTGACTTTTTTCTCTCCTCCATTAAACATATCTTTTGAGTATAGTAATACTAATTTACTATTAGCAGGCACTTCCATATTAAAGAACCCATCATTATTAGTGAATGCCTCTCCTATCACATCACCATTATGTGTAGCTAATACTCTTACAACATTGAGATAACCTCTATTACCTTTTTCGAATACATAACCTTCAAGATTTACGTTTTGAGCAATTGAGAAAGTCGAAATCAGAGTAAAAAAAATAAATAATATATGTTTCATAAATGTTTTTTTGATTTAATAGAACCACTAATACAGCTTTTTCTATTATGAAAAATGAATACCCTCAAAAGATATTATCAAATGATAGACACAAAAGTAACCAAGACTTTAGGCTTTTCGTTTAAAATTAACTGATTTTTACTAAAAAATTATGTTAAAATTTTCTAAATAGTAATTTTACATGACAGAAATAAAACTTACATCTCAAAAACTAAGTTGAAAAACATGAATAAAATGAAAATTATCTTTATGGGAACACCAGATTTTGCTGTTCCTGCTCTAAAAAGTATTGTAGATAATGGATACAACATTGTAGGTGTTATCACTGCTACTGATAAGTATGGAGGTCGGGGTAAAAAGACATTAATAGAATCCGCTGTCAAAAAATATGCATTGACCAATGGCCTTAACATTTTACAACCAAAAAACCTTAAAGATAAATCATTTGTAGAGCAAGTTAAAAATCTTAAAGCCGACTTGCAGATTGTAGTTGCATTTAGAATGTTGCCAGAAGTAATTTGGAACATGCCAAAACTAGGCACATATAATCTACACGGGTCTCTTCTTCCTAAATATAGAGGAGCTGCTCCAATTAATTGGGCAGTTATAAACGGAGAGACAGAAACTGGTGTAACAAGTTTTAAACTCAAACATGAAATAGATACTGGAGATTTATTATTGCAAGAAAAAATAAAAATAGACGACACTGACACTGCTGGTGATGTATATAATAAATTAATGTTATTAGGTGGTGAAGTAGTGCTAAAGACTTTAAAAAAGATAGAATCCGGAAAGATAAATTTGCTATCTCAAGATGATAAAAAAGTAACTAAAGCACCAAAAATATATCATGAGACTTGTCAAATTAATTTCAACAATTCAGTACGATCCGTTTATAATTTTGTAAGAGGCATGAGTCCATACCCTGGAGCTTGGACAATATTTGATGATAAAGAATGTAAGATAATTTCTTCAGGAATTTCTGACGAAGAAAACAATGATCATAAACCAGGAACAATACTCACAGACAATAAAAGATATCTAAAAATAGCTTGTAAAGATGGTTATTTAGCCATTCTAAGTATGAAAATGCAAGGCAAAAAGCTGATGGATATCAAATCACTGTTGAATGGATATAAGATAGAGCGTGACGTAGTGATTACCATTAAAAATAAATAGACTAAATACTATGAGCTATAAATGTCTTCAAGATGTAGTAGATGATTTGCAAAAAAACAATCAACTACTTCAAATCAAATCTGAGGTTGATCCAAATTTAGAAATGGCAGAAATCCATCGTAGAATATTTGAAAAAAATGGGCCTGCAATACTATTTGAAAATGTAAAAGGAAGTCCATTTAGAGCATTATCAAATCTCTATGGCACTTTTGATCGTACAGATTTTTTATTCAGACATACAATTGAAAAAGTAAAGAAAGTAATTGCACTAAAGGCTGATCCTAGCAGGGCAATAAAATCACCCCTAAAGTACGCAAATACCCCATTTGTGGCCCTAAAGGCACTGCCGAAAAAAACATGGGGAAGAGCGCCTGTACAATATGGTCAAACAACAATTGATAAACTGCCACTAATAAAAGCATGGCCTATGGATGGTGGTGCTTTTGTGACAATGCCACAAGTAAGTACATTTCCTCCAGGAGAAAAAAATCCAATGAAAAGTAATTTAGGTATGTACCGTATCCAATTGGATGGAAATGAGTATAAACTAAATAAAGAAATCGGATTGCACTATCAACTACATAGAGGTATAGGTAATCATCATACAAAATACTTAAAATCTAACGAAGCATTTAAATGTTCTATTTTTATTGGTGGATTGCCATCTCATGCGTTTTCCGCAATAATGCCCATGCCTGAAGATATAAGTGAACTTACCTTTGCTGGGTTATTGGCAGGTCGTAGATTTAGGTATAAATATGATGATCAAGGTCATATGCTTAGTAGTGATGCTGATTTTGTAATTACTGGTAAAATAAGAAAGAATGACACATTACCAGAAGGTCCATTTGGTGATCATTTAGGGTATTATAGTTTGGAACATCCATTTCCAGTTCTCGATATAGATAGAGTTTATCATCGTAAAAATGCAATTTGGCATTTTACAGTAGTAGGTCGACCTCCGATGGAAGATAGTAGCTTTGGTTATATGATACACAAATTAGTAAAAGAACTTGCTGGTAATGAATTTCCAGGACTTAAAGAAATAAATGCTGTTGATGCTGCAGGTGTTCACCCATTATTACTTGCTATAGGAGAAGAACGCTACATGCCTTTTAGAGAAAAAGTGCCCGAAGAAATATTAACTATAGCCAATCGAATTTTAGGCTCTGGTCAGACATCGTTAGCAAAATTTTTAATGATTGCAGCAGCAGATGACAACCCAAACCTTAGTACACATGACATTGGCAGTTTCTTTGACCATTTTTTAAGTAGAGTTGATTGGAATAGGGACTTACATTTTCAAACTAAAACTACGATAGACACTTTAGATTATTCTGGGTCTGGATGGAATGCTGGTTCTAAAGTGGTAATGGCGTGTCGGGGTGAAATTAAAAGAAAACTCGGAATTGAAAAACCTATAAATATAAACTTACCATCAACAGTTAATAATATATCAATAGTCAGACCAGGAGTATTAGGATTTGATTTTGCTCCTTTTACGGATTATAATCAAGCACAAAAAGAATTAAAAGAACTAAACCAATATCTTAAAAATCAAGATCTAGATACATTTCCTTTGATTATTCTTACAGAAGATTCAGGTTTTCTACAACAGACGCTTAATAATTTCTTGTGGGTTACATTTACAAGAGCAAATCCTTCACATGACCTGTATGGAATAGATAGTAGCACACACTATAAACACTGGGGATGTAATGGTTCTTTGATTATAGACGCAAGAATAAAAACACATCATGCACCTCCATTAGAAACAGATAAAAAAGTGACTGCTAAGGTTGACAGACTATTTAGTAAAAGTGGAGAATTATATGGCGTTATTTAACTATTAGAAATAGTTGCCTGACGTTACTAATGATTAAAAAATAAGATGTAATTACATTTTTTTTTGTATTTTCAATTTTCGATTAATAATAAAATAATACTTAATGAAAAAAACGATATTTTTTTGGCTGTTTGCCATTTTAGCAGAAGTAGGCATAATCAATGCACAACAAGAAATCACACCTGATCCATTTGATTATGGAAAAATGTGGACATTTGAAAATCCCCCGAAAGAATGGTTTAAAGAGGCGTACAATTTCACTCCAGATGACAAATGGTTTGATGATGTACGAAAATCTTCATTAAAGTTTGCTTCTTGGTGTAGTGCATCATTTGTCTCACCGACCGGTTTGATTATGACCAATCATCATTGCTCAAGAGATGTAGTTGCAGAATTACAAAAAGATGGAGAAAATTTTGACAAGCAAGGATTTTATGCAAAAGCATTATCAGATGAGAGAAAATCTGAAGGTCTATTCGTAGAGCAACTGATAATGGTAGCTGATATTACAGACTTAGTGAAAGCTAAAACAGCAAATGCCGAAAATGATGCAGCGGAATTAGAATTAAGAGCAGCAGCCTTGAAAGAGGTAGAAGAATTATACTCAACAAAAACTGATTGGGCTGGATTGAGATTACAAACGATTACTTATTATAGTGGAGGTAAATTTTCTCTCTATGGATATAAAAAATTTGAAGACATAAGATTGGTTCTTCTTCCTGAGTTGGATCTTGGATTTTATGGTGGAGACCCAGACAATTTTACATATCCAAGATATAATCTTGATTGTACTTTTTGGAGAGCTTACGATGAAGACGGCAAACCATTGAATACTTCTGAAAATTATTTTAAGTTTAAAGAAGCAGGTGCAGAAGAAGGTGAGCCAGTATTTGTAGTAGGCAACCCTGGAAATACTGAGCGATATAGAACAGTATCTCAACTATCATACGACAGAGATTATAGATATCCAATGGTCTATAGATTTCTGAAAAATAGGAATGATGTGATGATGACAGAATATAATATACTAAAAGATAATCCTAATAAAGAATTTGAAGCACAAGCATTGCTTAATACTATTGCAGGCGTTGCTAATGGTATGAAAGCTTATGGCGGCATCGTAAAAGGACTAAATGATAGTGAGTTATTTGGAAGAAAACAAAAAATGGAGGATTATGTAAGATCAAAGTCTCCAGGAGTAACATATTGGGATGATCTAAAAATGGCTTATGATGTATTAAACCCTCATGGCTGGGCTATCACTCACCTAAGTCCAAGTGGAATGAGAGGTAATATATTTATAATGATGCACCAACTATTTGCATATCAACAAATAGTAGCTGCTGAAAATAAAGATAGTAAAGAAGAAAATCCTCAAAAAGCAAAAATAAAAGAAGCAATTTTAGAATTGTCAAATACGATAAATAGCCCGAAAGAAATTGCAGCTTTCAAATTATTGTTAAGTGAAATACAAGCAGATATTTATCCTGGTGACAAAACGTTAGCCAAAGTATTGGCTGGCAAATCAATCGATGATTATGTGAATAACTTAACAAAGAAAACGAGATTTAAAAGTGCAAAAAAATCAACCAAATGTTTAAGTGGAGATAAAATAATAAAGGATGATGATCCTATGCTTAAAGCAGCAAGAATATTTGGCCCAAGATATTTTGAAGCAGCGACAGAATTCCAGTCTTCTTCTCCAATGAGAAGGGCTTTGGAGTCAAAAATTGCCAATCAAGTATTTAATGTTTTTGGTGACAATTTACCACCAGATGCTACTTTTACTTTAAGGATATCTGATGGAATTATTGCTGGATATGACTATAATGGAACAATAGCCCCAGCAACTACTTCATACTTTGGTATGTATGATAGACATTATTCTCACAAAGAAGTATTTCCTTGGTCACTTCCAGATCGATGGTTAGACAATCCACCTTTAGAATTGCTCAAAGCTCCTCTAAATACAGTATCTACTAATGATATCATTGGAGGAAACTCAGGAAGTCCAATGATTAATAGAAACAAAGAAGCTGTAGGGTTAATCTTTGATGGAAATATAGAATCACTACCTGGCAATTTTATTTTTGATCCTGCATACAACAGAACGGTTAGTGTTCATGCTGGTGGTATAATGGCAGCTATGCGATATATATTTAAAGCAGACAGATTGATAAAAGAGTTAGAAGAAAAATAGTAAATTTTTAATGCTAATACGAAAAGTGATTTTGACTATAATTATAGTCAAAATCACTTTTTTTTATTCGCTTTCTATTTTTGAATACTTAGTATTATTAAAGTCGTAAATAATTAAAAAGCCGTAAACAACTATTGTTATTTACGGCTTTTTTATTTGTAGCGTGAGGCGGGCTTGAACCGCCGACCTCGGGATTATGAATCACGCGCTCTAACCAACTGAGCTACCACGCCAAAAAACATAAAAAATCAATTAGATTTTCTAAGCGGGTGCAAATATATTTATTATTTAGTAAACCACAATATTTTTATAGTAATTATTAAGTTTAATTTGTTTTTGCTAATGGGATTGTTTCTTGACATCCATTCAACAATAGTATGTAAGTGATCCAAACTATCATGGTTTGTTTCGATACAACTAGACTGATTTATAACAACATTCCTCCAAAATATTAACACATCCTAATGATTATTTTTGATACTAAGAATTATTACATTGGTAATATCACACTTTTATATTAGTTTTGGCGTTTATTAAAACACATATTCACAACAAGTTTTTTGATGTCAAAATATACACCTTTTGCTTTTCTTGTATTAATAATCCTATTGGGATTCTCCGCTTGTCAAAAAGATAATACATTTACTGGAACTACACCTATGTTGAAGACTTCACTGGACACTATGACATTTGATACTGTGTTTACAACTGTGGGTTCTGCTACAAGATCATTTAAAATATATAATATTGAGCAAGAGGACATTTATGTATCAGTTGCACTCAAAAATCAAAATTCCAAATTTAGACTCAATGTAGATGGAACTGCTGGCAATTCGATAAATGAGGTTTTTATAGCTGGAGGAGATAGCGTATATGTGTTTGCAGATGTAACAGTTGACCCTGATCAACCGTTAAGTATTAGCCCATTTGTAATAGAAGAATATCTTACAATAACTGCTTCAAATACGACTAAGGAAATCCTTCTTGTTGCATGGGGACAAAATGCAAATTATGTTCCACAAAGTAAGCGTACTGGAAGTATAAGTTTATTGTCATGTGACTTAGAAAGTGAAACATGGGACGACCCTAAGCCTTATGTTATATACGGTGTATTATTAGTCGATAGTTGTGATCTAATAATTCCAGAAGGCACAGATATATACGTACATGGAGGACTCGTAAGAGCTGATGAGCAACTATACAATGAAGGATTTTTGATTGTATTAAAAGATGGAAAGATTATAGCCAATGGCAGCAATGAGCATCCAATAACATTTCAAGGAGACAGGCTTGAAGGATCATTTGATGATGTAGCTGGACAATGGGTAGGGATCCGGTTATTTAGTGGTAGTCAGGGAAATATATTCAATCATGTAATGATAAAAAATTCTATAGTAGGTATTAGAGTTGACAGTGCTGCTCAATTGACAATGAATGCATGTGAGATTCACAATACTTCTTCTATTGGGTTATTAGGTATCCGATCTACAATTACAGCTACCAATACACTTATCTACAATACTGGTCAACAATCAGCAGTACTTACTTATGGGGGTAATTATAATTTTGAACACTGTACTTTTGCGAGTTATGGCAATCAAAGTTCTGCATTGAGATTTGACAATTTTAAATGTACAGATCCACCGTTATGCCAAGAAATTGTATATGTAAATGACTTAAATGCGAACTTCAAAAATTGTATTTTTACTGGAAATGAAAAAGACGAAATCTCACTAATAGATTGGACAGATGGAGAAGATCCATCATTATTTAACTATTCTATGACCAATTGTGCAGTCAAAGTGGACGAAATATTAAATAATAATCAACATCCAGACTTTTTTGACTATTGTACTAATTGCATAAGATTGAATAATAATGACACAATATTTATCGATTTAGAAAATCAAGATTTCCACCTTGATACGATGTCAATAATGATTGATAAAGGATTATTTATATCACAATTGAATACAGATTTAGAAGAAAACCCAAGAGATAACAATCCAGACATTGGATGCTATGAATTTCAAAAATAAAAGACAATAAAACAAGTCTATTTTTTTTTAACACTATTATTAATACTCGTATAATAGGTATTGCTTCAGGTCAAAATACTCTTCACTTTTAGACTCTATCAAAAAAGTTGGCAATTCGACACCATCGATATAAGGTTTAATTGTAGCAGTTGTTTTTCCTTGTCTAATTAATTCATTCTTTAAGCTTCTTGCTCTGCTGTAATTATTAAAAAGACCAACCGTATAAATATATTCATTATCAATCATTCTACGTTCAACAATGCTACTGCTACTTCTTTTGACAAGCTCGCCTTTGTACATTTGAGTAGTAGTTGCAATTTTTAGTCTATATGATAGACCAGCGGTAATTGACTTATATTCTTCAAATTTTGGATCAATAAGATAATCAGCTGCTTTGGGCAATTCTTTTATCACTACCAAACGATCAGTAGGAATATTAAAAAACTTAACATCAATCCTACGATTATTCTTTTGCGATAGCATATTGGGATTTTGAGGGCCTTCCTTAGTGTGTGGATAGTTAGAACCCAATCCTTTGACAGATATTCTATTTATATCAATACCTTTATCAATGATAAATTTTGCAGATTTTTCCGCTCTTTTGATAGAAAAATATAAATTAAATTCTTTCATTCCATCTTTAAAGGAACTCCCTGTAAAAATCACTTTCAATTCTGGATAGACTTTCATTACATCTACAATATCGTTTAATTTTGAAATATTAGAAGGAGTAAGAATCAAGTCATCATCTCCATAATACAATGGTGAACTTACAATTTCTTTTATTTCAAATTCAATATTATCATTGTCATTAGAGGAAGTTGCAATGTCAATAGTTTCACTAATTGTTACAATTGAATCTTGCGTATACTTAATAAATGGCAACAACTCTGTATATAGCATTTGGTCTGATATTAAGTCTTTAAAATAGACTATAAATATATCACTTCCTCCTATCGCTCCTACCCTATCAGACGACAAGATAGCAGTCATACCATCAGAAGTCACAGAAAAATATTTATCATCATTGGGACTATTTATCGGTCGTCCAATATTTGAAACATCAGACCATAGAGAAATACGCTCATCATAATCTGAAGTAAAAACATCAAATCCTCCATAACTTTCTAATCGATCAGAACTAAAATAAAGTTTTTTACCACTTTTAGCTAAAAAAGGACTTATTTCATCAAAAGCTGTATTAATTTTACTGCCCAAATTTATTGGTGTCATCCACAAACTATCTTTTTTGTAAGTCACATACAAATCATAACCTCCATAACCTCCTTCTCTTTTACTAGAAAAGATAATCGTATTATCATTAAACACTTGAATATCCTTATCACCCAATTGTGTGACAATTGAAGTATTTATACTACTAGGTAAAGGCACTTCTTCTCTATCAACACGAAAAGTATCAGTTAATAATTGTCCATGAATTCCATCTTGATTTTTTACAAAATACATGATATCTCCATTTGGGCTAAACCCTTGAATAATATCATTACTTGCACTCTGCAGAATAGGATTAAAAGTACTTACTGATGTCCAATTCCCATCATTAAGCTGGACAGCATACATATCCAAAAAATAGTGTCCTAATATCTCATCCTTAAAACCTTGGTTATTTCTCAATCCACCTGTAGAACCTGGCCGATTAGAAGAAAAATAATATTTATTAGGCGTTGTTGGGCTTTGTACAGGTCCTATTTCGTCAAATTGAGTATTTACCAATTGACCAATATTCTCAACAAATCCTAATTGATTATTATGCAAATTATTTAAGCCAAATTGACACCGTTTGATCATTTCGACAATTTCTTCTTCTCTAGAACGGTCAGCGTATTTAAGATAATTCTTAAAAAATTGAGCAGCACTACTATATTTTTCTTGAGCTAAAAGAGCCAATCCAGTGTAATAATATATTTCTTTATTTTCATTTCCAAAAGATTTTGCTTTTTGAAAATCCAAAATAGCAATATCAGGATGATTAGTTTTTAAATTTGCATATCCTTTGTTAAATAAATAAATTGGATTTCTATCCGCATTTTCTACGGAATTATAGATTTTTAAAGCATCAAAATACTTTTCAGCTTTCAAATACTTATCTGCTTGTTTGATTAGACCTTTTTGAGAAAAAGCACTACTATAAATCAAACAAAAAACTAATAAAAGGAATGATCCAATACGATTCATATCAATAATTATATTCTAATACCCCTGAGAGGTATCAAAGTTTTCTAAATAATCTGCCACTTTTCTTAAAAATGACCCACCTAAAAATCCATCAACTACTCTGTGGTCATATGAAAGCGACAAAAACATCATTTGCCGAACTGCTATAACATCACCAAATTCTGTTTCCAAAACGGCTGGTTTTTTACGAATAGCTCCTACTGCTAATATAGCAACTTGAGGTTGATTGATAATAGGTGTTCCCATAACATTACCAAATGTACCAACATTAGTAAGTGTAAAAGTTCCATCTTGAATATCCCCAGGCTTAAGTTTATTATTTCTCGCTTTATTGGCTAATCCATTTACTTGTTTTGCTAAACCTACCAAATTGAGCTGGTCTGCATTTTTTATTACAGGTACAATAAGATTACCACTAGGTAAAGCAGCTGCCATACCAATATTAATGTCTTTTTTTACAATAATATTACTACCATCTACGGATACATTCACCATAGGAAAATCTCGAAGTGCTTTAGCTACCGCTTCAATAAATATTGGAGTAAAAGTGATTTTTTCTCCATGTGTCTTTTGAAAATCAACTTTTATTTCATTCCTCCAATTGACAATATTAGTTACATCAGCTTCTACAAACGAAGTAACATGCGGAGACGTCTGCATGCTCCTAACCATGTGATCCGCAATCAACTTACGCATTCTATCCATCTCTATTATCTCATGACCACCATTACTTATTGGAGATGCTTGTGATGATTTACTAATATTGTTGGTAGCAATATTTGCTGTTTGTGATTTTGACAATGATTGACCATTTGCTTCACTATTACTTTGTCCTGCGGATTTCCCGTTAGAAATATATTTAAGAATATCTTTTTTTGTTACTCTACCATTAGCTCCGCTACCTTCAATATTATCCATTTCCATCTGAGATATTTGTTCAGATTTAGCTATGCTTTTTACTAAAGGCGAATAAAAACGATTTGAATTTGACGCTATTTTGCTGATTACTCTTGGGGCTTCAGTTTGTGGTTCTGGTGCAGGCACATGAGGAACATCAATTTTGACTTGATCATTTTTTGTAGGCACAACTTCAGCCGGTGCTATAGTAGGTTTTGATACAGGTTCTTCCCCTTCAGTACTTAATATAGCTATTGGCTTACCAACTTCTACTACATCATCAACGGCATATAATATTTCTATTATTTTACCTTCTATTGGAGACGGAATTTCTGAATCTACTTTATCTGTTGCTATTTCTAATATTGTTTCATCTAATTCTACAGTATCGCCTACCCCTTTTAACCACTTTAATATTGTTGCTTCTGTAATACTTTCTCCCATTTTGGGCATTATTAATTCGACTTTAGCCATAGGTTATTTTAAGTTAATAATTTATCAACAAATGTATTTCTTGGAATTGACTAACTCTAAGTATTGTCAAATATTCATAAAGAGATACAAAAATAATTATATTATTGATGATAATGGCAAAATTACGTATTTTTTGGTGTTCTCTGTCATATAAACGAATAAAGCATTCGGAATCGCAATTATACTTAAGCTTGGTGGCGGTGTTTACATATATGATTTAGGTAAATTAAATGCAATATAGTATATAACATATTATAAAATTAACGCTGCAAGAACAAATAATAAAAATATCCTAAGCATTCATTATCTATGGTAATGTGACATTCTGAAATCATCTATGTTAAGAAAAAACTTATGTATCAAATCATAAGTTTTAATAAAAAACTATCAAATATATAATTAGAATTTAAGTTTTTCAAAAAAAATTGTAAAAATATACACAACAATAACCCAAGAACAAAACCACATAACCAACTAACAGTAAATAGATTAACTAATATCACATCAAGTTATTATATATATTACAAATAAAAATATAAAAGAAATAACATATTGCGTTTTTTTATAATATGTTTTATTCTATATTTGTACTATCAAAACGGAATAAAAGGTCAAAAGTGATCTTTTCGTTTTTGAGATCCGATTTTATGTTGAAAACTATATATGTGT
>JAZGFO010000153.1:0-10427 GCA_036479655.1 Saprospiraceae bacterium
AGATGCTTTCTGTATCATACGTTCTTGTATTGATACATTAAAAAAACGAAATCTCAATGTTTATAGTTATCTTTGTGATATTATGAATCTTAATACTCATTCTCTTATTTAGTACCTGAGTAGTTACTAAAAATTTAATTCTACCACAAAAGTAAAAGACTATTTAATATGATAAGTAACCATTGTTACAAAAGAGGACAAAAATGTCTTTTTATAGCATATTTTTAATTGTGTATATTTTAGTCATTAGTAATTGGATATATTACGTTTTACTTAACTTGTCTTGATGACAATACTATAACTAAACTATGTAATTCAATATGGTTGAGGAAATAATAAGATTAAAATTGATTTTCCAAAGAATATGGAATCGTCTAGATGGAATAAAATAGATGCAATTGTGAAGCATCTCTAAACTAAAATCTAAAATATTAGGCGACAATTGTTTTTTTATGATAATGGAAGTCAAGCTTAATTACTTGACTTCCACATATCAAATTCCTTTTTATCTTAAATTAAAAGCAGCTTTTAAGAAAACATATCTTCCTAAAAATCCAAACTGAGATGTTCTTCTAGAATAAGGAAACGAACCATTAGATTGTCCTCCAGCTCTATTTTCTGTAGGATATACATCTAATAAGTTGTTAGCTCCTAATGTCAATCTAAAACCATCATTTATTGGGTAACTTAGTGACAAGTCAGTAACTATCTTAGCGTCATATAGTGCATCAGCTGATACTTCGGTACCTTCTACTCTTGCATCACCGTCAAAATCATTTGGATCGGTAACAGTTCCATAATATACATTTCTCAATTGTATATCTAATCCATTAGATAATGTCAATCCATTTGTAAGAGACATTTTAGTTCTTGGCTGTGCCAAAGTCAAAAATGCTTCTTCTTGACCATCAAAAAATGCTCCTGATAATCCAGCATTAGCTATTTTTGTAGGTACAACGATATCAGTTACTATATTTTTTGAGAAAGTCGCTGCAAAACTGTTTGTTAAGTTCATACCATCAGAGATGTTTGCTCTATGTGACAATACTACATCAACTCCTTGTGTCTTAGTATCGATAGCATTTACCAAGAATCTTGCTTTTCCTGCACCTGCTGCTGCAAATAGACTTTTAAGTTCAGGATCATCATTATGTCCAAAAGCACCAGATAAAACTATTCTATCAGCTATGTCGATTTGGTAAGCATCAATTGTAACACTAAAATTTGAAATTTTACCAGTCAATCCAACACTTATGTTCTTAGAAGTCTCTTCTTTTAACTTATCTATTCCTATCAATTGTGCGGCTCTACTATCATTAGTAAATAATCCCTGCTCTTGTGCTACACCATTTGCATCAAATACAGTACTACTTCTACTGTAAAATTGTTGATGAAGGGACGGTGCTCTAAATCCAGTAGAATATGCTCCTCTCATCGCAATATTGTCAGTAATTTTAACACGAGTAGCTAATTTGTAGTTAAATGTATTTCCAAAATCAGAAAAATCTTCATATCGTGTAGCTAATGCTAATAATACTCTATCATTAACATCTAATTCAAAGTCTGCATATCCAGCGATACTGTTTCTACTTCGTGATATTGCATTCTTTGGAGTGAATCCTCTATATACTTGCGCAGACCCTGGTAAAGACTCACCAGCAGCGTTTGTAGCGCCTCCTATGCCACCTACTGTAGGGACACCATTGTTGTCATATGTTGCATAAGAATTTTCAGCACCTGCTTCTACTTCAAAGCTTTCTAACCTATGCTCCGCACCAAATGCAATATTCAAACCAGATAATACATCCATTCCTCTACTAAAATCTAAGTTAGTTGTGTTTTGAGTAAATCCAAATCCACCGGCCACAAATACCGAAGGAGATGCAGCACCTAAACTTGCATTTGTTGAATTTACAACAGTCATCTCCATTGTGTTAGATCCAAAAGTGTTTGACAAATCTACATTCCAATTTTTTAGATTGCTTTTTATTCCAAAAGCCAATGATTTATCTACGATATCAGAGCTAATTCCTGGTAAAAAGCCATTTACATTAGCTGCAGTGTTCGCCTTTGGTCTATGTGGTTCTCTTAAGAAACCAAATGCAAGACCAGTTCTATAAGCCATTCCACCAAAAGCATAAACCTCAGTATTTTCTTGCAGCGGCAATGACATATTAATCATAGCTTTTCCTTCTCTTAACTTCGAAGTACCTACTTTAAATCTATAATCTTTTCTTGTTTGACCTCTTGCTGCTAATTCTAAATCATCCAACGTGTTATAGTCTTCATCTCCTGCAGCATCTACAAATGACTGTGGTAGATTTGATAGAATGCTTGTATAATCATCTCCAGACATATCTGCAATTGTATGACCTGGATTATTTTCTAAATAAACTCTTTCAGCACTATTATTTATATCAAATAACTTTTCAAGATTAGTTGCATTTCTTAATGCTGGGTTTCTTGTGCCAAGAGATCCAGTAAGATTAATAAATCCTCCATTTGATCCCATTGGTACACCAAAACTACCATCTATTTGTACTTTCTCTCCATCTATTCCTCCTTCTTGATGGTTACCTAATGAACTCATGTTGGCACCAGTAGTTATACCTACTTCTAGACCATCTGTAATATCTTTTAGTATAACATTAATAACACCAGCGATAGCATCAGATCCATATTGAGCGGCAGCTCCATCTCTTAATACTTCTATTCTTTTTATAGAAGCAGCAGGGATTGAGTTCATGTCAGTACCGACACTACCAGCACCGACTGTACCATTAACATTTAGTAATGACGTATTGTGTCTTCTCTTACCATTAATAAGTACCAATACTTGATCCGGACCTAATCCTCTCAAACTAGCAGGGTCAATATGATCCGTACCATCAGATACTGTCTGTGTTTGTGATGTAAATGATGGTGCAGCTACATTTAATATTTCAGTAACCGAAACATATCCACCTTTAGAAGCTAACTTGCTAACATCAATAACATCAACTGGTACAGGATTGTCAGTATTAGTTCTACCAAATGCTCTAGTCCCAGTTACAACTACTTCATCTAATCCAACACCTTCTGATAATATGATTGCTATAGCATCATTGTCAGATTCGTATGTTACCTCTTGAGTGGTGTAGCCAATATAAGAAAATAATAATGTAGTCGGGTACTCAGAAATATTCAATTGAAAGCTACCGTCTAAATCAGTAATTGTACCATTGGAGCTGCCTTTTTCGACAATACTTGCTCCAATAATAGGATATCCATCTGTTCCTGTTAGTACTCCCGAAATCTGAGCTTGAGCACCTACTGAAAACAGTAGAAATAAGCAAGTCAATAAATTAATTGAAATTCTTTTCATTGTTATTAAGTTTTTAGTTAAAAATGATTAATTAGAAACAAAAACAAAAAAAATACAATCTTTTTACTATAAGATTTACTAAAAATATAGCACAATATTAGTTTGAAGAATATATGTTAATCCTGTTTTCGTCATGCCAAATATAACAAAAAAAAATATATAAAAAAATGAATGTCTTTTATAATATTAATAAGCCATAAATCTACAGGTAGTAAATTGAAGTTTAAAAATCGGAAATGTAATTTAAATGTTAAGGTTGAAACAAGGATATTTTTTGTTATACAACAATATTCACCATTCTTTTTGGTACAAAAATCACTTTTCGTATATCCTTTCCATCTATCCATTTTTGTACATCATCGATGCTTAATGCTATAGCCTCAGCTTCTTCTTTTGTTGCATCAGAAGGAATCATTACAGAAGCACGTTTTTTACCATTAACTGAGATAGGATATTCTATACTATCTTCTTTTAAATACGTCTCGTTGTGGATTGGATATTCACTATGATGTATGCTAGTTGAATATCCAAATTTATGCCATAATTCTTCACTTATAAATGGAGCAAAAGGAGCTATTAATTTCACCAATGGTTCGAGTATTGCCCTTTTATGACATTTGTTACTTCTGAGCTCATTAACACATACCATGAAAGCACTTACGGCAGTATTAAAAGAAAATTTTTCTATGTCATCATTAATTTTCTTGATAGTTAAATGTAATATTTTTAATTCGTCAGCAGTTGGTTGATCTTCATTGACAATCCAAGCATCTTCTTTTTGGTATAACGCCCAAAATTTTCTTAAAAACTTTGATACACCATCTATACCATTAGTGTCCCAAGGTTTTGATTGTTCGATTGGCCCTAAAAACATCTCATACATTCTAAAACAATCTGCACCATATTTAGATACCATATCATCAGGATTAACAACATTGAAGTATCGCTTCGACATTTTTCCAACTTCTGATTTAGTTACGATTTTTATCTTTTCATTTTCTTCTTGTCCATCTATAAATACACCATCTTTAGATACAAATTTGGCACCTTTGTACACAGGACGCCAATTTAAAAATTGTTGGATGCCTTCTGCATTAAGATTGCTGTCAGATTGTCCATAATTAGAAATATAGTCTATATGAACAGGGATTTTAGCATAATCTTTTGCTCTGTTATTTTTTGCTATTTCTGCAGAGACAAATACACTTTTGCCATTTTCTTTTTCTTTTTGAAGGTATAAAAACTCAATCACTCCTTGGATCATACCTTGGTTGATCAATTTTTTAAAAGGTTCAACTGTTTTTGTAATGCCTAAATCGAATAAAAATTTATTCCAAAATCTTGAATACATCAAGTGCCCAACTGCATGCTCTGTGCCCCCTACATAGAGGTCTACACTTTCCCAGTAATTAATACTTTCTTTACTTGCCAATGCATTTTGATTAGTAGCATCCATGTACCTAAGGTAATACCAGCTACTACCAGCAAAACCAGGCATTGTATCTGTTTCTCTTCGGTATCCAGTTTCTTTATTTACCCAATCTGTATTTCTAGCAAGTGGTGATTTGCCTCCATTGGCTGGTTTGAAATCATCAAGATTTGGTAATTGGTGTGGCAATTCATTTATAGGTAATGCTACACCATCTTTATTGTATTTTATTGGAAAAGGCTCTCCCCAATACCGTTGTCTAGAATAATTGGCATCACGCAATTTGTAATTTATTTTGCGATTTCCAATTCCTTTTTCTACGATCGCATTTAGCGCAGTTTTTATAGCTTTTTTTACGTCTAATCCATTCAGAAAATCAGAATTGATAATTTTGCCAATTTTATCCTTTAAAGTAGCATTAGGATAATCCGATTTATCAACAACATCAATTATTTGCAGATCAAATTTTTGCGCAAATGCTTTGTCTCTATCATCATCGCTTGGTACTGCCATAATAGCACCTGTACCATAGTCTTTTAGGACATAGTCACCGATCCATATTGGTATGTTTTTATTAGTAAATGGGTTGATTGCATATGCACCTGTAAATGCTCCAGTTACCTCTTTAATATCTGACATCCGTTCTCTTTCTGAGCGACTATTACTATAAGCAATATAGGCTTCAATTTTCTCTTTTTGTTCGTCTGTAGTAAGCAAAGACACTAAGTCGTGTTCTGGTGCTAATACCATGTAGGTTGCCCCAAATATTGTGTCTGGTCGAGTAGTGAAAACTTCTATTTTTTGCTCCGAATTTGTAACATTAAAAAACAACTGCGCTCCTACAGATTTCCCAATCCAATTGCGCTGCATAGCCTTTAGTGACTCTGACCAATCTACCGTTTCTAAGTCATTGAGCAACCTTTCTGCATATGCTGTAATCCGTAGTGACCATTGTTTCATCGCTCGTTTTTCGACTGGATATCCACCTCGCTCCGAAACCCCATCTTTCACTTCATCATTAGCCAGTACTGTACCTAGTTCTTCACACCAATTAACATAGCCAATCTTCTGATATGCTAATCTATAATTCATCAAGATGTCATTCTTTTCTAGTGGGGAATAACCGTTCCATTCAGCAGCACTAAAATCTTCTTCTTGACTATTTTGAGTATTAATATCTTCGGTGCCATTTTTTTTAAATTGAGCAACAAGATTTTCTATTTTTTTTGCTTTGTTTTCATTGTTATCATAGTAATGATCAAACAGTTGTAAAAATATCCATTGTGTCCATTTGTAATAGGAAGGATCACTCGTTTTTACGGATCTAGACCAGTCATAATTAAAACCAATATTATCCAATTGAGCAATGTATTTTTTTATGTTTTCATCAGTTGAAATGGCAGGATGAATCCCAGATTCTATAGCATATTGTTCTGCAGGCAGTCCAAATGCATCAAAACCCATAGGGTGCAAGACGTTAAATCCCATTTGTCTTTTTCGACGTGCAAATATGTCTGTAGCTATATATCCAAGTGGATGTCCAACATGGAGACCTGCCCCAGAAGGATAAGGGAACATATCTAATATATAAAATTTTGGTTTCGTAAAATCGTTACTAACCTTATATGTGTTATTCTTAGACCAAAATTTCTTCCATTTTGATTCTATTTCACTTGTATTGTAATCCATTTTTTTGCTATGATAGTTTAAGAAGGCAAAGGTAGGTTTTTTTATTTCGATTATGTTGGCAATAAATAAAAATTATTAATGGAGTTTTTTATCTTACGAATACTCTAAAAAGATAGCGTGATTAGCACCGAAGATGTATTTAGTTATTATTATATGGCGGAAAAGTAGAATCATTTATAAAATGAAGAATTCTATTATTGTTTGTAGTAATTTGTATTTAATATGCAGATTTTAAACTTTTTACCTATTAAATAAATATTTAATGTATATTTACACTTCTATAAAATATTGTTGATTTTTATAAGGAATAAAATTAACGAAAAAAGAAAACTACAACTCATGGCAAAAATATTAATCGTAGACGACGATAAGGCAATTAGAAATACGCTTCGCGAAATTCTTCAATTTGAAAAATATTCAGTTGATGAATCGCCAGATGGGCTCGATTGTTTAGTGAAGATCAAGCAGAATAAATATGATGTAATCATCTTAGATATAAAAATGCCTAAGATGGATGGCATGGAAGCGATGGAAAGAATAGAATTGTTAAGCCCTGATACTCCTGTTGTGATGATCTCTGGACATGGTAATATTGATACTGCTGTTGAAGCTGTCAAAAAAGGTGCATTTGATTTTATTTCTAAACCACCAGATTTGAATAGATTGTTGATTACTATTCGTAATGCTATGGATAAATCAACGCTGATTGTAGAAAAGAAGTCACTGCAGAAAAAAGTTGTGAAAAAAGTTGGCCTGCAAGAAATTATAGGTACAAGTAAAACCATAACAGCTATAAAAAACACTATCGAACGAGTTGCCCCTACTGAGGCGAGAGTCTTAGTGACAGGGCCAAATGGGTCTGGTAAGGAATTGGTAGCAAGGTGGCTACATGAATACAGTGCCCGAAAAGATAATAACATTGTAGAAGTTAACTGTGCTGCAATACCATCAGAATTGATAGAAAGTGAGTTGTTTGGACATGAAAAAGGTTCTTTTACTTCAGCACACAAACAACGTATTGGTAAATTTGAATTAGCCAATAATGGTACATTGTTTTTGGACGAAATTGGAGACATGAGTCTTTCTGCTCAGGCCAAAGTATTGAGAGCGCTACAAGAAAGTGAAATCACAAGAGTCGGGGGTGACAAATCTATAAGTGTTAATGTAAGAATAGTGGCAGCTACCAATAAAGACCTTGAAGCAGAGATAAGAAAAGGAAAATTCAGAGAAGATTTGTATCATAGATTGGCAGTAATTCCGATCAAAGTGCCTTGCCTCAATGATAGAAGAGATGATATACCATTATTGGTAGAGCATTTTATTGAGATAATTTGTAATGAATACAATATTGCAAATAAAAAAATAGAATCTACAGCATTAAAAGCACTACAGAAAATAAATTGGACAGGAAATATTAGAGAGTTGAGAAATGTAGTTGAGCGGCTTATTATATTGAGTGGAAAGTCGATAACCAAATCTGATGTAAATACAAATGTTACTTCTGTCGATAATCAATCAAATGATCTATGTGAGCTATTTGATAGGTTTGATAATGTAGAAAGCTTAAGGGCTTTTGTAACTGTTGAATATGAAAAACACATGGGAATATTAACTTAAAATAACACTGTGGTTAATTATTCGCCTTTAAAAAAATATTATAATAAAAATAAACTAGAAGCTGGCTGTGACGAGGCGGGAAGAGGCTGTCTCGCTGGTCCAGTTTTTGCTGCAGCTGTTATTCTTCCCCAAGATTGGAGCCATCCATTGTTGAATGATAGTAAATTGACTACGCACAAAACAAGAGAAATACTAAGACCAATTATAGAAAGAGAAGCGATTAGTTGGTCAGTAGCTAGAATGACACCTAAGGAAATAGATAAGTATAATATCCTTAATGCTTCACTAAAATCAATGCATAAAGCAATTAAAAAACTTGATGTTGTTCCAGATTATTTATTAATTGATGGCAATCGATTTTTACCTTACAAAGGCATTCCCCATGAGTGTATTATTAAGGGAGACGGTAAATACACAAGTATAGCTGCTGCATCAATTCTTGCCAAGATTTATCGAGATATTTATATGCTAAAACAACATAAAAAACATCCTTTTTATGGATGGCAATCTAATAAAGGTTATCCAACACAAGAACATAGAGACGCAATTGCGACTTATGGTGTTACAAAGTTGCATCGTCAATCATTTAGATTGCATTATCCCTCTAACAAAAATGATAATTCGTTAATTTTTCCAAAATAAAATTGCTAATAAATAGCAATTGTTATTTAAGGTGATATCCCAATTATCTACTTTTATTTTACTCCAAATATTTAGGACTTAACACGATAAAAGGACAAATCATCTCCTCTAAAGAAATACCTCCATGTTGGAATGTGTCACTAAAAAATTTATTATAATAAGAATAGCTGTTTGGATATAAAAAGAATAAATCTTCTTTTGCAAAAATAAACTTACTGCTTACATTTGGCTTAGGCAAACCTACTGAATGTGGATCTGTAATTTCTAAAACATCTTTTTTATCATATTGTAAGTTACGACCTACCTTATATCTTAAATTAGTAGTAGTTTCTTTGTCACCTATTACTTTTGATGGGTGCTGAACTCTAATGGTACCATGGTCGGTTGTAATTACTAATTGAATATCTTTGCTCGATAGTTTTTTTAAAGCAGACCACAATGGACTATTTATAAACCATGACTTGGTAAGTGATCTGTACGCAGTTTCGTCACTTGCTAGTTCTTTAAGCACTTCCATTTCTGTTCTAGAATGGGATAGCATATCTATAAAGTTGTAGACAATTGCTGTAAGATCATTTTTTAAATAATTCAAGACATTATCATTCAGCTGTTTTGCTAAACTTACATTAGTTACTTTGAAGTAATCTACTTTTGTTTCAGCGCGGATTAATCTATCTACCTGATCTAATAATAATTCTTTTTCTTTCATGTTTTTTCCACCAGGTTCATTATCATTTAACCAAATGTCAGGAAATCGTTTTTGAATATCCGCTGGTGTAAGCCCTGAGAAAATTGCATTTCTACTATATTGAGTGGCAGTAGGCAAGATGCTATAAAAATAATCTTCTGATTCTACTCTGAATAAATCTGAAATAATTGGTTCAATAATTTTCCATTGATCCATTCTTAGATTATCCAATAAAATAAAAAAAGTTGGCTTATCTTTTTTAAGAATAGGAAAAACTTTAGTTTTCATTAATTTGTGAGAAGGAAGAGGACCGTCATTGTTTTTGATCCAACTTTCATAATTTTTAATGACATATCTTGAGAATTCTTTATTCGCTTCTCTTTTTTGCATATCTAAAATTTCTTTCATTTCAGGATTATTGGATTCATCAATTCGCAATTCCCAAGAAATAATATTTTTATACAACTCAACCCATTCTTTGTAATTAAGTCCATTATTTATTTCCATACCAATATTCCTAAACTCTTGTTGGTAATCGGTAGCAGTTTTTCGAGATACTAACCTTTTGTTATCGATTATTTTTTTTAATGTCAGTAGTATTTGATTAGGATTGACTGGTTTAATTAAGTAATCATCTATTTGTGATCCAATAGCTTCTTCCATTAGATTTTCTGCTTCATTTTTAGTAATCATGACAACAGGGATATTTTGATTGGTGCTTTTTATTTTGGAAAGCGTTTCTAAGCCTGTGATTCCTGGCATACTTTCGTCAAGAAAGACAACATCAATGTCGTTTTGTTCTTCCAACACATCAAGAGCATCATATCCATTAGTGACAGTTACAATTGTGTACCCTTTTTTTTCCAGAAAAAATAATTGTGGTTTTAATAAATCAATTTCATCATCTGCCCAAAGAATTTTAATATTATTACTCATATTATATATACCTGTTTTTGAGATTTATGTTAAATGAAAAGTAAAACGATTTTGAATAAAGT
>JAZGFO010000154.1:0-18511 GCA_036479655.1 Saprospiraceae bacterium
ACCGATTTATTTATTAGTTAATCAAGCAATAATAACACTAAAAATAATTGCTATGAAAAACTTTACATTGCTTACGTTATTCGCTATTCTAATTTTAATGACATCTTGTAGTAAAAGCAAACACCTTACTGCAGATTATCAAAAATATGCAAAAGGGCACCGCACAATAGCTGTTCTTCCTTATGATATCCAAATGAAAGGTCGAAAGGTTTTAGAGATGGAACCTGAAGAAATTGATCGATTGAGATTATTAGAAGCAAAATTATTTCAACAATCATTATATTCAGAAGTACTTAGGTATTCTGGAAGGGATAAAAAAGATATCAAAATAAGTGTACAAGATATTAATAAGACCAATCGATTACTAAAATCTGCTGGAATTGATATCCTTGACATAACTAATTATGCACCAAAAGAGATCGGAGAAGTACTTAATGTTGATGCTATAGTATCTACAAGATTAATAAAAGAAATGTTCTTATCTCGTGATGAATCAATGTTACTAGAAGTAGGGTCACAAATTATTTTGGATAAATTACCTGTTAATCTATACAAGTTAAAAAATCCAAAATTAACAAGAACATCCGAAGTTGATATATATTGTACTATTGTAGATACCGAAGCTGAAAGCGCAATATGGGCAATAAACTCGGAATGTGATCTTAGATGGGATTGTGATCCAGATGATGCAATTGAGAGCATTAACCATAGAATAACAAAGAAATTTCCATATAGAGAGCAGTAAAAAAAAGAGGGAGCTAAATAATTTAGCTCCCTTTCTTTTGTCTATAGGTGAAAAAATAATTACTAATTATCTTTTACCAATTTTTCTCATTCTCAAACTCAAAGGAGTAACCTCTAAATACTCATCTTCTCTAATATACTCCATTGACTCTTCTAATGAAAAATCAATTTTCGGAGCTATTTTAGCAGCATCATCCGCACCAGAAGATCTCATATTAGAAAGCTTCTTCCCTTTAATTAGGTTTACCTCCATATCATTGTCTCTTGAGTTTTCTCCTACAACTTGACCTTTGTATATTTCTTGTCCAGGATCTACAAAAAACTTACCTCTATCTTGCAATCTATCAATAGCAAATGCTGTAGCAGCACCTTGTTCCATAGATACTAACGATCCTTTTAATCTAGCAGGAATCTCCCCTTTAAACGGGGCATATTCTTTAAATCTGTGGGTCATAATTGCTTCTCCCGCAGATGCAGTAAGTACATTATTACGCAATCCAATTATTCCTCTTGAAGGAATTTCAAATTCTAAATGTTGTACATCTCCTTTTGGCTCCATTACTAATAACATACCTTTACGTTGTGTTACTAATTCTATAACTTTACCGCTATAGTTTTGAGGTACATCAATTACCATCAATTCTATTGGCTCACACTTCATTCCATCTATTTCTTTATAGAGTACTTCTGGTTTTCCAACTTGTAGTTCATAACCTTCTCTACGCATAGTCTCAATAAGAACAGATAAGTGGAGTACACCTCTACCATATACAATAAATTTATCCTCTGTATCTGTATTATGTACTTGTAGTGCTAAGTTTTTTTCTAACTCTTGATGTAATCTGTCTCTTAGGTGACGAGAAGTTACAAATTTTCCTTCTTTACCAAAAAACGGAGAAGTATTAATTGTAAACAACATACTCATAGTTGGCTCATCTACTTCAATTCGAGGTAGTGCTTCCGGATTTTCAAAATCTGAAAGAGTGTCACCAATATCAAATCCCTCGATACCCATAACTGCACAAATATCACCAGCTCTAGCACTTTCTACTCTTACTTTTCCCAATCCTTCAAAAACATGTACTTCTTTAGCTCTTACTTTTTTCTGCTTACCATCTTGCATCAACATAAAATCAGTACCTTCTTTAACTTCACCTCTAAATATTCTTCCGATAGCAATTCTACCTGTAAATTTTGAATAATCTAAAGATGTGATCTGCATCTGAGTTGCACCTTTTATAAACGGTGCTTCAGGAATATGATCAAGTACAGCATCAAGAAGTGGAGTGATGTTATCTGTTTTAATCTCATGATCAAAACTCATCCAACCAAATTTTGAAGACCCAAATAGCGTAACAAAATCTAATTGTTCTTCCGTTGCATCGAGATTAAACATTAAATCAAATACATCGCTTTGTACTTCTTCTGGTCTACAATTTTCTTTGTCGACTTTGTTTACGACCAAGATAGGCTTAAGACCTAATTCTAATGCTTTAGACAAAACAAATCTTGTTTGTGGCATTGGACCTTCAAATGCATCTACAAGGACTAATACACCATCAGCCATTTTTAATACACGCTCAACCTCTCCTCCAAAATCGGCGTGACCAGGAGTATCAATAATGTTTATCTTTGAACCTTTATATTCCACAGATACATTCTTACTTAGTATTGTTATACCCCTTTCTCTTTCTAAATCATTATTGTCAAGGTGAAGTTCTTGTCTTACCTTTCTCTCTTCCATTGCTTGACACTGATCTATGATTTTGTCTACTAATGTTGTCTTTCCGTGATCTACGTGAGCTATTATAGCTATATTTCTAATTGATTTCATACTATTAATTATTATGCAATATAATACTTGAAGCGTTTATGCTGTTTTTGAATATTAATTTTAAAAATTGGTTTTTACTCTTCGTTACACCTTATTGGTCTACCTTTCAATTGAATGTTTTTAAAGTGTGTTGATGCAGATCTAACTTCTGCGCGATCAAGTTCAAATACAGTATGCATTTTTGACATGCTTATATCTCCAATTGATTTTCTTTTAACATTACCATTTTTACTGATATAGTCAAGCAGTTCTCCAGAACTCATTTTATCTACTTTACCTATATTGATAAACATTTTACTTTTTTTACCTTCATAAGTTCTTTTTGTCCCTTCTGTTCTTCCTTCTTTTCTCTCCCTTCTATCACCACCTCGATCATCTCTTCTGGTGTCTCTATCTCTACTACTTCTTCTGTCAGATCTGTCAAAAGATTCACTTCTTCTATCTCTACGGTCGTCCCTTCTATCTCCACCTCGATCATCTCTTTTTCTATCTCCTCTGCCTCTATCATCTCTATCTCTTCTTCCTCTACCTCTATCATCTCTATCCCTTCCTCTACCTCTGTCACGATCTCTTTTTCTTCCTCCATCTCTATGGTCTCTACCAGATTCTTCAAGATTAAGATCATCCTTAATGCCTTTTTTCTTTTGAATTTTTTTCATTTGCTGAGCTAATAATTTTGCAATTATTGTCTCTGCATCCAATCCTTCAAGGTTTAACATTACTCGGTCAAGCATACCTACAGGAAGTTCTGTTTCGTCAGCTTCTTTAAGTTTGTCAGTCCATTTTTCGACCCTCTTTGTTAGTAGTTCTGCTTGTTTTGGCAATAGTACTTTCTCAAAATCTATTTTAAGTGCTCTAGAAATTTGTCTCATCTTACTCTTATCCTTAGGGATTAGTATGGTAAGTGAAATTCCAGATTTTCCTGCTCTTGCAGTACGACCTGATCTATGCGTATAATATGCAGGAGAATCAGGAAGTGTATAATGAATTACATGAGTCAAGTTGTTAACATCTATTCCTCTTGCTGCTACATCAGTGGCAACAAGTATGTTGATTCTACCATTCCTAAAACGTGACATTACTTTGTCTCTTTGCCCTTGGGATAGATCTCCATGTATAGCTTCTGCTCTATAGCCTTCTCTTGATAATTCGTCAGCTAAATCTTGCGTATCCATTTTGGTTCTACAAAATATAACACCATATAATTCCGGAATGTAATCAATAACCCTTTTTACTGCTTCTGCTTTATCACGTCTATTGACTAATACATATTTATGTGATATATTTTGATTTGTAACATTAGATCTGTCAATAGAGACTTCAATAGGATCAGTCATATATGTATTTACAATATGTCTAATTTCTTTTGGCATTGTTGCAGAAAACAACCAAGTTCTCTTTTCGTCAGGTGTTCCTACTAATATTTTATCTATATCTTCTTGGAATCCCATATTCAACATCTCATCAGCTTCATCCAATACTAAATGATCAATGCTGTCGAGATTAACAACTCTACGTCCTATCAAATCTATCAATCTACCAGGAGTAGCGATAATGATGTGAGGAGTAGCTCTTTTAATTTCTTTTATTTGATTATATATCGCTGTACCACCGTAAACTACAGTGATATTTATTCTTTTAAGATATTTAGAAAAATTCTTGAACTCATTAGCTATCTGTTGTACTAACTCTCTTGTCGGAGCTAATATTACTGCTTGAGTAGACCTTTTATCAGGATCCAATAAATCTAATAATGGAAGTCCAAAAGCAGCAGTCTTCCCTGTCCCCGTTTGAGCAAGACCTATCATATCAGGATCTTTTTCTAGAAGCTGAGGTATTGCTTTGGCTTGTATGCCAGTAGGCGTTTCGAAGCCCATGTCTCCTAACGCTTTAAGTATGCCTTCAGAAAGGCCTAATTCTTTGAATGTTTCCAAAATCTTTAATTTTGGCGCAAAGGTACACTTTTACTATCATAAGATAGTTTTTTAATTCTTTTATTTTCAATAAGTTACAATTAATTTTTAATTCTCTCGTTTTGCGAGTTTAAGTGCAATTTATTCTTTGTCTCATTTTGAAGAAAAAGCATTTGTTTTCCCTAATGCGTACGATAAAAATAGGGCGTAAACAATATCAAAAAACTAAATAGTTCCAATCTTCCCATTATCATAATCATGGATAATACCCACTTTCCTGATTCAGGCACTTGAGCAAAGTTATCTAAAGGGCCTAACTGCCCTATCGCAGGTCCAACATTACCCAATGTAGTCGCTACAGCCCCAGCTGCAGTAAGAAGAGGGTCTTGAAAATCTGCTAATATAAATGACATGACCATAGTACCTACAGCAAAAACCATAAGGTATAATAGTAAAAACACTAATACATGCGTTAGTACTCTTGGGGCAACTAAATGGTCATCTATTCTTAATCTTATCAAAGAATTTGGATGAAGTAGTCGTTTAAATTCTAAAAAAGCATTTTTTGTAAATACCGTATGTCGAATAATTTTTATACCTCCAGCTGTTGATCCTGCACAAGCTCCTGTGAATAATAATGCAAAACATAATAAAGTAAGTGTAGGATGCCAACTGGTATAATCAGCTGTTACAAAGCCAGTCGTAGTAACTAATGATATGACTTGGAATAAACCTGCCCTAAATGATTCTTCTAATGAATTATCAGTATTGATCATTATTCCTATCGTCATTGCTGTTATTGCAAGTGTGAGTAACTTCAAATACCCTTTAAACTCATCACTCTTCCACACTCTTGTGAATTTACCTTTAAGCGAGTAGTATATCAATGTATAATTTATACCTGCAACTAACATAAATGCAGCTATCGTATATTGTATTACCGGATTATTAAAGTGGGCAATACTTGCATTTTTTGTTGAGAATCCCCCAGTAGCAACAGTAGTTAATGCATGATTACACGCGTCGTACAAAGTCATCCCTTCAAAATATAATATAATAGCCAATATTGTAGTAAGCATTACATATATACCCCACAATCTTTTTGATGTTTCTTTTATCCTAGGGTGAATTTTACTGGTAGTCGGCCCAGGAGCCTCTGCTACAAACAACTCTACCCCACCAATCCCTAATAGTGGAAAAATGGCAACTGTCAACACAATTATCCCCATACCACCTATCCATTGTGTCATACTTCGCCACAAAAGGATTCCTCTTGGCATACTTTCGATATCATTAATCACACTAGCTCCTGTTGTCGTCAATCCAGACACACTTTCAAATACTGCACTAGACAAGGTTGGTATCATCCCACATATATAGTAAGGGAGGGCACAGAATATTGAAATAGATACCCAAGCAAGTGTAACTATTAAATATCCTTCTCTTTTACCAATGTTTTTTTTTGCTTTTCGAAAAATAGCCCATAATAAAAACCCAGAAATAATTGTTATTAGCGATGCCAATCCTATTGTACCTGCATCTTTAAATCCATTTATTGCAGAATATATAGTAGGTATTAGCATCAAACCACCCACGAGCATTAAAATTACACCAACGACATTTAATACAAATTTTATATTAATCATATCATTTAAATAATTCTTCTACTTGGGTTATTGCCTCTGGCATAGCAAAAACAATTACTTTATCTCCAATTTTTAATTGAAAGTTTCCGCCAGGTATTATGGTTTTAGAACCTCTTATGACACCAGCAATTATGGCTTCTTGAGGAATATTCATTTCACTTAGGGTTTTATACGTTAGTTTATTGTCAATTGATATTTCAAATTCAATAATTTCTGCATCGACCCCATGAAGTGTTGTTATTGCTTTTACACTTCCTTTTCTCACAAATCTAAAAATATTGTTTGCAGCTATCAGTTTTTTATTAATAATAGTATCAACTCCTATACTCTGAGAGATATGTGTATATACTTCATTATCTACTAAGGCTATCGTCTTATACACTCCCCTATCTTCAGCAATAAGACTAGATAATATGTTGATTTCTGAGTCCGGAGTAAGTGCTATAAATGCATCCATGTGTGCCAGCCCTTCCTGTTCGAGTAGATCAATATTACTTGGATCTCCGATCGTGATCAAGCAGTTTCTTAGATTATCTAAAAACTCTTTTCCTCTTTCTTTATTTCTCATTATTACAGACACCTTATATTCGTCTTCCATTAATTCGGCAGTACGTAATGCTAACAAAGTATCTCCAGCAATCATGATTCTTTTTATAGCTTGTTTTTGTTTACCAACAAATGGCATAACTTTATCTATATCTTTTGTTCTTATACTAAGATACAAGTGATCTCCCTTCTCAAGAATTGTGTGTCCTCTTGGTATTATTGTAGTATCATTTCTGAGAAGTGCCACACCTCTATAATCAAAAGTGTTTTTGTCATTATTTATAGCAGAAATTGAAGTTCCTACTAATTTGGAATGATTATCAATACTAAATCCAACAATACTAAGTTTGCCGTCTTCAAAATCAAAAATATCTGTTAATGATGCTCTGCGGACTAACCGCCGAATCTCTTGAGCAGCAAAGTGTTCTGGAGAAATAATAGAATCTATTCCTATCGTTCTAAAGTATTCCTTTTGTTCTTTAGTGAGGTATTCTTTATTTCTTACTCTTGCAATTGTTTTTTTTGCTCCTCTTTGTTTTGCAAGTATAGATGTAAGCAAATTAGTAGACTCAGAAGTCGTAACAGCGATAAACAAATCTGCTTTGTGCACTTCAGCTTCTTTTAATATACCTATATATGCAGCATCACCATATATAGTCATTACATCCAGTTTGTCACCTATTTGATCTAATGTATCTATATCACTATCAATCAAAGTAATATCTTGATTTTCTTTTGAAAGCAACTTTGCTAAGTGATAACCAACAGCACCTGCACCTGCAATGACTATCTTCATTGTTTTTTATTAAAATATTTAGGGTCTTACTAATTTTATAACATAGTTACATTATTGTAAAACTTAATTTCTATTCACAATGTACGAATAGGTTTAAAAAAAACAATAAATATTACTTATTGTTAATAAAAATGCTCGTGCATCTAAGAAACACACAGTTTAGTATAATGTAAAATAAAAAATTGTTGAGGTTTTGAATTCAAAATACACAGAGTGGCATAAATTGAAAATACACAGAAAATTAGTACCCGGGGCGGGAATCGAACCCGCACGAACTATGTTCACAAGATTTTAAGTCTTGCGTGTCTACCAATTCCACCACCCGGGCAAAATTCTGCGTAAAAAAATAAAGCCGAACTTCCAAATATTGATTTGTTAATCCGGCTCTACTTAGAGCGAAAGACGAGATTCGAACTCGCGACCCCGACCTTGGCAAGGTCGTGCTCTACCAGCTGAGCTACTTTCGCATTAATATAAAGAACTTACTTTTTTGTAAAGCGATGCAAAGATAATACAATCTAATAGTTTAACAAGCTCTAAGGTGATATTTTTTTTATTTTTATTTTTGGTGCTTTTATTTCCTATACATCAAGTAATCAAAAGAATAATTAAGTGCTGTTTAATTAAGTGTAATTAATACGTTCGAGGTTCTCAATCGTTATTTCTACCCAATTTTAATACAATGAAAAACAATTATTTCGTAACTTATTTTATTCATATCATTACATATTCAGTTACGCCTTTCTAAATATCATATCTCAGCGTTCAATTTTACTTGTTGCTAACTTATTCTCTCCTTTTCTAAATTTATAATATTAATAAATATAAAACAAAAAACCTCCCCATTTCAAAACCGTCTATTATAGTATCAAGCTATTAATAGTATCAAGATATTGAATAACATCCAATCAATATTACAACAGTTTGTTAAAATATGTTGCGAAATCATTAACTGACATTGATCCTATATCTCCTTCTCCTTGTTTTCTGACACTTATCGTATTAGCCTCTTTTTCTTTATCTCCAATAATCAACATAAAAGGAATCTTCTTAAGCTCAGTATCTCTTATTTTTTTTCCAATTGATTCTGTTCTTTCATCAATTACACCTCTAATATCATATTTTGCCAATTCTTTTTTGATCTCGTGTGCATAGTCATTTAATCTATCAGCTATTGGAAGAATAGCAAATTGATCTGGAGCTAACCATAATGGAAATTTACCACCTGTATGTTCGATCAATATCGAAATGAATCGCTCTAATGATCCAAAAGGAGCACGATGTATCATGACTGGTCTATGTGTTGCATTATCAGACCCCACATATTCTAACTCGAATCTATCTGGAAGATTATAATCAACTTGAATCGTACCCAACTGCCACGACCTACCTAAAGCATCTTTAATCATAAAATCCAGTTTTGGACCATAAAAAGCAGCTTCTCCTATAGCTGTTATTGTTTTAAGTTCTACTTCTTTAGTAGCTTCAATAATTGCAGATTCAGCGGCTGCCCAATTGGCATCTGTACCAATATATTTACTTGGATTTTCAGGATCTCTAAGAGAAATCTGTGCCGTAAAATCATCAAAACCCATTTTTGTCAAAACTGTAGTTGTAAGATCAAGAACATTTAAAAACTCATCTTTTAGTTGATCTTCAGTACAGAATATATGTGCATCATCTTGTGTAAATCCTCTTACTCTACTTAGACCATGCAGCTCTCCACTTTGTTCGTACCTATAGACTGTTCCAAATTCTGCCAATCTTATAGGTAGTTCTTTATAAGAATGTGGTCTATGCGCAAAAATTTCGCAGTGATGAGGACAATTCATCGGCTTTAATAGAAATTCTTCTCCCTCTCTTGGTGTTTTGATTGGTTGGAAACTGTCTTCACCATATTTTTCATAGTGCCCAGAAGTCACATAGAGATTTTTGTGCCCGATATGTGGAGTGACTACCATTTGGTATCCTCTTTTTTCTTGTTCTTCTTTTAAAAAATTCTGTAATCGTTCTCTCAACTGAGTACCTTTTGGAAGCCAAATAGGTAATCCAGCTCCCACTTTTTCAGAAAACATAAATAGTTCTAATTCCGAACCAAGTTTTCTATGATCTCTCTTTTTTGCTTCTTCTAACAAATGTAAATGCTCCGTAAGTTCTTTCTGCTTAGGAAATGAGACTCCGTATATTCTTGTCATTTGTTGTCTCGTTTCATCACCTCTCCAATAAGCTCCAGCAAGACTCATAAGTTTTATCGCTTTGATAGGAGCTGTGTTTGGTATATGTGGTCCACGACACAAATCTGTAAAATTTCCTTGCGTATAGAATGTTATTGTTCCATCTTCTAATCCATCAATCAACTCCAATTTGTATTGATCTCCTTTTTCAGTAAAATATTTAATTGCCTCTGCTTTAGATACTTCCCTTCTTGAGTAATCAGATTTAGTTCGAGCCAACTCCTTCATCTTTTCCTCTATTTTGGGAAGATCATCTGGAGTAAATGTATAATCACCAGCATCCACATCATAGTAAAAGCCATTATCAATAGATGGTCCAATACCTAGTTTTATATCCGGATACAATGCCTCTAATGCTTCTGCCATTAAGTGCGCCGTAGAATGCCAAAAAGTGGCTTTCCCTTCTTTATCTCTCCATGTATGAAGTGTAAGATTAGCGTCATCAGTTATAGCTCTAAATGAGTCCCTAACTTCACCGTTAATAGTGGCAGCCAATACATTCCTAGCAAGTCCTTCGCTTATAGATTTAGCAACATCCATAGCTGTAATTCCACTTTCGTACTGTCTTACTGAGCCATCTGGCAATGTGATATTAATCATATTTTTTTTTTTGATAAAAACAATAGGGCGCAAAGTTAAAAAATCAATGCGCTATATGATATCTTACTACAAAAATATTTATTTAAAAATCAATCAAGTCCAATCAATATGATAAAGAGAAAATAAAATATTTATAAATAGTTATACATATTCACAATTAGCTGTGCATACTTCTAATTATTTTAACCATACAAAATTGTTATATTTATGTCAAATTTGAAAAACGAACCTCCTAAAACCACTATATTTTTTTTAAAAAAAACTTGTCTTAGCTATATGAAAAACACATTTATAACTGATAATTTTTTATTGAGCAACGCCTATGCAATAGAGTTATATCATAACTATGCAAGCAAAATGCCTATTATAGATTATCATTGTCACTTATCTCCAAAAGATATAGCAGAAGATCGTATTTTTAAAAACATTTCTGAGGTTTGGATTGATGGAGACCATTACAAATGGAGGGCAATGCGTACCTTTGGGATAGACGAGCAATATATTACAGGGGATTCTTCTGATAAAGAAAAATTTAAACAATGGGCAAAAACCGTCCCCTATACATTGCGTAATCCACTATATCATTGGACACATTTAGAACTCTTAAGATATTTTGAAATTACAGAATTATTAAATGAAGAAAATGCCAATAATATATTTGACAGAACAACCGAAAAACTAAATTCTAAATCTTACAGTTGCCAACAATTATTACATAAAATGAATGTTGAAATTGTATGCACTACAGAAGACCCAATTGACACTTTAGAATATCATATTATGCATGCTAAAAGTGATTCTAAATTAAAACTAACAACCGCATTTAGACCGGATAAATCAATGTTGATAGAGCATGAATATTATAATGACTATTTAGATGATTTGGCAAAATCGTCAGGTATAACAATAGATTCTTATGACAGCCTTAAAGCAGCATTGAGCAACAGAATCAAGTTTTTTAACCATCACGGATGTCGCTTATCTGACCATGGATTAAGCTATATTTCTTATACTCTCAGTACTGAAGATGAGGTAGCCAAAATATTTAAAAAGAAAAGAAATAATCTTCCTATTGATTTAATTGAATCGGAAAAATTTAAAACATCAATTTTAATATTTTTAGCTAAAACTTATCACACATATGGCTGGGTTCAACAATTTCATCTTGGTGCTTTGAGAAACAATAACAAGCGAATGCTCCAAAAGTTAGGCCCAGATACTGGGTGGGATTCTATTGGAGACTATGCTCAAGCAGAAAATTTATCAAATTTTTTAAATCATCTTGATAGTGGTGACAACCTTGCTAAAACAATACTATATAATCTCAACCCTTCAGACAATGAAGTTATAGCAACGATGATTGGTAATTTTAATGACGGTCGGATTAAGGGTAAAATTCAATTTGGATCTGGATGGTGGTTCCTTGATCAAAAAGATGGAATAATAAAACAACTAAACGCCCTATCCAACATGAGTCTTCTAAGTACTTTTGTAGGAATGTTGACAGATTCAAGAAGTTTTTTATCGTATCCTAGACATGAGTACTTTAGGCGCATTCTCTGTAATCTATTTGGGAAAGAAATTGAAAATGGTGAACTGCCAAAAGATATGGTATTGATTGGAGGTATTATTCAAGATATCTGTTACAATAACGCCAAATCGTATTTTGATTTTTAATGCGTATTGTATAAACTGCGTTTTTAATAATTGAGGATTTATCTAAATTTATCGGCATAAAGGTCTATTATTTTAATTCCATCTCCCTTTCTGAGGATATTTTTCTACTTGATCCGAAATAGCTTTCTTTTCCATTATGATATGCCCCTTCATTAAGAATTATTTCATTTTCAGAAAGCTCAATTATTTCATAATTACCAAAATCTTGTTTGATTTCTTCAATTGAAAAAAGCATATCTACATTTTTGGGACCTCCTGCTTTTGGATTTTTTGAATTGTATTCTAATTGTTTCTTACTAAAACCTTCAAGAATTACTATACCATCTTTCTTTAAATAAACATCAAGTCGTTTGTGATATTCAGATTTAAGATGTTTTGGAAAGTGGGCAAAGATTAAACCGATACAGTCAAATGAGTTTTTTTCGTATATAACTTTATCAAATCCACCAACTTTATAGTCTATAACCACATTACTTTTTAGTGCCATTAATTCTGCCTTTATCTTTCCTTCAATACTTATATCAAATGCATAAACATCCCAGCCTAATTTTGCTGAATAAATAGCATTTCTACCTTCTCCTTCAGCAGGTAGTAATAAATTGCCTGTTTGTAGTTTTGAAATTTGAGTTGCAAAGAAATTATTTGGTTCTTCACCATATGCCATTTCTTTTTCTCCATATCTTTTATCCCAGAATTCCTTCATTTTTATTATATTTATATTGTTTTAACCTTACTTTATTATTTCTTCTCCATTTACAAATCTTGCAAAACGACCTTTATTTTTGTCTTGTTCAGGTTCATTGGATTTATATGGTCAACCTCCAAATTGTGTTTTTCTGTATTCTTGCATTGCCTCTTGTATTTCTTCTTACAAATTAGCAAACAAATTAGCAAACAAATTAGACCATGTTGTACCAAAGGTTCGTTTATTGGCTTTCCTTGTAGGAAAAATAGATAAGCAGTTTCTGATAAGTTTTTCGATATGAATATCTTTTGTAGAATCTAAATGTATCAATTTTTTCACATTTATTTTTGTATCATTTCTATCCATTTCATTACCCTTGTAAAATTAGAGTGTTCGTGTAATGTTTTCATCTATTACGTTAATAGAAAATTTTGCATTTGAGTTCAACTCAATCATCCAAATTTGAACATTATTTTTAGGATCAAAAGCCCAAGAATCAAGTTTTGGGTTGAGTGCTTTTTGTGCGTTTAAATTACCAGCGATTATGTCAACTTATGTTTTATTTCCATTTTCATCTATTAATTTAATTTTTGGAATGTCTTCATTCCATAACATTTTTTAATTCGGATTTACCTTTTTACTCTTTTTTGGTAAATTTAGCCAAAGTTGAAAAATTTCAAATGGGTTTTTCTCTTGACTTATATACTTTAAGTAGTGATTTAACACATATTGCTGCGTGTATGCAAACTTTAGGTTGCCATACTATTGTAATGTCTCTATTCGAATATTCAATTTTAGTAGCCATGTTTTTTGTATTTAAGTTTTGACAAAGGTATAAGTAATATTACTTTTATGCAAGTACTAACAAAAAGGTAAGTGTAAAAAATTTAAATAATCTATTGAATTGTCCCTTACGAAAAGCGTTAAAAGCCTTTAGTGGCAAGTGGAGCTTAATTATGATAAAATCTATTGAATATGAAGAATTTAGGTTCAGTGAAGTGAGAGCAATGATTCCCGATATTTCAGAAAAAGTATTGATAGATAAGTTGAAAAATTTGACGGAACATAAATTGATAATTAGAAAATATTTTAAAGAAGTTTCACCAAAAGTGAGTTATAAATTGTCAGAATTAGGAATTAAAGCCTAAACCACAATTACGTATATTATTTGTTGTAGCCAGTGTTATTTTGACATCAATTTAATTCCAATATAAAATGTCCTTGGCAGCGAAGGTCCAAAAACAAAGTTACTATCTCTATTTTTTCCAATATCAAAGTTTGACTGATATGAATCAAAAATATTTTTCACACCGCCATAAAACTCTATTTTTGATTGCATTTTTTCAATTCCGATAGTATAACCAATCTTTGCACTTAATTCTGAAAAAGGGTTTGTAGTATACATTTCATCAACCAATTGATTTGGTGCACCTGCAAAATGAGGCATTATCATTTCACCTGTATAAACGTAATTTAGGTTAGCATTAATTTTCTTATTTGGAGTAAAGGATAAAGTTGCATACCCATAATCATTAGGTGTTCGGGTAAAATCTTTTATACTTTCAACTCCGTCTATATATTCAAGTTTATCATCAAATTCACTTGACTGTAATGTAAACCCTGTTTCCAATTGTATCTTTTTATCATAATTGGCTCTTAATTCTAAAGTGATGCCTTGCACTGTTGCTCCTTGTCCATTTTGTTTTTCAAATAACTCGCCAAACTCATCTTTCCCGATTGGTTGAAGAAAAAACGCATCATTTAATCTTGTAAAAAACCCTTCTAACGTAAAACCTACTATATAATGTTCCATTGGCTTATCATAATTTATTGAAGCACTATAACTTTGTGATTTTTCTTGAATTAAATCTGGTGACAATGAAACACGTGAAACACCGCCACCTGCAAAAGCAATATGTAAATCTGTATCGAATGCTTGTGGTGCTCTAAATCCTGTTCCGTAACTTAACCTAAATTGTGTACTGGTTTTATATTTGTAAAGTATTGATAGTCTTGGACTAAAAACTAAATTATCAATCAAGTTGTGTTTATCCATTCTTACTCCAGATAGAAAAGTTAATGAAGGTGATATTTCCCAATCACTTTGTAGAAACGCACCAAAATTTTTGGTGGTTTGGTCAATTAAATAATTATAGGTTGATATTTCATCAAAGACATCATCATATACATATTCGGTTCCTAAAGTAAAGGTATTTGTTCCGCTAATGAAATCATATACTTTATGGTTGAGTTGAAAACCTCCTTGCAAAGTAGAAACATTCGAAGTTCCATAAGGCGGATTTTCAAGATGTACGTGAATTTCTGGAACTTCATCAGGGAAAATTCCTGTATAATGCTTCCGTTTTGTATTTTGCCAAGCCGCATAAGTGATAAATGAAGAATTATCATCATTAAAATTTATTTGATAATCTGCACTTCCCATCCAAACATTTGTTGACCTTTCTTCCGATTGTAGTGTTAAATATGCTGGCTTCTCTACCATTTCTCCACCATATCTATATTCATTCAAATTACTAATGTTAATATCTAATTTTTGATTATCATTAGGTAAAAAGAATAAATTAGTACCAAATGATGTGTTCTCCAATTTTGGTAATTCAGAATAATTATCATCATTTTCATCATACCAATCTCGCTCTCTGTGGTTAAAAAAGAAGGCAACTCCCGAATTCCTGTTTTCAGCAACCAAAGAAGCATTTCCACTAAGCACAAAGTCGTCTGCTTTTCTGTTTATGTTTTGATAAAAAGAATTTAATTCATACGAATTTTTTTTAGGAATTTTAGTAATAACATTTACTGTACCACCTATTGCACTTGAACCGTATAATGAAGAACCGCCACCTCTTACAACTTCTATTCTTTCAATCATATTTGTTGGTAATTGTTCTAAACCGTACAAACCTGTTAACGGACTAAAAATAGGGCGACCATTAATAAGAATTTGTGAATACCCACCTGCCAATCCATTCATCCTCAATTGAGTGTAATTGCAAGTTTGGCAATCTGTTTCAACTCTTAAGCCTGGTTGAAATTTTAAACCCTCAGATAGGTTGCAAGCTTGTACATTATCTAAAGTTAAACTGTTAATAACACCAACAATTACAGGTGAATTTGTCTGTCTCTTATCAGTTTTTGTTCCTGTTACTACAATTTCGTCAAGCGAATTTAAACTTTCATTCAAATTAAAGTTTAACACTAATTTTTGATTGCTCTCATTTAAAATAACAGTTTTAGTAACATTTGTATATCCTACAAATGATGCTGTTACTGTGTAAGTTCCAAAAGAAATATTGTCGATATGAAAATGTCCTTTTGAATCCGTGATTGAACCTTGTATCGGATCTGTAGATATAGATATATTTGCAAATTCCTGTTTGTTATTATCCACACCAATGGTTCCGTGAATAATTCCCTTTTGCCCGAATGAAAGATTAAATATGCCTATTGAAAATAGTAGCGATATAGTTAATTTTAAATTCATTTTTTATTTTTTAAAAATACATATTGTTTTGTAATGCAAATATAATAAGTTAGACCAATCTAACAAATATGTTTTAATAATATTTTTTATCTTTACACTTTAATTCATTCATATGCCAACACAAACAAAAGAGAATTATCTAAAAGCAATTTATTTTCTTAGTAAGGAAAATATTAATGTTTCTATAACTGAATTGTCAAAAAGGATGTCCGTAAGTAAGCCAACCGCCAATAATATGGTGAAGAAAATGCAAGAAAAAGGTTGGTTATTTTATAAAAAATATAAGCCCATAAAGTTAACTATTAAGGGTGAAAGATTAGGTGCTTTAATTGTTAGGAAACATAGGCTAACAGAAATGTTTTTATCTCAAGTCATGAGTTTTGGCTGGGAAGAAGTTCACGATATTGCAGAAGAAATTGAGCATATTAGTTCAAATTTATTTTTTGATAGAATGGATGAAATCTTAGGATTTCCTACGTTAGACCCACACGGTTCCCCCATTCCAGATAAGAATGGAAAAATTTTAGAAGTAAATTATTTAAAATTGACAACTATTAAAGAAGGACAAAAAGTAAAATTGTGTGGACTGGATAATAGTTCCAAAGATTTATTAGTTTATTTAAATAACAAAAAAATTAAACTTGGGAGTGTCTTATTGGTGCTGCATATTGAAAAATTTGATAATAGTTTTGAAATTTTACTTGAAAACAATTCTACTATTCTTTTAACTTTTAATGTTTGTAAATCTCTTTTGGTTGAGGAAGTGTGATTTTTTTATTGGTACAACGGTTAATGATAAGCGGAGGCCATCCCAACGGGTGGCTTCCGTCTTATCTATTGTTAATTACAGTTCCCTTTTCTTGCTTTCTTAGTTTCCTATAAGCTCAAATATTAACCAATTTCTATTTTGAAAAAACAATTGACTTTCCTTTAGAATGTCAGGTTTTTGATTTACAAAATATCTTACTAACCGTTTTTGCTCTTTAATAACAATTTTATCAATTATATAATTGCTTTTTTGCAATTCTTTCACCGAATACTTTTTGTAGCGGGAAGGTTGTTCTTTTACACAAATAATTTTGTCATTCCTTCCTTTAGGATATTCAACTATATCTTCATAATTCATAATATCGAAATATGTATATGCATCAAATACAATAATTGAAAAAGTAGTATCATTAATTCTTGACTCTACCAAAATCGTCTCATCTATTAACCAATCCAAAGTATCAAAGGTAGGATTCAACACTTCAATTACATAAGGACTTATAAATGAAGTACTGGAGTCAACTTTCGGCAAATAACACTTTCCAGAAATGAAATTATTTTCTACTATTGTAAAATCTACAAATTGTTTGTGTGTTTTACAAGCTATAAAAGTCATTGTAAACCACATTCCTATAATTATTTTCAATTTCATGTTATTCTGCTATTATAAATGAACCTGAAAAAAGACCTTTCTTCGTCTGTATGCTAGTAAAATAAATGCCATTTTTAGCATTCATAGGAAATGATTTTATACTACCATCAATTTCAAAGTTTGAAATTAATTTTCCATCTGCACTATAAATTGAAATACCTGAGATCAACGAAATGTCATCACTTTCAACAAAAAATCTTTTGTTTGAATACCAAGTTCGAATTAATATTTTATCATCAAATTCAATTGTTGACGTCGTACAATCTGAAGTAGTTTCATATTGATCTTCACAAGTTTGTTTTTCACTATGTTCTTGTATGTAATCACTTGCACTTTTTGTTTCTGGTGTTATCGTTGTAATACTTGGGCTGGGACTTGAAAACATTAATTCCTCAGTGTTCCTTGTATGAAGTATCCCATGAGCGTGACCTAGTTCGTGTAATGCAGTTCTCTCGACCGAGAATAGTGGGCTTGCGTTTAATTTTTTGTTGTAATGCTTTTTTCATCTTCTTTTGTTTTTATTACTGTGATACTGTTTTTTTACGTTTGTGATATGTTGATTTGCTTTTTTCTTCTTTTTGATTATCAGCAAAGGTACGTAATGTTTTATATTTGTCAATTGGCTGTTGATTGGGTGTATATTTTGTTTTTTATGGTGTAGAACAGATAATGATAAGCAGAGTGCCATCCCCTTTTGGATGGCATTCTGTCTTATCTACTGTTAATACCAGTTCATAATTTGACTATCATTTTATTTAGCAACACTATTTTATCATTCTGAACTCTTAAAAAATATAATCCTGTAGGATATATAGAGAAATCTATGTTAATTAAATTTTCAGTTGTTATTATCTCATCGATTAGGTTTCCCTGTGCTTGATAGATATTTATTTGTTTTACACTATTAAAAGGAA
>JAZGFO010000155.1:0-44182 GCA_036479655.1 Saprospiraceae bacterium
TAGAACAAAAATTTTAATAGTTAACAAAAATGAGTTCTTTGAAGACATATAGGTTGTTAGATCTGTTATTTTAGAATCTGACATTTTCAATATTTTGTAATAATCATTTAGTCTAAAAGCATCAATAAGTCCCCAATCATTAATATATTTTGATGCATCAAGCGATAATTTATCTTCAGTATAAAAATCTTCTACAATAATTATTTGACCATCAGGTGTCAATGCATTTGACAAAACTGTTAAAGTGTTTTCAAGATTTAAACTATGTTTTAGTGATTCTACAGCAATAATAATATCGTAAGTGTTAGGCTCAATATTGTCAAATGACTTACATTCAAAATTTGTTTTGTGATTTAATTTTTTATTGTGAGCATACAACTTTGCTAAATCTATTTCTTTTTGACTCAAGCTAATGCCAGTAACATTCACTTTACTATTGTTAGCAATAAGACAAGTACCATATCCAACGCCACAACCAGCATCTAAAATATTGGACCCTGGTGGTATATCTATGTTTTTGTTTAGCCATTCATAAATATCCTTTATTTCTTCATTATCAAATACTAATTTTTTATGAATTGGATAAGCTGTACCTTTAGCTCCAGAAGCTTCTAAATTAAAAAGGGTATCGTAAATATTTTTAATTAAATCTTCAGACATTTTTATCTAGAATAAATATGAATTCATTTGATTCTTCCAATGTTTTTTTCTCTCGAATAGGCACTTTGTAATTTATTTTTTTTAATCCTAAAGTTAAATATTTATTTTTCTTAAAAATAGGGTATTGATCAGGCCACACCTCTAAAACGTTAAATTTTTCATTTTTAAATATATCTTTCCATCCTTGCAAAGAGTTAGCTCCTTGGTGTCCTGCATCGTTTTTTAAACCCAGCCCTTTTTTTATATACTTCCAAGATACAGTATTTGAATTTCTAACAAGAAAGCAATATCGCGCAGAATCAGACCCAACTCTATACAATTCTTTAAGTACAAGATCTAAATCAATCATTCTTTCTAATGAGCCAAGACATGTTATCAGATCAAAAGAAGAATTTTGAAATGGTAAAGTTTCTGCATTTGCTACTTTGATCTTTGCTGAAGGTAATTTCTTTTGGGCTTTTTGTACTGCAACAGAAGAAATGTCAATACCAGAAAGGTCACATCCATATTCTTTTCCTGCTTCCAATAGCCGCCCAAGTCCACATGCTACATCTAGTAATTTATGTGATTGATTTGCTTTTAGTAATTCTAAAAAAATGTAATATGCTTTGACTGGTCTTAAGTAATATTCTCCCCTTCGGTTGTACATATTATCAAACCAAGATTTAATCTCTGATTGTCTTTCTGATTTGTCCACTATATATATCTTTTTGTTTTTTTGAAATAATAATAATATGGTTGCTTGTATCTATTTTTAAGAAAATCTTCTTCCATTAAAACCTTGAAATGCATGTAACTTATATAAAATACAATACCTAACAAAAATAACACGGAAGGAATAGCTAACCATATTCCAATAAATAGGATGTACAACCCTACTAACCCAGGATTTCTCATCAAAGAAAATAAACTGTCAGTGTGAAGAGAGAAGGAATCTCCTTCCTGCGAGTTGCTTTTTCTTATGGTAAGCACTGATGAAAATGTAATATATCTGCCCACAATCATCAACAAAATACTTAGCCCATAAATACAATCATTAGGAACGAATAAGTAACGATCAAATGTAAGCTTGTCTGTGAATAAATAGATAGGAAAAACATAAGTAACGTAGATGATAAAAACGGGTATAAAGAAAAGTACGAATTTTTTATATTTAGGCATGAAAAAAAATCTTTGAAATCGAGTTGAATAGTACTTTACAATACTTTCTTTAGGGCTCATTATATTATTAGAAGATGCCACACTCGGCACATGAAATATGGTAAGTTCCATGAAGATTGTAATATAAGAAACAATTAAAATTATCTTTACTAATAGGATCATTTGTAATGTTTGATTAAAATATTTTGGATTTCAAGACCAACTGTGTCCCAAGATCTGTCATTTTGATAAGTTGGGGTACATAATGCACGATATGTATTTTCATTAGTTAGAATAGTGTGCAAAGCTGAAGAGAAGTCTGTCAAACAATATTTGTCAACCAAGAGGACTTGATTAGATTTTGTAAACTCTTGCCATTCTCCCGTTTTGTACATGATGACCGGAAGACCTGTATGAATGGCTTCTTGGATAACCATTCCAAATGATTCACTTTCTGAGAAATGCAATAATAGATCAGAATCTATCATTTTCGAATTTATTAATTTGGGGGCAATGCTACCATTAAATGTAATTCTATCAGTTAGATTTAATGATTTTGATTTTTGAAGTAGACTTTTATAGTATTCAGGATCAAATTCGTTATTACCATAACAAGATAATTTCCATTTGATGTTCTTATTTAGAGCCAAACTTTCAAGAAGCATTTCGTATCCTTTTCCAGGAAGATAATTAGCGACTACTAATAAGGATATTGGATTAGAATTGTATGTTGTTTTCTTTTTCCAATCTTTATTTATTCCCGGACTGACTATAGCGACTTCATTTTCTAATTTATTATATTGTTTGATGAGACAGTTATAACTTTGACTACCTGTAGTTATAAAATTCATGTTATTAAAGATAGGTAATAAATCTGGACATTTATTTTCATTTATCATATGTATTAAGCCAATAGGTTTTTTTGGAGCATTTATTATTTCGTTACCCATTTCTCGAATCATAAGGCTGTCTATGATTGTTATGTCATGCCAGTTTAAGTTTTTCATATTGTCAGTATATTCAACTTCAAATCCATTAAGAGACAACCATTTAATTATGTTTTTATTATAAATATAACCTCCGGACACTAAGTCTATAGATCCCCTATTGACGAAGTTGATTTTCATTACTTTGTTTTATTTTGAAAATAATAAATTCTTTAATTGATATTGAAAATGAAAAAATAATCATCCCTGTTCCAATCAATAACAAAGCAGTATTATAAGGTGCTGGAAGAATTAGTCCTGCACAAAGGATAACGAAAAAAAATCCTGCAATATAAGTAGCATACTTTTTCTTTTTTTCAACAAAATTTGTTTTTGGAAATAAGGATAGCACAATTACATATATATAACGCATCAGCCCTGGAACAAGAATCCACCACCCAATATCTCTGAATAAGTAATAATAAATACACATTAAAAGAACAAAAAATGCATCCACTTCCATGTCAAAATATTGACCGAATACACTTGATTGCTTATGTTTTCGCGCTAAATGACCATCTAGGCCATCTAAGGATACGGCAATTATTAATATAGCTAATAAATAATAGTCGTCCAAAATTGCAAATCCAAAACTCGCTCCTACGATCAACAGAAATCTAAAAAGAGTGACCATATTGGCAAGTGTATTAAGGTTTGTCTGCTGTGAGAATGCCAATCCCAAAAATGATACAATAGTAACCAATGATAATACATAAGGCATATTAAGTACCAATGCCAACATAGTACCAAGCACCATCAATAGTGCATGGAATCTATTCCATTTTATCAATTTGTTTGTGTACTGGGAGTTAATGATTAGTAATTTATTTTATTGTATTGACCCTTAGTTTTTATCAGGTGTTATTCCTAAAAAGACATCATAATTATCTTGCGTAACAATCATAGTTTCGCTATCGGGATATGCATTCATAAATGTTTTTGGGATTTTTGCTTTTTTATTTTTACTCCATTTAAATTCATAGGCAAACAATTTTCCTCCACGTTCTTCGATATAATCAATCTCTTGTTGCGTTTTTGTTCTCCAAAAATATTTATTTGAGTATATCTCATTATAGTCAACATATTTCATTCGCTCTACAATGATAAAGTTTTCCCATAACACTCCTATATCATTTCGAAATACAAAAGGGTTAAAATTAGATATAAGGGCATTACGAATACCAAGATCATAAAAATAAAATTTCTTTGATTTTTTAAGCTCGTTTCTTTGATTTCTACTGAAAGACTTTAATCTAAAAATAACAAACGTTTGCTCTAATAAATTGATGTATTTTTCTATTGTTTCTTTATCCAAACCTACTATTCTACTCAATTCATTAAAGGATACTTCATTTCCAATTTGAAAAGCCAATGCTTTTAATAAAGTCGATAGCTTTTCCGATTTTTTAATCTTTCCCCATGACAAAATATCTTTATAAAGATAATCAGAAGCAAGATTATTAATGATTGCTTCTTTCTCGTTTTCTGAAGTAACTACATCAGGATAATAGCCATAAATCATACGTTGCTCCAGCAACTTGGATTCTCTCCAAAAACCATGATGGTCAACCATTTCATTAAACGAAAGTGGGTACATTTTATACTCCCATTTTCTTCCTGTTAATGGTTCTACAATATAGTTAGCAAGTTCTAAACTCGATGATCCAGTGACCAATAATTTGACAGATTTTATCTGATCTGTAATCAACTTCAATTTGATTCCAATGTCATCAATACGCTGAGCTTCATCTATAATAATGTATTTAGAATCCCCTATGATGGTTTTTAATCTATTGACTGTGATTTGATCAAATAGATTTCTTGTTTCTAAATTATCCGCATTTAACCATAGAACATTCGTTTTGTTATTAGATAATTGTTCAAATAAAGTAGTTTTACCTATTTGTCGAGCACCTAAAACAACAATAGCTTTATTGTCATCCAGATGTTTTGTTATTTTTTTAGCTAATATTCTATCTATCATAATTGTCAAATATACAACTATTTTCGATTGTAACCGAAAAAAGACACAACTATTTTCGATTGTGACCGAAAAAAATCGTAACTATTTTCGATTGTGACCGAAAAAGTCATAATTATTTTCGATTAAAACGAGTAGAACATGACTTACCATCTATTCAAGGGTATTGAAAAAATTAAGTTTGGAATAAATTCTGCACCACTGAAATAATTAGAATATCCACCCCCGAAACCTATTACAGCACCATTTCTTAGTTTGTAATTTAATGTCCCAATTAGGGCGAAATAATTATTATAAAAGAATACTTCGGTACCCACTTGACCACTACAAACTAATGTGAAAAAGAAAAAAGATATAATAATTGCTATTATTTTGATAGGCTTAATCTTTTAAAATTTTGGTTTGAGGATTCTTCCTTTTTGTAACCTTAAAGTACGTTTTATCCATTTGGGAGGATGTTGGGGGTCATAGCCATAAGCTCTCAAACTCAAATAATATCCTGCTTGTAGTCTTTCTGACATGGTTTTAGTCCTCCAATATTTTACAGTATTGTCTGCTTCCTTATGGGATTGTTTAATAAAAAATGTTTTATCTAGTTTTTCTTCCATTACTCTTCTTCTAAATGCAATAGGTCATTACCCGTTTGATTATTTTTTATTCTCCACTATATCCTGCCCAAGCATCATGCATTTCTCCAAGATTGACTTCTATTTTTCCAGTAAAAGTATTGCTTAGTTTACTCTTTATCTCGTCATGAATATACTTGGCAATAAATTCTGTTGTAGTTAGTTGACCTTTAAATATTTCTAATTCATCTAGGTTTTGATATTTCAGTGGAGCAAGGACTTCTCCTGTTATATCATGGGCTTTTCCGATGTCGATTACCACATTATGCTCGTCCAATTCTTTAGATTTAAACGTCACGTCTACTACATAGGTAGCACCGTGCATATTCTGAGCTGGTCCGAAAAACGGATGTGGCAAACTGTGGGCAATCATTATAGATTTTCTGATTTTTACTTTGTACATTTTTTAGGTTTTAGGTTTCGGATTAATATTTTATGATATAGATTAGACCGTTTCCTTGTTTGTTTTTTCTTAATTGGGCGAAAAAATTTGGGGCTTCTTTGAAAGGTATTGGTGGTTCTATCAAATTGTCGTAGGCATCATGTTTGAGCCATTCGTAGGCTAATTGTTTTCGTTTTAGATAATCATATTCATCTCTCTTTTTAATTGGAATAAGTGAAACTTGCGAACTGATTAATGAGAGTCTATTGTAGTGAAATTCAGAACCTAAACTAAGTGTTATTTTTTTCTTTCCGTACCAACTTAATTCTATTACTTTTCCTTCAATTTTAAGGAGGTTGAAACAAAAATTTAATCCATTTCCTGTTCCTGTAGTGTGAAAAATAATATCAAATTTTGTAAATTCTTCAAAAGTAAACCCTAAATCTTCACTGCGAAAAAGTTTGTTAATTTTCTTTTCGATAATAAGTGGTTTGATATCAAAATGATGAAGTAGGGTAGTAGCTAAAAGGCTACCAATATTTCCAAAACCACAAATTCCGATTTTCATTCCAGGTTGGATGTCTGCATCCCAAATGGCATTAACAATCGTTTCCATATTGGAGAGTAATGTCAATCGTTTTGGTGGCACTTTACCATCTGTCCAAAACACATCTTTTGGGTTTACTATTACTTCATCTTGGTGAGGGTGCATAATGTGACCTATACGACCATCTGGATCTTTGACCACTAAAGAATAACCATATTTTATTGGCAATTCGAAAGTGCCTTCTTGGTATGGCACATTCATTTTATCTTCAAATTGAGCATCAATTCCTTCTGTAGCTACTAATCTTTCGGTACCGGTAGATATCATAGAATAGAGGGACTTAAGTTTTACTTTGTCCTTGAGATCTTCTTCTTCTTCTAAAACAGTGTTTATAGTAGATAAATTATCATCAATGTGCCAAAGTGCTTTCATTATTTGAATTTAGATAATAGTTTCATAGGGAGATTTATAAAAAAGTATCTATAACCTACCATCAACTATATTTTTATCCAATATACTCTTCACGTCATATAGTACAGCATCGTTATTCATCCAAGATTTAAGATCCATTGCTAAAAATTCTCTATGTGCAACAGTGAGTACTACTGCATCATATTTTTTATTCACATCAGAAGATTTATTGACGATGTCAATATTATATTCATGTTTTACTTCTGCAATATTTGCCCAAGGGTCAAACAAATCAACATTTGTACCATAGCTTTCTAATTGGCGAAAAACATCAATGGCTTTTGTGTTTCGAATATCAGGACAATTTTCTTTAAATGTGATACCTAGCATTAAAATATTTGATCCTTTTATTTTTATATCTTTCTGAATCATTAATTTGATGATCTGACTTGCTACATAGTCTCCCATGGTATCATTAAGTCGCCTTCCTGCGAGTATGATTTCTGGATGATAGCCAACTTCTTGTGCTTTTTGAGCAAGATAATAAGGATCGACACCTATACAGTGACCACCGACTAATCCCGGTCTAAAAGGAAGGAAATTCCATTTTGTACCTGCTGCTTCTAATACTTCTAATGTATCAATTCCCATTCTGTTAAATATCTTAGAAAGTTCATTAACAAAAGCAATATTAATATCTCTTTGGCTATTTTCTATTACTTTGGCTGCTTCTGCCACCTTTAGAGATGTTGCGCAGTACGTACCCGCAGTAATTACAGACTTGTACACATCATCTACTATCTTAGCAGCCTCTGGAGTTGATCCCGAAGTCACTTTCAATATTTTAGTAACGGTATGTTTTTTATCACCTGGGTTGATTCTTTCTGGACTGTATCCTACAAAGAAATCTTCGTTGAATTTCAAACCAGAAAACTTTTCTAATACAGGGATACATTCATCTTCTGTTGCTCCTGGATAGACAGTTGACTCATAGACTACAAAATCACCTTTGGTGAGGACTTTTCCGACTGTTTCACTGGCTTTTTTAAGAGGAGTAAGTACAGGACGATTGTTTTTATCAGTAGGTGTAGGGACAGTAATGATATAAAAGTTACTATCTTTCATATGCTCAGGATTAGTGGTGACAAATAAGCCATCATTATCAAAATCTTGAGAAGAAGCAATTACTTTTTTAAGTTCGTCATCTGATATTTCGAGCGTAAGATCTTTACCATTATTTAGTTCATCGACTCTTTTTTGGTTAATATCAAATCCAACGGTCATATATTTTTTTCCAAATTCTACTGCAAGAGGCAGTCCTACGTATCCCAATCCTACAACGGCTATTTTCTTTGTCATGTTTTTATATTCGTTTTGTTTTCTGTTAGAGCGTGCAAAATTAATTTAATCTTTCAATGTTTGGTGCTTTTTTAAATCTAATATTCAATCAATGCATGGTACCAATGCTTTAAAATTCAAGAATTCTCTACCAATCTTATCAAATATTTGCCATAACCACTTTTTTCTAGTGGTTTGGCTATTTTTTTCAATTGGTCTGCATTGATATATCCCATGCGATAGGCAACTTCTTCTATACAGCCGATTTTATAATCTTGGCGTTTTTCTATTACTCTTACAAATTCTGAAGCATCGGCCAAAGAGTCAAATGTACCTGTATCTAACCATGCTGTACCACGTTGCATTATCCCAACGGATAATTCCTTTTGATCCAGATAGAGTCTATTAAGATCAGTGATTTCGTATTCTCCTCTTTCGCTTGGTTTTAGGTTGGCAGCAAGGTCACATACTTGTTTGTCATAAAAATATAGACCGGGAACTGCATATTTAGATTTTGGTTGACTTGGTTTTTCTTCGAGTGAGATAACTTTTCCATTATTATCAAATTCTACTACTCCATATCTTTCAGGATCGGTCACTGGATAGGCAAATACTCTTGCACCAGATGTAATATTTGCACTTTCTTGTACGAGTACAGATAGTCCTGAACCATAAAATATATTATCACCAAGAATGAGTGCACTTGTGTCCCCATCGATAAATTCACGACCTAGGACAAATGCTTGTGCTAACCCGTTTGGGACTTCTTGGGCAACGTATTCAAAGCGACAACCTAAATCTTTGCCATCGCCAAGTAATCTTTTAAAACTTGATTGGTCTTCTGGTGTAGTGATTATCAATATTTCCCGGATCCCTGCCAACATCAGTATTGACAATGGATAATAAATCATCGGTTTATCATAGATTGGCATAAGTTGTTTGCTTATTGCCTTTGTGATTGGGTAAAGTCTTGTGCCGGACCCTCCAGCTAATATTATTCCTTTCATGATATAAAATTATGAATATAAATTAATAAAAAAAGTGATCAACTTTATCGCTCATAGTTTTGAGCCATTAAAAAGACTCAGGCTGATTGTCACTTTCTTGTTGCTAACCATCGTGCTAAAAACACATCATAGACATTGTATGTTTTGCCATTTTTGTCAATTTTTTCACGTACCATTTGCTTTTCTAATAGTACATCAAGAGACTGCTTAACAGACGAGGCAGAAAAATTATATTTATTTAAAAAAGTTTTACTAGTTAAATATTTTGCATCTCCTTCTTTTGCAATCGATTTGAGTAATGCGTATTGGTTATTTGACAGTATTTTTTGATAGTAGTAATAAGAAGATTCAAATTGTTTGAGGCAGTTTTGCATTGTGCGATTGACTAATTCTTCTGTTACTTCTTTATCAGAGGCTAAATACAATAGATTACATATATAATGGGTATAAAATGTTACTTGATTAGTCCATTTTAATATCCGATGAATAGAAAAATCAGAAATGCGCTTGCCATTATTTTCAAAATTTTCCTTTATAAATTTGAAATAGGGATCATATCCAATGTTATATAAATTCATCCATTCGGTTGATGAAAACAGAGGTTTTTTTGGATTAGAAAATAGAGTTGATAATAAATGTTCTTCACTGCCAGAAAACAGAAAATGTAGGTTTTTCGCTTTGGGAAAGTACGACCGAATTGTGGCATCTATCATAGATGGTTCTTCATAGTTTTCTATCTGTTGAAATTCATCAATTGATATTTGTATGTTTTCTTTCCTTTCCAAGAGTAGATTCATTATTGCATCAAAAGAAAACTTTAATTCCTGCTTGTTTTCTATGTTCAATGAGAAAGTAGGTGCTCCAGAAATAGGGTCAAATGAAGCTTCTGGACGAAAATTCTTAAACATCTGTACAAATTTAGATACTCGCCCTTCTTTTTCTTCTAACGTATTTATTACTGCTGTTGCAAAATTATTGATAAAGCCTAAATCTGAACGTGTATTGAGCATATCTACATATACACAGGTTGCATTATGATCTCTTTCCAAATGATATTGAAAATGCTGGATAAGACTTGTTTTTCCTATTCTACGTTGTGCACCAAGTACAATGTTTCGTCGATTTTCGAAGGCTTGAATTAATGCTTTTAATTCATCTTCTCTATCACAAAAATATTTAGGACCTCGATATGTAAATAGCTCGAAAGGATTAATATCATTCTTTTTTTTTGACATAATTTGCATTATTATATCTATGTAACATTTATTTCATAAAATACGTTTCATGCTTTATGTTTTATATTGTATGTTACATAAAGTATGATTCATAAAATATGTTTCATATTTTATGAAATTTGTTCTATTTCAAATCTAAATTGATTTTGGTATTGATTGTCTTGGCAAAAAAAAGATTTTAACCTTTCATAACCTGTAGCACCTCTCTATATAGACCACGTTCTCTATCATTGCTTACATTATTATTATGCCAAAGTACCATCACTTCTCCATTATTTGCTTTTGCAGGAGCAAGAGCTTGTTCTAAAATCGCTAGTATCGTATTATCTGACTTATTCATGTGATGCGTATCCATAAAAACGAGAGGAGTCTGTGTGATTCCTATTTCATTGTTGTTATTGTCGAGCATTGTATAAGTATCATAGGGTGGCATTTCCATATTATCTACCAATATACTACTGTCGTTTTTAATGCCTGATTTTGCTAAATTGTGAAATGTAATTGATGGGTCATATTTTAGATAATGCTGCCGATTTCTGATAATTTTTTGCTTAGAAATAGTTTCCAAAGCATTTTTTTGACTATTAAATTTTTCGAAATCATTATAGGTAAAAATACCGGGATGAATACCTATTTCCCCATCCATTGATAGTATATGTTCCAGATCATTTTTTAAATCCTCTACACGATAATCATTAATGTTTATCGGATGTATCTGATCAGTAGTCATGATGTAAGTCACAGAGTCCAACCCATATTTTTTATCCATATTTACAATCTCGCAGATATTACTAAATGGATCTTTAGTCGTTCTTTTTTTATAACTATACCATGCTTCTGCATATGTCCATGAAGATTGACCTTGAGTGATTCTCGACCATTCTCCCAATAATGATTTATAGCTATTCCACTTGTAATAGCGGTCTATATCATGTGTGATGATTGGGTGATATTTCTTTTCAGTATTCACCATGTTAATAAGGAATAATTTATTTTAATGAAGCGTATTCTCAAAATTTAAAATAGACCGACCCACCCATTGCTGGTCCTTTCTGAACATAATTAGCACCTACCGTAATAATAGTCATATGAAAATTGAGTCCCATGTTTTTATATATTCCTTTTGAGAGTTTTAGGGTACTTGCAAAATATTCTTGTTGATCTTGATATAGAAAAAGAAAATCATCATTACGTGGTTGAATTTCTTGAGTTGACTGCAATATGTCAACAGCAATAATTGTATAGAGGTCTTTATATATCTTATATCCAATTTCTACAGATGCTTTAATCTGGTCAATTAGATCTATTTGATAATTATAGGACAAACTAGAATAGGCGTACAATTTATTGTTACCATATCCTATATTTATTTTTGGTTCAAAACCGTAGGTCATGTAACCTGTACTTAATCGAGTTGTAAAATCTTGGATAGCGGTAGGAAAATGTATTGTGAGATCAGTAGCAATATTAATAGCTGATTTATAAATTTGATATTTACCTGTCAATGATATATTTCCAAAACTTCGCAAATTTCCTTGTTTTGCTTGATAAGGATCGTTGGGAAGTAATACATTCGCAGACGAAGATGTCATTTTATAAGGGATGTCAGCTACAATAGTAAATTTGTCTGTTACACCATATTCTGCATAGAGACCAATGGTCTGATCAGTGACAGCACGGGACAAAAGTAAAATATGATCATCTGTTACTGTAGAAAAAAGCCTATTGTTTTCGGCTATGATATTGTAACCCAATTGTACATACAGCTTATGTTTCATCTGAGTCCATGGGCCACCAGCAAATGCTTGAGCACTAACAAATAACAGAGTGGTAAGTAATAAAAAACATCTTCTTAGAGCCACGTGATTACTTTTATATTGATAAGTTAATAAAAAAAACTGATTATTATCCTTTTAAAACGGTCTTAAAATACTCGTAAGTGATTTTCAAACCATCTTCACGACTTACAGTAGGTTCCCAATCAAGTATTTCTTTAGCTCTTGAAATTTGAGGACGACGCACTTTTGGGTCATCAGTAGGCAATCCTTTAAAAACTATTTTTGAGGATGTGCCTTCTACGAGATCTACTACTTCTTGAGCTACTTGTAAGATGGTGATTTCGTCGGGATTACCAATATTAACTGGCATATGATAGTCACTTAGAAGTAATCTGTAGATGCCTTCTACTAAATCATCAACATAACAAAAAGCTCTTGTTTGGCTACCATCACCAAAAACTGTAATATCTTTGTTTTCGATTGCTTGGGAGAAAAAAGCTGGTAATGCACGACCATCATTTACACGCATTCTTGAGCCATAAGTATTAAATATTCTTACTATTCTAGTCTCTACACCGTGATAGGTATGATATGCCATAGTGATTGCTTCTTGAAATCTCTTAGCTTCGTCATAAACTCCTCTTGGGCCGATAGGATTTACATTACCCCAATATTCTTCTGGTTGTGGATTGACCAATGGGTCTCCGTATACTTCTGATGTAGATGCGATAAGCATTCTTGCCCCTTTAGCTTTTGCTAATCCTAAAAGATTATGTGTACCTAAAGATCCTACTTTAAGAGTTTGAATAGGCATTTTTAGATAATCAATAGGACTTGCAGGACTTGCAAAATGTAAGATATAATCTAACTCTCCAGGAATATGTACATAGTTACTCACATCATGATTATAGAAAGTGAAGTTTTCTAGTGGCATCAAATGGGCTATATTGTCCATTGTACCAGTAATGAGATTATCCATACCATATACATGATATCCTTCTGCTATAAATCTATCTGATAGGTGGGAGCCTAGAAATCCTGCTGCCCCAGTTATTAGTACTTTTTTCATAATTACTTTTTATTTATTTTTATAGTGGGTTTATGTGATATTTTTTTGGTGTCTTGCAAAGGGGATGAGGTCGCAAAGCTGGGTTTTAATTTATTAAAAGCTGAAACGGATAATTAAAAGCTACTTAATAATAGTTAGGGATCCTGAAATGTCAATCCGATTTCTATCCAATTCTCCAGTGACGAGATAGACATAGACGCCAGGTACGACTAATTAGTTTTGTATAGTCCATCCTCTTGATAGACCTCAACACATTCTACTACTTCAGTAACCTGAGGTGGAGATTGTCTAAAATCTATTTGTGTACCATTATCAATAGACCAAAAAGTATTTGATATTTGAGTGATATCTAATGACTCAAAGCCTATGAAAAAAAGAAATACAATATATAATCTTATCATTGTATAATTTGCTTGATACCATCCAATATATTCTGTTCATTATATAAGCTTTCTATAACTATACGGTTTGTCTTAGCTGATATTGTATCAAGAGGAGACATGTCTTTTAATAGATGTAAGTCTTTATTAACTGAGAAAATAATAAGTCCTAAATTACTGAAATATTTAAATAGTGGATTGTTTTCATCTAAAAATACTCTAGCTCCAAGGAATAATCCAGTCACAATATTACCTGTTGCTTGAGGTCTCAAATGATTCATAATAATAACTGAGCAACTTGATAGGATATTATTATATTCATCAAAAGGTAGAAAGTTATTTAATGGAAAAAATTTATCCTTTAAGATTTTCTTCCCAAAGATATTTACTTTTTTTTTAAAATAGGAATTTCCATAACTAAGCGGTACAATATATTTTTCACATTGTATTTTGAAATCTAAGGATATTAAATCTTTAAAAAGGTCTATATGATTATTTAGAGCTGTTGATGAATTACCTATTAAAATATTATTGCCTAAAACAAAATTATCAGGTTTTTTTATATCATTTACACTATAAAAAGTAAACCATTTCCAATCTGCTTTTATTGGTAGTTTTCTTTTAATAACTTCATAGGCACTTTTATCAGTATTAGCAAAACAATTGATTTTTTTTATTGCTTGGTATTTTGAAAAATTCCAATTTTGAAATGGATATTTTAACTTAAAAAAAGAAGGTCTAAGCAATAGCCTAAGCTTATCTTTATATCTTAAATAATGTGTAATTTTTCTTGTCTCATATTTGTAAGTTAAGTATTCAAATTCTCTAAAACTTTCATAAACATCCGAACCAAAAAAAATCCAAGTAATATTTTTATTTCCTAAGTAAGTATTAATTAAATGAGCTCTATAATATGTCAAATGATGGACGATAACTTTATCTATTTCAGTAGTATTCTTTTCTATAAAGTTTCTAATCCATACGCTTCCTCTTTTGTAACTATATATGTTGTCTCCAATATATTTTATATGCTTAAATTCGGTAATATTGTCCATATCTATTAAATAGGTATTTTCATTTTTATTTACTTTTTCAAAATAATTTATCGCCAAATTGGCAAAATGACCATCATGCATTAAATGATAAATCATTTTTTGAAAAATTCTGAAACTGCTTTATAGATACTGATAATTTGATGATGTTCTAATTCATAGAAAAAAGGAAACCTAACCAAGCGCTCAGTATATTTATCTGCATTCGGTAAAATTCTGCCATCATGCTTACCTATATAATAATCGCTTTTATGAAGAGCGAGGTAGTGAAAAACAGCATGTATTTTGTTTTGCTTTAAATGCGAAAGAAGATTTTGTCGATCAAGACCACTCTTACACACTATATAAAACATATGACCATTATTTGTTGCATAAGCAGGGATTACAGGTAAATCATACCACCCATTTTTTTCTCCTTCTTTGAATAATTCAGAATATATATTCCATATTTTAGATCTCCTTTTCTGAATTTTATCAATGTTTTCTATTTGAGCATATAAATATGCTGCAAGAATATCTGATGCTAAATACGAGCTGCCTATATCTACCCAGCCATATTTGTTAACTTCTCCTCTGAAAAATGCGGATCTATTTGTTCCTTTTTCCCATATAATTTCAGATCTTTCTAAAAATTTATCGTTATTAATTGCTAATAATCCTCCTTCACCACAACTTATGTTTTTTGTTTCATGGAATGAGAAGGTAGAAATGTCCCCAATAGACCCTAGCGGTTTGTTTTTATAATATGATTCGATTGCTTGAGCTGCATCTTCAATCAAGTACAAATTATACTTTTTGCATAGGGCAGAAATCTTATCCATATCACAAGCTACACCTGCGTAGTGAACAACAACAATGGCTTTAGTTTTAGATGTAATAAGGGGTTCAATATTATCAGCATTAATATTTGGTTGATTGTCATATGAATCTGCAAAAACTATTTTAGCACCTCTTAAAACAAAGGCATTAGCAGTTGATACAAAGGTATAAGATGGCATGATTACCTCGTCTCCTTTACATATATTTATAAGTATAGCACTCATCTCTAAAGCATCAGTGCATGATGTAGTAAATAGAGATTTTTTAAAACTATAATTCTGGTTAAAAAAATCATGCACTTTTTTACTGAACAATTGATTTCCTGAAGTTTTTCCATCTTTGACAGCTAAAGCAATGTAGTCTAACTCGTTGCCAGATAAATATGGTTTATTAAATGGAATTTTATTCATTTTATTATTATCAATCTTCAATTAATTAAATTTTAAAATCTTCCTTTTTTAGCATGAAAGTTAAAAATGATGAATGTAAATTTCTTTTACTTCTTATATGATTTTTCAGAATTGGAATATTTGATAATTGTGTTGTATTATCAATATAGAAGGTGTCCTCCTTAAAGTTTTGAAATAAAAAATTTTGCAAAATAAGATGTAATTTTTTTCCTTGAAAGTTTTTAGTTATTGAGCACAATATGCCTTTATATAGAGAGAGACCTAGATGTTGTCCTCGGTGTTGATATATAAAATATCCAATAACATTTTGATTGTGTTCCGCAACAGCTATTATAGAGTTTTTATCTCCAATGGAATTAAATATCCATTTTAAAAAATATTTTTGAGCCACTGCTTTTTCAAAAAAATATCTATTAGTATATCTACTTTTAAATGTTTTAGAATTTTCTAAAAATTCATTAGTTAATTTGAGTATTGATTCTTTATCTTTTGAATTGAACAGTCTAATGATTACATCATCTGGTTTGTTGTATAACCCTTTGTCTGATTGTTTTATTTGTGTAATAAACGAAATTCTAGAATCAACAAGTAAAAAGCCCATTTGGCCTAAAATAGAAGAGTAATCTATTTTTGATGTTTCTAAATTATACTCTAATATATCAAATGGAATACTTTTAATTTCATTTTTCAACTCTGCATCAGTAAAGTCACTTGGTTTGCAATTTAAATTAAATATTTCCTTTTTGAAAAAATCACTTTCCCAATCCTTTCTGACTATTTTCCAAGAAGCTTCTTCCACTTATTTTTTGTATTTTATAAGTTTGGCAGGTATGCCAACATAGATACCATTTGGCTCGCAATCATTAGTTACATATGCCAATGTTCCAACCACTGAATTTTCTCCTAAATGCACATTTGGACCTAAAACGGCACTCGTCCCTATAAATGAACCTTTGCCAACTAATGTACCTCCTTGCTTTTCTCCTTTATGAGTAGAAAATATAGTCATAACATTGGGGGAAATAAAAACATCATCTCCTATTGTTACTTCCCGAGCAATTGTTGCGTTAAATCTCAAAGTAACATTATTACCAATTTTATTACTCCCAGAGGATTTTACATAACTATCAACATATACATCATTACCGATTATAGTACCTTTTTTCAGGAGCACAAAGTTTTCAATTCTAACATTATCACCAACAATACAACCTTCTTGGATTATACAATGATGACCAATACTGAAATTTGATCCGTGCTTGAAATCAGCCTCAATAATATTTGTTTCTTTCATAGTATAAAAATTTATTAAAATTTTAAAATTACCTCCGTCTCACTTTGTCCAGTAAATATATTTTTAATGCGGTATTAAAATCAGGAGATAATTTCATTAAAAATACTGCAGGCACAAAAAGCCCTACAACAACAATACTTTTAATAATTATTGCAATCCAATTATTATCAATTGTTGGTATAATATTGACTAATGCGGCAGTTATAACAAAGATAATAAAAACTAGGAACGATTGAAATGTAAAAGGTTGCATACCAAATTTTGTTTTTATAAATACAAATTTTAATAAATTGAAGAGTAGTAAACTAATAAATGTGGCTATTGCTGCCCCAATTACTCCGTACTTAGGTATCAGGTAAAAATTAGTGGCTGTACTCAAAATTCCTAAAATCAACAAAAAGACTAGATTATATTTGTATAACTTTGAGAATCCAATAATTTGAGAATTGAGTCCCATCATTCCATCAAATAGTTTTGCCACGCCTAATATTAAAAATATTGAACTGGCTCCAATAAATGCTTCAGGTTTACTACTTATCGCAAAGAGATGTTCCAAATTTGCCCAAACGCCCAAAAATATAATTGATCCTACTATTTGATTTACGATAGAAGATTTTTGATAGATAGATTGTAGTTCTTTGTGATTATTTTCTTCCCAAGATTTTGCAATTACTGGGCTTGCTATTTTTGCAATAGATTGTAATGGAATATCTATTACAGAAGCTATAACTAAAATATTGAAGTATAAACCATTTTTACCAGCGTCTAACAGTGTAGTAATCATAAAGCTATCGAGTCTAAAACTCATGTTGCTACCTAAACTTGATAGAGACGAAAATAATCCAAAAGTTAAAACTGAATTTCTTATTTGTCTATCCTTAAAATAATTTAAATCCAATTTCCATGTCAGCTTCTTTAGATGTAGAATATAAAGCAGCAAACATAAAAACACTAAAAAATTGAATAACAACACCATTGGGGTAATGGTATCATAAGTTAAATATCCAAAATATACAAGTAATACAATACTCGGGATAAATAGTTTTTGTCCAATTTCTCCAATTATTGAAGGAATGACCACTCTCCCATAATTACTTATATAGCTTTTGGTCATCGATACCAAAATGGTGAGAAAGACAAGACCTACAATCCAATACTTTTCTTGATACAATAGGGATTCATCAAATCCTAAGGTTGTAAACCAAGAAAAAATGTAGTCAATTAACCCAAAATATAAAAATCCAAATAAGATAAAGTAACCTACAAATACAGCGATAAACGTAGGGAAAATTGAAGTAGATTGGACTCGTTGATTTTTGAAAGACGTAAAATATTTTATTATTATGTTCTGAATTCCCATTCCTGCAAATGGCATTAATAATAATGCACAACTCATAATAAACTGATACCGACCATATGCTACATGATCCAACGGGTAAACAAACAACATACTAATCATCCCAATGACAGTAGCTACCATACGTACTATTGTAGTTTTAAAGCCTTGCCTAAGGATTACTCCCATTTAATCTAACTTTGGAATTTTCAAGTTGTAATTAATTTACTAAGCATTAATCTTCTAAAATAATAATTTTGAGTTGCATCTTTTTCATGCTTATTAAAGTATTGCTCTAAGTTTTTATTCGTCAAAGTATTTTGAATCTGTTTTATTTTTTAAACGGGTGTTTTGCTAATGGTAGTTTGCAAAACGGATGATACTCACCTTTCAACCCAATTGGTTCGGCATGTCGAATATCAAATACTGTTTCTATTGCTTGTCGAGAGTCTTCTATTCTAAATCCTCCACCTTCGACTACGTCTCTATAACTATCTGTATGCAAATCGGTAAATCCACCACTGAATTCTATTTCTTCTCCATTGATTGTCAATGATCTGTATGTACGAAGACCTCTTGCTTTTACTGTTTCTGGCAAAGTATCATAATTAATGCTCAAAAACCATCTTACCCTTGCTCTATCAAATTCTAAATATCCAGCTGCTCTATCATGTGTATGCACATTGACCACATTCTTTTTAACTTTTCCAAATATCCATCCCAACATATCAAAAAAATGAACTCCGATGTTTGTTGCTATTCCTCCAGATTTTTCACTATTACCTTTCCAACTTGTATAATACCAACTGCCTCTTGATGTTTGATATGTCAAATCAAAATCATAGATTTTATCTTTTGGTCCTTCATCTACCATTTTTTTTAAGCCAATTATACTATCGTGTAATCTTAGTTGTAAGATTGTATAGATATTATTACCAGTTTCTTTTTCCATATCGACAAGGGCATCAATATTCCATGGATTCAGTACGATAGGTTTTTCGCATATAACATCAGAACCATTTCTAAGTCCAAATCTTATGTGTGCATCGTGGAGATAATTAGGACTACAGACACTCAGGTAATCTAATTTTGTGCCATTTCGTTTCAACTTTTCAACGTGCCTATCAAATCTTTCAAATTCAGTAAAAAATGCTGCTTGTGGAAAATAACTATCAATAATTCCTACAGAATCATTATTGTCCATAGCAGCAATGAGTGTGTTGCCAGTATCTCTTATGGCTCTCATGTGTCTTGGAGCTACATATCCTGCCGCTCCGATTAATGCAAAATTATTCATTCTTTTATTATGGGTTTGTCTATTAATGTATGATTCTTATCAGATCAAAGGCTTCAGCATAATTTGTACCTATTCTAGTTCCTCTAGTTAATGCTAAACTATTTTGATATTCAGTAGATGAATAGGTTCTTCCAAATTGGGACTTATACATTTGGATTGCCATTATTTTATTTTTAATATCTTCTTCTTCAAGTTTTATAATACAGTTTGAAGGCAGATTTAAGTTGTTCCACGGTAGTTCATAGCCATAGATGCTTTTTGATTTAAAAGCTCGGATACATTCATTTGTAATAGTAGAATGATCTTGATGAACATCTTGTCTAGATGGTGTAAATACTACATCAGGATTATATTCTTTATTTATTTTTACCAAATCTTCTAATATACGCTGTCTTTCTGATGGAAAGTATCGCACCTTATAATCTAATATTTTTACATGGTCGGGTTTTATCTTTAATACAGCAGTTGCTGCTTTCATTTCACTTTGTAATATGTCTTTTGGAAAACCATCTGGAACCGACTCTTTGCAATCAGAAAACGCTACATACATTACTTCGCAACCTTCTCTTATTAGTCTGCTTATCGTGCCACCACAGCCAAATTCTCCATCATCAGTATGAGGAGCTAAAATAAGTGCTTTTTTATAGGGTAGTTTCATTATTTCTTGTTTATCACTTTTACAACCTTATTATTCTCCAATCTGTATTTTTCTTTACTTTCTTCACATATTGCGAAATTCTGAGCATCAAAATTTAATTTATGACCATATTCACTTATCCACCCTATTTGACGAGAGGGATTGCCAACTACTAATGCATATGGTAATACTTCTTTTGTGACAACAGTCCCTGCACCAACAAATGCAAATTGACCAATATCATTACCACAAACTATGGTAGCATTGGCACCGATTGATGCGCCTTTTCTTACAATCGTATTGGAATATTGTCCTCTCCGGTTTACTGCACTTCTCGGATTGATGACATTGGTAAATACCATTGATGGACCCAAAAATACATCATCTTCACAGACAACTCCTGAGTAGATACTTACATTGTTTTGGACTTTTACATTATTGCCTAATACTACCTCTGGTGAGACTACTACATTTTGTCCTAAATTACAATTATCACCTATCGTACAATTAGACATGATGTGGGAGAAATGCCATATTTTTGTGCCGTCACCAATTTTACAACCATCGTCAATTACTGCGGTTTCGTGTGCTATGTATTTCATGTTTTTATTGGGGTTTTAGTTGTTGTGTTTAACAAATTTTTATCCAAAAAAATCAATTACTGAATCACTTACAAATTTAACTTGTTCAACATTCATTTCGGTATGAATAGGTAAGCTAATCACTTGATTGCACAACTCCTCAGTTACGGGCAAGTGCTTAATATCGGTAAATGCTTCAAATGCTTTTTGTTTATACAATGGAATAGGGTAGTATATCATACTTGGTATTCCCTTTTCTTGTAAATATTCTTTTAATTCATCACGCCGGCCATCTTTTATTTTTAGTGTATATTGATGAAATACGTGTGTGGAATAAGGCATACGTTTTGGTATCTGTAACGCATCAATATTGATAAATGCCAAATCATAACGATCTGCTACTTCTTGTCTTGCGCTGCAATATTCATCTAAATGCCTCAATTTGACTTCGAGGATTGCTGCTTGAATACTATCTAATCGAGAGTTGCAACCAATCATATCGTGAATATATTTTTTCCCTTGACCATGATTAGCTACCATTCTCATTTTTTCGCCTAATGCTGTGTCGTTTGTGTATAATGCACCTCCATCTCCATATGCTCCAAGGTTTTTTGATGGATAGAATGATGTTGATCCAATATGAGCTATTGTTCCCGATTTTTTTTTCTTTCCATCTTTGAATATATAATCACTTCCTATTGCTTGGGCATTGTCTTCTATAACATAAAAGTTATGCTTTTTCGCTAATTCCATGATGCCTTCCAATTCTGCATTTTGACCGTACAGATTGACAGGTACTACGCACTTAGTTTTTGGCGTAAGGGCAGCTTCTACTATTTTTGGAGTTATATTAAAACTATCAGGGTCTACATCTACCATTACTGGTGTTAGTCTGAGTAGGGCGATTACTTCGGCTGTGGCTACATAGGTAAATGCAGGTACGATTACTTCATCTCCTGGTTTGAGATCAAGTGCCATCATAGCTATTTGCAACGCATCGGTGCCATTGGCACATGGAATTACAGTATTGACATCTAAGTATGTTTCTAATGATTTTTTAAATGTTTTTACCGCAGGTCCATTGATAAACGCACAGGAATCTATTACTTCTTGAATACCATGATCGATTTCTGTTTTTATTTTTTGATATTGAGACTTTACGTCTACCATTTGGATTTTCATGTTTTATGTTTTATGTCTCGCAGAGCTTTTGGAGGGCGCAGAGAGACCATTGTTTTATGTTTTATTTCTCGCAAGAGTTGTGGAGGGCGCAGAGAGATCATTTGTTATGTTTTTTATGTCTCGCAAGAGTTGTGGAGGGCGCAGAGATTTTTTGATAACGCAATTTATTATAGGTTGTTGACAATTCTTGTGATTCCATCAATTAATTTGGATTCATTAAAATTTAGTAAAAGTCCTAATTTTAGATCTGATAATCTTAAGTAAGTTAATGTTGTTTTTTTAAATACATCTATGACTGTTTGAACCGATTTTAGTTCAATCAAAACTTTGTTTTCAACAATCAAATCAGCTCTAAATCCTTTTTCCATTTTAATTCCCTCATATACTACATCAATTGCCTTTTGTCGTTGCACTTTATATCCCAAATTATTAGTTAATTCATAATATAAAACCTCTTCATAAACAGATTCTAATAATCCAGGACCTAAAACCTTATGAATTTTAATAGCCGCACCAATAATGTCTTTCGATATTTCATTATGTGTTTTTATATTAGTTTTCAATTTTCAATATTTTCTCTACCTTCTATATGATCCCTTACATTTCCTTAACCCTCTGCGTCTCTGCGAGCCCTAAATTCCCCGACCCTTCCATTAATAAAAAAACATCACCCATACATCTTCCTATAATAATCCTGATAAGCCCCATTAGTCACTCTATCCATCCATACTTTATTATTGAGGTACCAATCCACAGTTTCGGCGAGTCCCGACTCAAAAGTATAATTAGGAGTCCAGCCCAATTCGTTATCTATTTTATCAGCATCGATTGCATATCTGAGATCATGTCCAGCTCTATCGGTAACGAAAGTTATTAGTTTTTGAGACGTACCTATTTCTTTTCCAGTTTTTTTATCTACTGTATCACACATGAGTCTAATCAATTCAATATTTTGCCATTCATTATGTCCTCCGATGTTATATGTTTCTCCGTGTATTCCTTTATGTAGAATATCATCAATTGCTCTTGCATGATCTTCAACATGAAGCCAATCTCTTACATTTTCTCCTTTGCCATAGACAGGTAGAGGTTTGTTATTGACTATATTATTAATAAATAAAGGAATTAACTTTTCTGGAAATTGATTTGGGCCATAATTATTACTACAATTACTGATGACAATAGGCATATGATAAGTGTGCCACCAAGCTCTTACGAGGTGATCACTTCCTGCTTTGGAGGCAGAGTATGGACTGCGAGGATCGTAAGGTGTGTCTTCTGTAAACATATCTGTACCCATTTCTAAAGATCCATAAACTTCATCAGTACTAACATGATAAAATAATTTATTTTCAAAATCATCTTTCCAAGCAATTTTAGCAGCATTAAGAAGGTTTGCAGTTCCTATTAGATTTGTTTTTACAAAAATTAATGGATCTGAAATAGATCTATCTACATGAGACTCTGCTGCTAAATGAATAACATGGGAAATTTTTTTCTCTTTAAATAATTTTGGAATCAATTCTTCATCCATGATACAGCCTTTGACAAATTCATAGTTGGGAGCATCTTGTATATCTGTTAAGTTTTCTAGATTGCCAGCATAGGTAAGTTTGTCAAGATTGATAATATTATAATATGGATAATTATTGACGAGCCTTCTGACTACATGTGAGCCAATAAATCCTGCTCCTCCAGTTACAAGTATTGTTTTTTTCATAAATTTCATAATTTAAATCACCATACCTGCTCCAACAGTATTATTGGTTCCTTCATCAATTATAATAACACTACCTGTAACTCTATTTTTACGGTAGGCATCGATAAATAATGGTTTTGTTGTTCTAATTAGTATTCTTCCTATATCATTCATACCAATTGTTTTATTCTCTTGATCTCGACTAAGTGTATTGATATCTAATTTGTATCTTATCTCTTTGACAATACATCTAACATCTTGCGAAGTATGTTTTAAGATATATTTACCACGAGGAGTTAGTGGTTTTTTATTATCAAACCAACATATCATAAGATCTATATCTTGTGTTTTATTTGGTTGATTGTTTTCTCTTACGATCATATCACCTCTACTAATATCAATATCATCTTTAAGCAGAATTGTAACTGATTGAGGTGGAAATGCTACTTCTTGATCTCCAGAAAGTCCAACTATTTTGGATATTATAGAACCAAATCCTGAAGGTAAAGACACGATTCGGTCTCCAATTTTCATGCTTCCTCCGGCTACTCGACCTGCATATCCTCGATAATCATGAAATTCATCATTGTATGGGCGGATAACCGTTTGAACAGGAAATCGCACATCAATAAAATTGTGGTCACTTGCGATATGTACATTTTCAAGATAATACATCAGGGTTGACCCTTCGTACCAATCCATTTTTTCTGATCGATGGACCACATTATCTCCATGAAGTGCAGAGATAGGAATAAAACTTACGTCTTTGACATCCAACTTTGCTGCAAATGACTCAAAATCTTCTTGTATTTTGTCATACACAGTTTTGTCATAATCCACCAAATCCATTTTGTTAATACATACTACAAGGTGAGGGATCTGTAATAGTGATGCTATAATCGCATGCCTTTTGGTTTGTTCGGCCACCCCATGTCGAGCATCTATCAATACCAATGCAACATTAGCAGTGCTTGCACCAGTTACCATGTTTCTAGTGTATTGGATATGACCTGGTGTATCTGCAATTATAAATTTACGTTTAGGAGTGCTGAAATATCTGTACGCAACATCGATGGTTATCCCTTGCTCTCTTTCTGATTTTAATCCGTCTGTAAGTAGGGCTAAATTTACACCCTCTTCGCCTCTTTTTTTGCTTGCTTTTTCGATTGCTTCATATTGATCTTGGTAGATTGATTTGCTATCGTATAATAGACGACCTATCAAAGTTGATTTGCCGTCATCTACTGATCCTGCAGTTGTAAATCTTAGTAATTCTGAATTCATATAGTGGAGGTGTTTGGTATTAGGTTTTAGGTATTGGTTGTGGGTTTTTAGGTTTGACTTACATTAATTAAAGATTAGAAGTAGCCTAATTTTTTTCTGTCTTCCATGCTAGTCTCGCTACGTTTATCATCTGTCCGTCCTCCTCTTTCTGTCATTCTGGTTGTTTCTATTTCCTTTATGATTTCGGCAACAGTTGTGGCATTGGACTTCCATACGCCTGTACAAGTCATATCCCCTATAGTACGACACCGTACAGTGTTTTGATATACTTTTTCTTCTGGTCGTTTCGTAATAAAATCACAGTCAGCGAGTAATGTACCTTCTCTTTCAAAAACTGCTCTTTCATGAGCAAAATATAAAGATGGTAATGGAATATCTTCTTGCGCAAGGTATTGCCATACATCTAGTTCTGTCCAATTGGATATCGGAAACACTCTAAAATGTTCACCCATATGTTTTCTTCCGTTAAACAAGTTCCATAATTCTGGGCGTTGATTTTTAGGGTCCCATTGACCAAATTCATCTCTATGCGAAAAGAATCTTTCTTTAGCTCTTGCTTTTTCTTCATCCCGTCTAGCACCACCAAGTGCAGCATCAAACTTTCCTTTTTCTAATGCTTCAAGAAGTGCAGTAGTCTGTAATCCATTTCTACTAGCATCAAATCCTTTTTCCTCGGTAACCATTCCTTTATCAATTGCTTCTTGTACTGATCCTATGATGAGTGTCGCACCAAATTTTGCTACTAGCTCATCTCTATATTTTATGGTCTCAGGAAAATTATGTCCTGTATCAACATGTAACAAAGGAAATGGTATTTTTGCTGGATAAAATGCTTTATACGCAAGATATACCATCAATATAGAATCCTTTCCTCCCGAAAACATCAATACTGGATTTTCAAACTGAGCAGCGACTTCTCTCATAATAAAAATCGATTCAGATTCTAATTCTTTAAGGTGGCCTAATTTATAATTCATAAGTTGCTTTTAAAATAAAAATGTGGACAATATTGTATTGACACACAATTTAATACTTTTGTTTTCTGTTTTTACCACTAATGCATTGACTGGAGCTTCGTATGGACTATCGATTCCTGTAAAGCCATTAATTTCTCCTGCTCGTGCTTTTTTATATAAACCTTTGACATCTCGTTCTTCACAAATTTTAAGAGGGGTATCAATAAATATTTCTTTAAAGTCAGCAGAACCAATAATTTTTTCAGCTTTTGCTCTAATTGCTAAGGTAGGACTGACAAACGAACATAAAACTATAGCCCCAGAATCTAAAAACAACTTTGCTACATGAGCAATCCGTCTTATGTTTTCCATTCTATCTTCTATAGAGAATCCAAGATTGCTATTAATTCCAGACCTAATATTGTCTCCATCTAAAAGTTTGACAAAGTAGCCTTTATTGTATAATTCCTTTTCTATCGCTTCTGCAATGGTACTTTTTCCAGAACCAGATAAACCAGTAAACCAAAGCACTTTTCCTTTTTGATTGAGGAGATGTTCTTGTTTGTTCCTTGATGTTATTCTGTCGTGTGTGGGGTGGAGGTTGTTCATTTTTTTGTTGGCTGTTGGTTTTTAACTGTTGGTTATAAAGTTTAATTCAACACATAATAAATATTGAGTTTCTAATTCGAAAGCAGAACCTATTGCTATAGCCAAATTTTTTTTAAAATCTTTGTCACTACTTTGTCCACAGCCTTCTACAATATTACTAGAAACGGAGACAGCCGATCTTCTCATCTGACTTATTAATCCAAATTTTTCTTCAGGAGGAATCTTTTTTGAAATCCGATATGCTTCTTTAGCAATATTCATTGCTTTTTGCCAAATGTCATATTTTTGTTAAGTCTCATTTATTGCTTATGTCATTTTAAAACGAACAGTCAACAACTAGACTGGTCTGCCAATGCTATCATAATAAAACCCTAACTCTTTCATGCGATCTACATCATATACGTTTCTACCATCAAAAACAACGGGATTTTTTAATAAAGATTTTAACTTGTCATAATCAGGTGTGCGAAATACTTGCCATTCTGTTACGATAGCTAATGCATCAGCTTGATCTATTGCTTCATATTGAGATTTGCAAAATGTGATTTTATCACCGTATAGTTTTTCGACATTTTCCATAGCTTCAGGGTCAAAAGCTTTTATTTTGGCTCCAGCTAATAATAGATCGTTGATAATAGTAAGGGCTGGTGCTTCTCTGATGTCATCTGTATTGGGTTTGAATGCAAGTCCCCATATTGCAATAGTTTTACTATTTACATCACCATTAAAGTAATCAATTATTTTTTGAGATAATATTTTTTTCTGATCATCATTGACATCCATTACTGAATTTATAATTCTAAATTCATAACCTACACTATTTGCAGTTTTGGCAAGCGCTTGAACATCTTTAGGAAAGCAACTTCCACCATATCCAACTCCTGGAAATAGAAATCTTTTTCCAATTCTAGAATCACTACCCATTCCTTTACGCACCATATCTACATCAGCCTCTAATCTATCACACATATTTGCGATTTCGTTCATAAAAGTAATTCTTGTAGCTAGATATGAATTAGCAGCGTATTTTGTCATTTCTGCACTTCGCTCGTCCATAACAATGATCGGATTACCTTGTCTTACAAATGGCTCGTATAGTCTCAACATCACTTCTTTTGCTTTGTCCGATGATGTGCCGATTACTACTCTGTCTGGTTTCATAAAATCTTCGACAGCAACTCCTTCTCGTAAAAACTCTGGATTTGATACCACATCAAAAAGTGATTCGTCAAGATTTTTTACCAAGGCGGCATGGACCTTTTCTGCTGTTCCTACTGGGACAGTACTTTTGTCTACTATTACTTTATAATCAGTAATTATTGTTGATAAGTCTGAAGCAACTTTGAGCACAAAAGAAAGATCTGCCGATCCGTCAGCTCCTGGAGGAGTAGGTAGTGCAAGAAAAATCACTTCTGCATCTTTTATTCCAGCTTTCAGGTCAGTAGTGAATGTCAATCTACCTTGTTTAGTATTTCGTTCAAAAAGTATTTCTAACCCTGGCTCGTATATTGGAACTTCACCGTTTTGCATACGAGTCACTTTATTGGCATCGATGTCTATACATACAACTTGATTACCTGTTTCTGCAAAACATGTACCTGATACAAGTCCTACATATCCTGTTCCTACAACTGCTATTTTCATATTTTTAAGTGTTTATTTTATTTGTAAGGCTTCGCCTATGATAAGTCTATAACTTAATCTCTAATTTTTATTATTTACCTAATTATTTATGCCGATTTACTTCTGCGCAAAATAGTTAGATTACTTTTATCTATTGTCATCATCAATTGCATTCCTATACTGGTCAACTGAACGATAAAATTATTTTTTCCTTCTTTTTCTAACAGAATACCTTTTATGCCTGTTAGATTGCCACCAATTATTTCTACTTCATCTCCTTGCTTCATGCTTATATCAACTACTGCTATACCCTCTATTTCTCCAACTACTCTTTTAAGTAGATTTATTTCATATTCTGGAATACATATTAGATTTTTTCGCTGTTTCAAAAACATCATTACATACTCTGTTTCTAAAACCGATACATATTCAGATTTTTTAATATTTACAAATACATAACTATTAATCAAAGGGATATCGTACCTTTTGGTACGAGAACTATAAACTTTGATTTTTGTTATTAATGGGACATATGCAGCTATTCCTTTTTTGCCTAACTGTTCAGCAACATATTTTTCGCATTTATACTTTGTGTATATAGCAAACCACTTGCTTTCCGTCTCCGAAATATCATTAATTACTGTTGATATAGGTGTTTCTTTAAACTTCATAAGACCACAGTAATAAAGGTTTGAAATTCAACTTAGACCAATCAATAATTGTCTCTTCTTGTGTAGAATATACGATATATCTTATTTTCCTATGGATTAATTTTTCTACTTTTTCTATAAGATCTACTAAGAAAAGTATATTGACATTACCAATAAAAACTAAATCAATAATTTGACTGTCCAATCCTTTTGCAAATTCTCCAGTTATAAAAACTTTGTCCACTTCACCTAATCGTTCTACGACATCTTCGATTATTTTATCAAAGCCTATATACTTTAGGAGTATATTATGTATTTCATTATATAATGGGTGGTTCGTGTTGGACTTGAAAAACTTCTTGTTTCCTTTTAGTGAAGAGGTAAGCATTCCAGCTTCCTCAAGTCTATTGAGTTCCAAGCGTATGGAATTAGTGGACTCGCCAAATTCAGTCTCTAAACCACGAAGATAGCTAGTGGTTTCACTATTCAAAAAGAATTTGAGTAGAAGTTTTATTCTAGTCTTTGAAGATATTAATGTCTCAATCATATTATTGAGTAATTATTTTACTCAAAGATAACTTTTTTTGCATATTACTTATAATTCCTACCATAAAAATAGCACGATTTTTTGTTTTTTTTCATCTATATTAAAGAAAAGTAGAAAAGGATACAAATTAGTCTTCCAGAAGTCTTCCTATTGGATATCTTCTATAGGTTTTTTCGAAATATTTTGAATTTTGATATACAAATTCTAATTGTTGATAACTACTGTTTTTAAATTCTGGATTTTTTGCTTTCTTCTCTTCAAGTTTTAATTTTAAAGTAGGATTGGTTTCCAATATTTTTTTCGCTAAATCTTCAAAGACATAAGGTGAAAAATATTCTTTTTGGTTAAGGATTGCATCGAAAAAATTCCAAGAAAACCATGAGTCAGGAGCTTGTGGCTCAAGGGTTTCTATTATATATCTGTTCATTTGTTGATTGGTGTAAATGATGTAGTCACCTTTAAGATATTTAATGTTTTCAATCCTTTTTGTAATTTCTAAATCACTATGGAGATAGTGACCTTCATATGGAGATTTTACAGTTTTGAAGTCTATTATTTGATAGGTTTCTACTTCTTTTACTTCATCTCTATTGATACGCATAACCTCTACACCGTTAGATATCATTTTATCTATTATTTGTTTGTATGCTCGAGGAATAATATATGCTTTTGGTTTTGTAACTGATAGACTTGGGACGTATGTATTGAGTATGCTGATTTCTTTTTTATAAGGTTTTGATTGGTCATAATATAATCTTTCGATTCCACTTACATCACTTGGTTTATACTTAGCTTCGTAGCCTTTAAATAGAAATTTCTCCGATTTTTTTTCGTCTAACTTCCAATTGATATCGAATTCTTGTTTTGTTTTAGTCAATTGTATCGCTTTTTGTCTTGCAGACAATAGTGCATCTTTATTCTCATCGATATGCTCTAGCATACTTATCATAAATTGGTAAGTACTATAGACCCTATCTTTGTATGATTTAAGCATGTGTGTTTCTGGCATAAATGAAATGCTATTGTGTAGATTGGCATATCCAGACGAATACCTTGGTAAGTCCAAAAAACCTAAAATACCTTGGTCAGGTGTTGTTTTTGCATATACATATGGAGTCATTTCGTAATTATTCAGTTTCATTTTTTTGTATAGATCTGGTAATAGATGATCTGTCATATACAGTGAAAGCGGAATTTCCATTTTGTCTTTTTGAGTCGGGATTAGTGTCATTACATACTGATAATCTGCTCCATTAGATGTGTGATTATCAATAAATATATCAGCACTCCATTTATTATATAATCGATTAAACGTTTTTGCATTTTCAGAATCACATTTTACAAAATCTCTATTCAAGTCAAGATTTTGACCGTTACCTCTAAATCCATATTCTTCAGGACCATTTTGGTTGGCCCTTGAATAACTACCTCTATTAAGACTCCCACTTATATTGTATAGCGGTACTAATGCTATTGTGACTTTATTTAATAAATGTTGTAAATTACCTTGTGTAAGTGCTCTAGTAAGTAGCATGGAAGCATCTACACCACAAGGCTCTCCTGGATGGATACCATTATTGATAAACAGTATGGATTTTCCATTTTTTTTGATTAATTCAGGATCAAAAACACCGTCGTTGGTGATTATAACTTCATGTAGTGGATATCCACTATCTGTCATTCCATAAGCATTGACTTGTATGTTGTCACAATTTTTGTCAAGTAACTTATAATATGCTATGCTTTCGAAGTAGGTTGCAGTAGTATTGTTATTTTGTTCAAATCCTATTTTCAAATCAGTGTTATTCATGATTGGTGATATATTAGTTTTACTACAGGAAAAAAGTAAGAATGGGAAAAGCAATATTGTTAAATTGTACTTAGTCATTTTGAGGGTATTAGATTCAAATCACAAATTAATTAATATATGTTTTAAATTTAGTAGAACATTATATTTAATTCGAGTAAAGACTGTATTACTAAATGTGTGAAACAAATTGATTTAATTCTTTTTTGTTGTTGAGCGTTTAATAAGTCAAAACGCTTCTATTAAAAAGGGAATCACTTCTGCTTGATTTTTTGCATTGTCTTTATAGAAATTTATTATAGTTAGTTCTCCATTAATACTTTTCGATATTGATCGGTAATATCCAGTTGGTAAGGTTGTAATATCAAAACTAATTGCGGAAGTAATTGAATCTTTATAAAGAATGTTATCAGCAAATAATTTTTCGTCAGAATAGTCAAATACGACATTAGTATAGTCAGTATCTTTGAATTTTAAGTTTTTATTTGAAGGGATTATCCAAGTGCTATATTCAGTATCGTCTATAGTTGCAATATGAATAATACTTTGAGCAGGATTGGGGTAAAGCACTAATGAATTAGAAGAATTAATATTGGGGTTACCAGTCTTGCCGACAGCTTGACCATTGACATCAGTAAAATTTATTCCTGTTACAATCGTTAACTCATCTTCTGATATTTTAGAATCTTGATCTGTGTTGTCTTCACATGAAAATAATAATAATAATAGACTGAATATACTAACTAACAAATACTTCATTGTTATTTTTTAGGTTATAAACAGAATAACGAAAATATATATGCAATTGTTATTTGATGGCAACAAATAACAATTGCATATATTTAAAATTAATCAACCCACTCTGCCATAAATAAGTTAGTATCTCTATTCCCACCATTGAATCTATTAGAAGCGAAAACCAGTTTTTTGCCATCGTAAGAAAACATTGGGAAACTATCAAATGTATCATCAAATGTTATTTGTTCTAATCCTGTACCATCAAGATTGATCATAAATAAATTGAATGGAAATCCCTTCTTACTTTTATGATTAGAGCAAAATATGATTTTTTTACCTGAAGGATGAAAGAATGGAGCCCAGTTGGCATTTCCGAGACTTGTAATTTTTGTTAGGTTTGATCCATCAACATCACAGACATACAATTCCATTTTAGTGGGCTGTACTAGTCCTTCATTTAATAAGTCTTTATATTCTTTAATTGCCTCAGGAGTTGTAGGTCTTGAAGCTCTAAATATCAATTTTGTGCCATCTGGACTAAAGAATGCTCCACCATCATAGCCTAATCCACTAGTCACTTGGTGTACATTGCTGCCATCAATATCCATAGTAAACAACTCTAAGTCACCAGTTCTCATAGATGTAAATACAATTTTATCTCCTTGAGCAGATAGTGTAGCTTCAGCATCATAGCCTGGATTATTTGTCAGTTGTTTCAGAATGTTCCCTTCTAGATCTGCAGTAAATATATCGAATGATTCATATATTGGCCAAACGTATTTATGGTCTTTTCTTGGCTTAGGTTCTGGTGGGCAATTGTCATTTGCAAGATGTGTTGAAGCATAAATTACTGATTTGTTTCCTGGCATAAAGTACGAACAAGTTGTTCGACCTTTTCCAGTAGAAACCAATTTAGGCATATGTTTGTCTTTAAAATCCTCATTAGCTCCCATCACATATATTTGGTCACAAGGTGCGCCCCACGATTTATTTTTAGCTTGAAAAACAAGATTTTTATCATCAAAACTCCAATATGCTTCTGCGTTGTCACCACCAAAAGTGATCTGTCTAATATTTTTTAAATGTTTTTCTTGATTGTATCTTAAATTTGTAGATACTGTCTCTACTTTTTTAGATTTATTTTTTTTTGTTTCATTTTCTTTGCAAGAAAATATTGTTAGCACTAAAATTAATATTAGAATGTTTTTCATCGTTTCATGTTTATATTTTGAAGGATAGACAAAGCTATAAATTTGAAATATAGTTAAGTTAGATTATGTAGAAATTATTTGGAGTAGTCTAGTATTATGACACTATCATGATATTTCTTTATCTTGACATGGATAATCGTCTTTTTATAACAATGAAAATGTTTGTATTTGTGAAATTTATATTAATAATATTGGCTTCGATTATAATAATTTTTATTGATACATCGTGTAGTTCGATTCATAATATTGAGTCAAATAATTTAGATTATGGAACTAAAGAAAAAATCATTTTGGATACTGATATGGGGTCTGATTGTGATGATGTAGGCGCTTTAGCATTGTTACATGAATATATAAATCAAGGGAAAATTGAATTGCTTGGAGTAATATATAGTTCTGGAGCTATTCCTTATGGAGTAGGCGTTATTGATGCTATAAATACCTATTATAATCGTGGAAAAATACCCATAGGATCGACAATAGATACGACCATTGGAGATCCAAAAGATAAGATGAATGCAAAAATGTTGGCATATAATACAAGCTTATTTAATCACCAATATATTACTAATCACGATGTACTAAATCAAACTGTATTGAATAGAAAATTACTTGCTGCTCAAGAAGATACAAGTGTTACTTATATAACTATTGGTCATACTAAAGGATTATATGAACTGTTAGTATCAAAAGCAGATTCAATATCACCTATGACGGGCAAAGAATTGGTCAATAAAAAAATAAAACGTTGGGTTGCATTAGGAGGATTAAGAGCAAGCAATAAAGAAGGGTATTATTCAAAAGATTGGAATTTCTTTTTTAATGGTACAGTGATATATACAAAATATCTCATAGAAAATTTTAATCGTCCCATATATTTTGTTGATGGTGGATCAAATGTAATGACAGGAAAATCATTAATAAATACTCCAAAAGATAATATAGTTAGAAAATCTTATGAAATATGGCTGGAAAATATAGAGCAGAAAAAGCTGGAAGATCAAAGACCCAGTTGGGATATTGTTACTGTGTTTTATGCTGTAGAAGGACTGGGTAGCTATTTTAAAATGTTAGCAAACGGATATTTAAATTTTGATATAGAAAAGGGTTGTAAGTGGCTTTATTCGGACAAATCGTCTAATCATCATTTTATCAAGCAATTAGATGATAAGGAATTTGATTTTGCCAATTATTTGAATAGGATGATAATTAAGAAATAGCAGCATAATAAAAGTAAGAGAGGTTAAAATGAAACAAATTAGCCTCATTTTAAATATTTTGTAACCTTTTTAATTTGACACAGTACTTATAGTACAAACATCAAAAACGCTTGATTCAGACTGACGAAAATGTATGGAAGCCTAAGCTCAATCATTAATAAGTAAGACTACAAATATTCTCAACTCAAACATAATATTATATAGACTTAATAAAGGAGAAATTAATGTAGGTCTATCTGCAATCTTTATTCATGGAGATTTGCACAGAGTAGTGATTTGATATTTGTATGGAAAAGCAATCTTGTAGGTGGAGAATTCTCTGATATGATTGACTTTTCTGAGCGCTCATATGTTGATGGGATTAAACATCTTGATAGCCACCTAGCAATAGTTTATCTCTCCGGCTTGTATATTACCTCAATGCTGCTAATTATTTTTAGTGCTAGTTTTGTTAAATTAAAAATCTGTTATTTTCTGCAATTTTAATACTTTTTCACATTAAAAAAAGTTAAAAATATAACAACATCCTACTGAATAAGATAGATAAGCTTAGTTTTTAATAGCTTTGTCTAATTAATTACCGTAAGAATAAGTATTTTTAACAATTAGTGAAGAGAACACTCAAATACATATTGATATTTATTGCCCTGCTGTTGCTAGCGTGTGCAGTGTTTTTGGTGTTGTTGAAAACAGAAGGAATGCAAAATAAAATGCTTCCTCGATTAAATACCTATTTAGGCCAACAATTAGGTACAAAAGTCGATGCTAAACATGTAAGTATTGATTTTTTTACTAATCTTGTATTGGACGATATCACCATTCATGACAAGCAAGATCTTTCAATATTGGAAGCGAAGAAATTGACGGTTGATATCAGCTTGTTTTCTTATTTTGATAGCGTTATTCATATTGATAATATTACTATAGATGGTGCAAGTTTCGACATTATAGAAAATGATGGTCGATACAATTATCAATCTATAATCGATAATCTAATTGGTAACGACAATACATCGAAAAAAGAGTCGAGTACTAATTCTTGGGATTTTGATCTCGAAACCATGACAATAACCAATAGTCAATTTAATATTTCTAACACTACAAGCAAGATCAATGCAGAGATTCCTTATTTACTGATAGATATAGAGGATCTGGCTAAAGATACAGATACCTACCATATCAATAAAATTGTATTGGATGATGCAAAAATTACAATTGCAGATTCTCAAAATTCTACTAATTCATCCAGCACTTCTTTTCCTGTTTTTGAATACCCTATTTTATTAGGCGAGGTAGATATATCTGGGAGCTGCATATACTATAATAACGAATCTTTTCCTATTATTGATAATGGGTTTGATAAGAATCATATGTCATTCTCTGAGCTTGATTTGATATTAAATAATGTTAAGTTAGGTAGTGAAATAAAAGGGGCGATATCAAAATTTAAGACCAAAGAAAAAAGTGGTTTTGAGTTAAAAAGCGCAAAGACAGCTTTTTTGATTTCTGACACTGAAGTGGCTATTGAATATCTTGAGGTAGTCACTAACGCAAGTCGAATAGGGGTGTCTGGTAATTTGAAGTATAACAGTTTTGAAGAATTTGTAGCTAATCCTGAAAATGCTGTTATGGAATTGTCAATATCTCCTACTAAAATTTCGAAACAAGATCTGCGTATGATATTGGATGAAAGTAATCTTTCAGATATTAATATTAGACACATCAATAATATAGTAGTTGGGGGACAAATCAAGTATAATGATAATGAATTTTTTGCGGATAATTTGAGTATTGTCCTTGATGATAGACTAAAACTTAATGGACAAATAGAAATCACAAATATTGGCGATAAAAATCTTAATTATAATATAGATATTAAACACTTTATTACTGAGACAGATGAAGTAAAAAAAATATTGCCAACAATCATATTTCCTTCAGCGTTTGATAAGTTAGGAATTATATCTGGTACTATAACGGCAAATGGAAATAACAATCATAGTAATATTACAAATATTAATGTGGTTACAGAAAATGGGATAGAAATAGAAGGTAATGGAATGCTATCAGATTTTAATTCCAATAAAGGAATTAGCTATGATTTAGTGTTAAAAAAACTGAAAGGAGACCCTTCAAAGATAGTGATTGATCCTAGTACGTTACCAAAAGAAGTGACAAGATTAGGTAATATTAGTTATCAAGGTAAGCTGAAGGGTAATGTACATGATATAAGTGCCGATGGATTTTTGATTACTCAATTGGGTAATGCTGATGTAGATGTGGTTATTGGCTTGTCTGATAATTATCAAGAAGCAAATTATAATGGTAAAATATTATTTGATAATTTTGATTTAGGTACTTTTTTGCAAGATGAGCGATTTGGAATCTCTAGCATGAATGTACAGGTTAATGGCAATGGAATGCGACCAGAAACGCTAAACTTAAATGTTGTATCTTCTGCAAAAACCTTTGTATATAATAGTTATCAGTATCAGAATATAGGAATAAATGGACACTACAGTTCAAAAGGGTTTAAAGGAAGTGTAAAAATATTTGACCCAAATATTAAAATAAAATTTGATGGAGAAGCTATAATAGATGCCTCCACTGCTCGATATGTATTTAATGCAGATGTAGATACAATTAATCTTCAAAAATTAGGATTGACGGATAGCTTATATACTTTTTCTGGGATGATATCAAGCAATCTTGAAGGTGTGACATTTGATGATTTGTTAGGAAAGGGGACATTTTCAAAACTATCAATGACAACCCCAAAAGGAAGTTATTCTACAAGAGAAGATATATATGTAAGTGCGATAAATAGAGCAAATAATGAAAAGGAATATATACTAAAAAGTCCTTTTGCTGAGGCTGCTTTAAGTGGTAATATCAAAGCATCTATTTTGGTCGAAGTACTTGAAAAGTATTTAAAAAATCATATTCCTATTGATGCCAGATATTCAGAAATAGAAGGGACAAGTTCTATGCCCACTCCAAATTTGGATCAAAATTTTAATTTAAAATTCAAAACAAAGGATATTAATCCAATAATAGCACTTGTCATTGATGATGTGAAAGTAAAAAGCATAGATTTTAATATTGATTTTAGAGAATTAGAAAATTTTCTCGATGCATCGGGGACTGTAGATAGCTTATATTATGGTGAATACTTAGTCGAAAAGGGCAATTTCTTTTTTGATGGGAAGAGCGATTTTATAAATAGTAATATTATCTTTACAAACATCTCAAAATATGGAGATCTGTTAATTCCAGAGGCTAATTTATTTTCTGAACTCAATGCTAGTAAAGCAGATATTAATCTTGAAATAATTGATGCCAATGACAATCCAAAGCTATTTTTAGGCGGTAATCTTACGAGGACGGATGAATATGTATTTCAGTTTCACGATAGCCTAATGATGAATAATCAGTTGTGGAAATTTTCACCTTACAACCAAGTGTTTTATGGTAGTGATGGTCTGTTTTTACAAGATTTAAAAATATCAAAAGACAATCAAGCTATTACATTGTTTTCTGATGTCAATGATTACGGACAGGCAGTAGAAGTATTGTTTGATAATTTTGTTATTTCTGAACTAAGCAAGATAATTGACAAAGAAAATGACTTTTATGAAGGGAGCATCAATGGTATGGTCACCGCCAATAGTTTGGGAGATAATACATTTATAACGGCAGATATTGATGTAGCGAATATTGCAATTGATGGCAAAAAAATAGGAGACTTGAAATTAGAATCTATACAAGATCCACAGCGCAATATTGTAACAACAAAAGCCATTCTAAATGGTGACAATAATGATGTAATTGTTGATTTGGTATATGGGATAAATGATCAAACGATTAAGGGGACTGCCGATATTGAAAGGTTAGGGTTACAGGTTCTTGACCCATATCTTCGAGATATAATAAAAAATAGTAGTGGTGGACTAAAAGGGAAAATAGATATTTCTGGTACGGTAAAAGATCCAATTCTTGTAGGAAAACTGAATCTAAAAAACGCACTTACTACACCAATATTCACCAATAGTCAATATAGAATTGATGATGAAGATATTATCATTACCACTAATAGTATGGATTTTGGACAGATGGACGTAACTGATGTTAATGGTAATAAAGCCGTATTGTCTGGTAATATAACTCATAAGAATATGAGAAATATGTATCTTGATTTACACCTTATAACCGATAAGTTTCAGTTTTTAAGTACAAGGTCAATTGATAATGAAATATTTTATGGTGATTTGGGAGTAAAAGCTAATATTACTGTAAAAGGATATACTGATGATATACTAATAGATGGTACAGCAAAGGCATTGAGAAATTCAACGTTGGCACTTTCTCCTCTGGCAAGTAATGAGCTAAGTATAAAAGATGATTTTATTGTTTTTGCAGATCCTCGAAATATATCTAATGATAGTATTGATGTTGTTTTGGGTGATAATAAGTTTCCTTTTGACTTAGAAGTCAGAATCAGTGTTGATAAAAACTCAGAGTTTCAATTTGTAATTAATCCTATTACTGGGGATAAATTAGTATGTAGAGGCAATGCTGATTTATTGCTAAAAATGCTGCCGTCTGGGGATATCGAGTTGTACGGAACCTATACTGTCTCAAGTGGAACCTATACATTTACTTATGGAGTAATAACAAAGGAATTTGATATTAATTCAGGTGGAAAGGTTATATTTAATGGCGATCCATTGGAAGGACTATTGGATATAGATGCTATTTATTCTACTTATGTTTCTACATTCGATCTTTTAAAAAAGGAATCTAACTTAAGTGCAAATCAAATATTGGATGCTCAAAGAAAATCTGATATTAATGTAGTGCTCGAAATTGATGGAAGTATATTAACTCCAGAAATCAGTCTTGATATCACAGCGCTCAAAAACAGATCAAGTTCTATATCTGAAGTATTAGATTCAAAATTAGCATCTTTACGAGCAGATCCTGATGAAATGAATAATCAAATATTTGGGCTTTTGTTTTTTGATAGTTTTATTCTAGCCGAAAACTCTAATGTCAATCTTGCAAGTACGGGAGGTGATATTGCAATCAGTAGTATTAGTGGTCTAATCGCAAATCAGCTTAACAAATTGGCAGATAATCTGATTGATGGTATAAAAGTTAATTTTGATTTTAATTCGTATCGAAACCAATATCTTGATGAGGGACAAGGTGGGGTAGTGACAGAGCTTGGAGTTGGTGTATCCAAAGACTTATTTGATGATAGATTGACAATTAAAGTTGGTACAAATTTTAATCTTGAAAGTAGTGCCAGTTCAGCTGCATTTAATACAATAGCAGGGGATTTTATTATTGACTACAAGCTTACAGAAGATGGTAGTTACAGAGTGAGAGCATTTAGTAAAAGTAACTATGAACGATTAATAGACGAAAACTCTTCAAAAAATGGGGTAAGTTTGTCAGTAAGAAAAGAATTTGGTGAAATTAAAAGAAAAATCAAATCTGTAAATTGAAAAATCACAAATCAACATATAAATTCACTTTGAGATTTGCTCTATATCTAATAGTAGTTATAGTGATGCACTCTTGTAGCGCTACCAAAGGATTAGAAGATAACCAAAAAATTTTTGATGGTACTAACGTAGAATTTAGTGATATAGAATTTTTGACTTCTAAATATGAAATTCGAAAGGAAATTGATTCAAAAATACAACCTGGAAATAGACCAGGATTATTTAATATAAAAACCGGTTTTTATAATATCTATGACTCTACAGGAACTACAGGTATCAAACATGGTATAAAATATAAATTGGGTAAAAAGCCAGTAGTTTATAAGCCATCAATACTGGAAAATACCAATGCACAGTTAGGTAAAATAATGATGGATTATGGATATTTTGATGCGAGTGTAGGTTGTGATACGATTAGGGATAATAGAAGAGTTGAATTAGATTGTGATATAAAACTTAACCGTCGCTATCTTATTGATAGTGTTTTTTTTATAGATGACACCTTGCAAATATCAAAGGTGATGCGTGATTTATACCAAATAAAATATCTAAAATCAGGTGTTTATTATCAGCAAGCAGATGTAGTTAGAGAACGAAATGAATTTATCGAAAAAGTACATAATAGCGGGTATCCTTACGTAAATTCTAAAGATGTGGTATTTTATATTGATACTTCAAGAAAAGAAAATTTAGTAGATATTCATTTAAGATTTATACCTACTATAGACTCAGTTAAATATACGCGTCATCGATATGGAAAGATATATGTGAACCCTAATTTTTCTCTCGATGAAGATGATCCTTTTACTACAATAGACATGGTAAAATATAAAGATTATTATTTACTTGATGGCTATGATTTTTTAAGAGAATCTGCTCTGTCCGAAGCGATATATATTGATGAAGGTAAAATATATAACAATAGTAAAAGGGTAATAACAGTTGATCGACTTTTAGACTTTGGATTATTTAAATTTGTCAATGTTAAATCACGACGAAATGCGGACAATACTATAGATCAGTTTTTTAATCTAACTACCCGAAAGATGCAAACTTTGGTAGGAGAATTAGAGTTAAACAATAGATCAGGTAATTATCTTGGGCTATTAGGTAAAGTCTCTTACAAGCACAAAAATATATTTGGTGGTGCCGAAAAATGGGATGTATCACTTACTGGTGGAGTAGAAACACAATTTGGGGATAATCAATCTCTTATCAATACAAGTGACATAGCTTTAGAAACTTCTCTGACATTGCCTGGAGTAGTAATGCCACTCGTATCAATTAAAACAAATCGTAATTTTATTCCAAAGACGTATATGTCATTATCTATAGGCAGACAACATCGTACAGAATTCTATACTGTCAATTCTGCCAAAGCAAAATATGGATTTAAGTGGAATGAAACAGAAACAAAGTCTAGTTTTTTTACACCTATTGACCTTAATTGGCTAGTAATCCAAAACACAACTGAAAAATTTGATAGTATTAGAAATAATGATCCTAGGATTGACCTTAGTTTTCGAAACACCTTAATTTTAGGCAGTTCCTATGTTTTTACTTTCAATAAAAAAGATAAATACGAGCCCAATAATCAGACTTTTTTTAAAGGGACAATAGAATTAGCTGGAGGATTACTCAATCTATTTATTGATCCTCAAAATGGTGATTCACATGGAAAATTATTCGGAACTCAATTTTCTCAATATATGCGATTTACGGCAGATGCTCGAAAATATTTGCCTGTAGGAGTTGGCTCAATAGCTGCTCGTATATTAGCAGGTACTGGGTATGCTTATGGTAATAGTAATGAGCTACCATATTCCAAACAATACTCCATAGGAGGTTCTAATAGTCTCAGAGCATATCGACTAAGGAGGTTAGGACCTGGTACGTATATATCCACTGATCCTGACAACCCCGACAATCAGTTTATCGACCAGACTGGTGATATTAAATTAGAAACTAGTGTAGAATACCGTTTTCCAATTTTTAATTTTATTAAAGGAGCTGTGTTCTTAGATGCCGGTAATGTTTGGACTTTTGATAGTAAAGATAAGCCTAGAGGTAATTTTTCTTTTGATAGTTTTTATAATCAACTCGCTGTTGGAGCTGGTTTTGGTATGCGTTTTGATTTCAATTTTTTCGTTTTTAGGTTGGATGCTGCTTTTCCAATACGAGACATAAACGCTAATCATGATTTTGAATGGGTTGTAAATAAGATCGATTTATTGAATGGACATTGGAGAGATAAAAATGTTATTCTAAATCTTGGGATAGGATATCCGTTTTAGAAATTTTATTGCTATTAAGATTTCGAAACGATCATACCTTTCTTTCCTATTCCCCTTCATCACAAATTTGAACTTTTAGATCATCTACCAACATTCCTATATTAGTAGGATTGTACAAATATATTTTTACTATTTGATTTGGAGATATTCCAGGTGGAATTTTATAATAAAAATAAACTTCTCCCCATTCATTGATTACCCTGCCTTTGAGTGCATAGTTAGATCTATCTGCATTTATCTTATTGTTTATCCATAGATTGGACCAATGTATTTCTTCTTTATTTTGAAGTATGCTAACTATAATAGAAGAAGAATTCCATTTTGAGCCAACATGTTTTTCTGAATTAAACCAACCAGAAATTTTGAGATATTGACCTTCTTTTATTTTTAAATCTCCAATACTTTTATTGAGAATATTGAAATACTTATTTTTTTTATTCATCCTTATCGAATAAGGAGGAGAATGAAACTTGTCTGGAACTATTCCATTCACAGTAGAATCTTGAATACTATTTACAAATAAAGCTTCTTGACATGTCGTATGATAGGGTTGTATAATATCAGTTTCGTATGCTGATAGCATAGGATAATCCATCTGAGTCTTACCAAAACTTTGCTGATAATAAGCATAGGTCATTGTTGATGTTTTCAATATACCCCAAGATTCTTGGTATGTTTGGAAAATATTAAGCACACCTAAAAACATAAATACTAAATATAAAACCCATTTACTCCAATTGTATTTGCGACAAAAATCTACAAAGTATGCCATAGGAATTGCCAACAATGCGTATGTACCTACAAGCGGTCTTGATCCGAATGAATTGATATAATACCAATTGTGCCAACTATAAACGATGAATACGTAAAGCGGAAAAAACAGAAATATTGGTAAAGCCCATCTTCTTTTTTTTAATAGAAATAACAATCCTAATAATGAAAACATCATAATAGGAGTATACAGCAACCAGCCATTTTTGGCGGCAGTAAATCCAGACCAAATTCGTGGATTTGTAAAATCAAACCCTTCCGACCCATAACTATAATATAACCAAGAATCGGTAGCTAATTTCCAATAGACTAATTGTGGTATTGCGCACATGGCAAATAGAATGACAGATATAGCATAACTGGTCCAATGATCTTTAATTAGTTTGATACGGGTACTTATGTCTGATATTTTGGTGATATTGTAAAAAACAGGGATGCTCAATACCAATATATCTATCGGTCGTATCAATGTCATAATACCAGCACTAATACCAATTAATATAGCGTATTTTAGCTTTTGATGACTATACCATTGATCGGTTGCATAGATCAATAATGCTAAGAGAAAAAACGAATAGCCATGTGACATCTGATTGTTGGATACAGTAAAATAGAATAGATTGGTAGCCAATGCTATAGCTAATATTACAATTGCTGTTGTTGATTTGTCAAAGTACTTAAGAAGCACTTTTGATAGTAATAACAATCCAAATGTAACATAGAATAATATGCCAATCATAATAGCAAGTAGATATGGATAGGAGTATCCATCTTGTTTTGCACCAGTTATTTTTGCCAATAAATGCCCTCCTAAAAAAAACGGTGCTTGCAAAACAGCTACACCAGAAGTGTATTTATTAACTTTTGATGTTATATTTTGGTTGTAATAATCTTTATGTTCTGATATTTTTTCAACAAATCCAATGTCTTGATGGATAAATAATGCAGGTAAATAGCAATAATATCCAGCTTGATCGCCAGCATCAATAATATCAGTTTTATATCTTCCAATATTGGTAGTGACAAATAGAAATATAGCAAGTATAATTAATAGAACTGGAGTTATATTTAAAGCAGATTTATTTGACATCAAAAGTGGTTTTATACATCATAAT
>JAZGFO010000156.1:0-23031 GCA_036479655.1 Saprospiraceae bacterium
CAATATAGCAGAAGAAATTAAAACTGCTCTTAAGTTTGAAGCTTATAAAAAACCTACAGATATACAATACAAAGCTATACCAAGCATATTGGCAGGTGAAGATGTATTGGCAATCGCCCAAACTGGTACAGGTAAAACTGCTGCATTTGTAATACCTATATTGGATATGGTCCATAGAATGAATAGAAAACAAAGATCAGAAGGGATAAAATGCATAGTAATGGTGCCTACTAGGGAATTAGCTGTACAAATCAATGAAGTGTTTACCAAGTTTGGAAAAAAACTAAAAGTTGTAAACTTTAGTGTTTTTGGAGGTGTTGATCAAGATCCTCAAATAAGAAAATTAGAACAAGGCATCGACATCATGGTAGCTACGCCTGGCAGGATGTTTGACTTAGTAAGCCAGGGACATATAAAATTAAATAGAGTTAAAATATTGGTTCTTGACGAGGCCGATCATATGTTAGATCTTGGCTTTATTGAAGATATTAAACAACTTATTCGCTTCATCCCAAAAAGAAGGCAAACCCTATTTTTCTCTGCAACTATTAATGATAAAATAAAAAAACTGGCCTATTCTCTTGTAAATAAACCGGTAAGGATTCAAATAAGCCCTAAGGACCCTGTGAGTAAAAACGTAAATCATGCCGTTATCTTTATGGATATGGACGACAAACGTTTCTATTTAGAAAGAATAGTTAAAGAAAATCCAGAACATAAAATGTTGGTTTTTGTAAGAACCAAGGTCAGAGCAGAAAGAGTTAAAGCTGCTATGGCAAGAGTAGGAATCCAAGCAAGCACATTACATGGAGGGATAGAACAGTCTGATAGACTAACAGTACTAAAAGAATTTGTCAGTGGAGAATCTACTTTATTGATTGCAACAGATGTGAGCGCTAGGGGGATTGACATTCCAGATATTGAATATGTTATAAATTATGACATTCCTGACAAAGCAGAAAACTATGTTCATCGTGTTGGAAGAACTGGAAGAGGAAGAAAAAAGGGATTAGCCTTTTCTTTTTGTAGCGATGACGAAAAACCAATGTTGAGAATAATTCAAACCTATTTGACAAAAGATATTAGAGTAATAACTATAAAAGATGAGGACCAAAGAGAAATCATAGAACTCACAGATGAGAAAAAAATGACTATGGATGACATAGCATCAAACTTAGATCAAATAGCTCGAGGCAAAAGAAAAAAGAGAAAAAAGAAAAAGAAAATAAGAGGAGATTTTTGATATCTAATTTTAAAAATAGATTGCTTGCCATAGCTTTTTTTTATGCTTTTGCTTTAAAAAAAGATGAAAATGTAAACATTCGAATCATCTTACAAGTTAAAAATAAGTTAATAAAAATACAAATTAGCCACAACACACATACATAACTACCTGAATACAAAATATTTACCACATATCAGTGAATTTCATTAAATTAACACTAGAAACTTTTATTGAAGGAAATCAGTCTATATTAACAAGGGACGGATAGAAATATTATTTTTGCTCTCCATATTACATGTTTTGACTGTTTATTTTCGTTAAAAAAACAGTCAAACTGATAAACAATAGCCAATGTGGCACCTTCAGCAATGAAGTAATAACTTAAACTAATAATTATGATAAAGAGATTAATTGCAGCATTTTCAATGATGGCATTGCTATCCGTAGCAAGTACGGCGCAGCGAATAGCTATTGTAGATATAAACGAAATACTTGGATCTTTTTCTGATTATCAGCAAGCAGAAAAAGAAATAGACAAGGTCACTAATGGTTGGAAACAAGAAATAGCTCAAGAATATGATCAAATTAAATCCATGTACAATAAATATCAAGCAGAACAAGTATTATTAAATGCGGATCAAAAGAAAAGAAGAGAAGATGAGATAATGGTCGCTGAAAAAGAAGTGAGAGAACTACAAAAAAGAAGATTTGGACCTGAAGGTGATTTATTTATTAAACGACAAGAGTTGGTTTCTCCGATTCAAGATAAGGTATATAGTGCGATTGAAGATTTTGCTGCTGACAGGGGATATGACTTAATATTTGACAAAGGTGGAGCTGCAGGTCTATTATTTGTAACTGACGAATTTGACAAAACATCTGAGGTTAAAAAACGATTAGGAATTAAATAATTACAAAACGAAAATATATTTTTTTATTGCGATATTAGCAAAATATTAAACACAAACACTATGAACAAAATGATTAAATCACTACTATTTACTATGGTTTTCGCTGCAATGACAGTATCAATGCAAGCTCAAAAATTTGGATATATTAATTCTCAAGAATTGATTGCTCAATTGCCAGAAGTAAAAGAAGCAAATTCTAACATAGAAACTCTTAAAAAACAATTGCAGAAAAAAGGGCAAGATATGATTACAGCATTACAAGCTAAGTATGCTGACCTACAGAAAAAACAAGCTAATGGAGAGTTGTCACCAAAACAACTTGAAGTAGAAGCTGCAAAGTTAAAATCTGAAGAAACAAGCTTAGGACAGTTTGAACAAACTAGCCAAGAAAGAATCTTTAAGAAGAGTGAAGAATTGTTATCACCAATTCAAGAAAAAATCAACAACGCTATTAAAGAAGTAGCTGCTGATAATGGATATACTTATATATTTGATTCTAGTTTAGGATTAGTATTATATGCTGATCCAGGAACTGATGTTAGTAACATGGTAAGAGCAAAATTAGGTCTTTAATATCAAAAGATGTCAAAAAATACAGATGCAAAGAAATCTATAGGAATATTTGACTCTGGCATTGGTGGCCTCACGGTTGCCAATGCCATTAATAATGTACTCCCCAACGAACATTTGATATATTTTGGCGATACAGCACACCTACCATATGGTGACAAATCAGCTGATGCTATACGATTTTATGCTTTAAAAATCAGTAAGTTTTTATTACAGCAAAATTGTAAAATGATAGTAATTGCTTGTAATAGTGCTTCATCAGCAGCTTACAACACATTGATAGATTTTTTTGAAGGTAAATCGTTATTTGTAAATGTAGTTGACCCTCTTGTAAGCGCCGTTGTAGATAAAGGGTATAGTAATATAGGTGTAATAGCAACAAAAGCTACTATCAGATCTAATGTATATAGGAATAAGATTAAAGATCAGCTACAAAAAACAACAATAACTTCTTTAGCGACTCCTCTCCTTGCTCCAATGATAGAAGAAGGATTCCATAATGGTGAATTAAGTCATGCAATAATCAACTCATATTTAGGGACTTCGGAATTTAATAATATAGAAGCATTACTATTAGCATGTACACATTATCCATTAATAAAAAATGATATTAGCAAATATTTCAATCATAAGATTGATATACTTGATAGTACTAATGTCGTAGCAGATGCTATTAAAAAAGCACTGAAGAAAGAGAACTTATTATCAGATGAGCGATTAAAACCAAATCAGTATTTTGTTTCTGATTACACAATCTCATTTGAAGACACTGCAAAAACATTCTACGGTTCTAATATATCATTAGAAGTAGTAAACATTTGGTAAAAATAAAAAACATGAACAAAGTAATAATTTTATTTTACCTCTTCATATTTGGTTTAAATATCAATGCTCAAACTCCAATTGAGAACTTAATGAACGAGGCTAAAAAATTCAATAAAGCCTATATAACAAAAGATTATAAAATGATTGTTAAATATACTATTCCGTCAGTTGTAGCTATTGCTGGTGGTGTAGATGAGATGATATTACTTACTAGCACTCATATAAATACAATTGAAAAGGCGGGAATGAAGTACACTGCGATAATCCCCGATACGACAAGCATGATTTCGACAGAAGGGGAAGACCTACATGCAATACTCCAACAAACTGCAAATTTAAATTTAGAGAACAAAAAAGTAGAAAGAAAATTAAACTTTTTAGCTAGTTCTAATGATTTAGGAAAAACATGGACTTTCTTAGATTTAGAAGCATATGACAATGCATCGCTAAAAGTCTTTGTCCCTTCCTATGTTGGAGATTTAAAGATACCTACTCCTATATCGAAACAAGCTCCTGAAGAAAAATAATCATTCAATTTACTACCTCAAAAGGAATTAACTTTTTTTCTTTCATTTAGTAAAAGAGCTAATATGCTTATATCTTTTCGTAAAACAGTAAAAATATTATACATTTACAGTCAATAAAAAACTAAAGCATGTCAAAATTATTAGAAGGGAAAAGAGGAATAATATTTGGAGCACTAGATGAGAACTCTATCGCATGGCAAGTTGCCGAAAAATGTATAGAATATGGTGCCAAAATAACATTAACAAATGCTCCTGTAGCAATGAGGTTTGGGGGCATTCAAGAATTAGCTGACAAATTAGGTACTATTGTTATCCCAGCTGATGCAACAAAACTTGAAGATTTAGAAAATTTAATTTCAAAATCTCAAGAACATTTAGGCGGAAAATTAGATTTTATATTGCACTCTATTGGGATGTCAGTGAATATGCGTAAAAAAAGGGAATATACCGATTTGAATTATGATTGGATGAAAACTACATTTGATATATCAGCGATTTCTTTTCATAAGCTGATGCAGACTGCAATGAAAATGGAGGCTATGAATGAATGGGGTTCTATAGTAGCATTGACTTATATAGCATCACAAAGAGTATTTCCGGATTATAGCGAAATGGCAGAGTCAAAATCATTGCTTGAAAGTTTTGCTAGAAGCTTTGGATATCATTGGGCGAAAAAATCGAATGTGAGAGTAAATACTATTTCTCAATCACCAACTTTAACAAAAGCTGGCATGGGCGTAAAAGGGTTTCAAGAATTTTTTGATTACTCGAATAAAATGTCTCCTCTTGGAAATGCCTCATCTGAAGCATGTGCAAACTATTGCGTATCAATGTTTTCTGACTTAACAAAAATGGTAACGATGCAAAACCTGTATCATGATGGTGGCTTTAGTAATATGGGAATGGCTCCAGAAGTAATCGGTCTATAGATCATCTATGGGCTGCCTATACAAAATATTTAGGGTTTTGTTTGTTGTAGTTTTACCATTTCTTCTATTACTTAGAGGATCAATATACTTTCATAGTAATTATAATTTAGGTCCTTGGATATCTCTTTTGGCTGGAGTTATGGGTACATCTGTCATTCTATTTATTTATATTACGATCGTTTACAAAAAAATGACCCGTAAGATTGGTGATACTGACAATTTACAACGAAGGGGATTATTTGCATTGTCATTGGTGATTATGTACTGTGTGTATGGCCTTTTTTTTATGTCTTCCGAAAATGTTAAAAATCCATCATTAAAAACTGAAATATCCGATATGCATCCAATTTTAAGAATGGGTGTAAGTACATTTGTACTATTAGACAAAAAATTAATTGTAACTGATGCTAGTAGACAACCTGAAGACTATAGAAAAATGGGTCTCAAAACCTCTAAAAGATCATTACATTATAAACAAACAGATGGATACGCTTATGCAGTAGACCTTAGAACTAATGGTAGAAATGAAATGAGAAATAAAATTATGTTTCTATACTTTAGACTATTAGGATTCAATACACTAAGACATATTGGAACAGCAGATCATTTACATGTAAGTCTTGCATGCCATTATAACAAGGGCGCTATTTAAATGGTAAATTTAATATTTAGATCCTATCAAATGGACTAACTATTGTATTTATAAATAAACTACTTCAATTAGAATATTCACCATTAATTGCTCAAAATAGAGCATATGCTCTATCAAAAGTTAAAGGAAATGAAATCGCAATAGATGAAGCATTAAAAATTAATCTTCAAAACAATCACCATTATCATTTATTATTGACATACCTGTCAGTAACAATAATAAATAAATAAAAAACGTACACTTAACTAAAGCTCTAAACTTAGCTAAAACAGAAACCAATAAGAATTTTGTTCGTCTAAAATTAAACAGCTAATACAAACCTAATTATACTTTATTTCCAGCACTATTTTTCAATCCAACGTTTTACAGCACTTGCAACATTCTCTCCATCCATACAGGCAGATAAAATCCCTCCTGCATATCCTGCTCCTTCTCCACAAGGAAATAAACCTTTAATATCGATATGCATTAATGTCTCTCTATCTCTTGGTATTTTAACGGGTGATGATGTCCTGCTTTCAACCCCTATCACATTGGCAGTATTGGTATTATATCCTCTCATTTTTTGAGAAATGTTTTTTATCCCACGTCTCAATCGATTGCTAACAAACTCAGGTAAGAGATTATGCAATGGAGCAGAAAACAACCCAGGTATGTAGGATGATTCATTTACATCAATAGATATCTTCCCTTGCACAAAATCACTTACTCGTTGAGCTGGTGCTTTTTGTGATCCATCTCCAGCAGCAAACATTTTTTGCTCTACTTGTTTTTGAAAATTTAAAGTAGCAAAATCTCCTTTATAACCCTGTCTGTCTAATTCTTCAATACTTATTGATGTTACTAACCCAGAATTGGCAAATGGGCTATCTCTTCTTGAGAGGCTCATCCCATTAACCACTATTTCTCCAGGGGCTGTTGCCGCAGGAACAATAAGCCCTCCAGGACACATACAAAATGAAAAAACTCCACAATCTTCTACTTGTGTCACTACACTATACGATGATGCAGGTAGATTTTCTTCTCTAACGCTCTGATTATACTGTATCGCATCAATCATTGCTTGAGGATGTTCTATTCGAAGGCCTAATGCAAATGGTTTAGCTTCTATTAATACCTTTTTTCTGGCCAATAGAAAGTAAATATCTCTTGCAGAATGTCCTGTGGCAAGAATTACACAATCTGTTTTGATAGTTTCATTATCATTAATAGTTACTGTCTTTACTGTATCGTGTTCAATTTCAATATCTGTAAGACAACAATCAAAGCGCACCACACCTCCAAAATGTTCAATTGTATTTCTCAAATTAGATACAACCTTGGGCAATTTATTAGATCCAATATGAGGATGTGCATCAATCAAGATATCTGCAGGTGCATCATGCTCTACTAATAACCGTAACACATCAACAATTTTACCTCGTTTATGCGAACGCGTGTAAAGCTTTCCGTCAGAATATGTACCTGCTCCACCTTCTCCAAAACAATAATTTGAATTAGGATTAACAATTCCATCTTGTTGGATTGCTTTCAAGTCTCTACGTCTAGCTTGTACATCTTTGCCTCTATCAATAATAATAGGTCTTAAACCTTCTTTGATCAGCCTTAAAGCAGCAAAATACCCGGCAGGACCTGCACCAACAATAATAACTTCTTTTGACTTAGATACATCTCGAAAGCCATCAACAATTTTATCGTTTTTTTGTGGCAATTCTCCGATATAAACTTCACAACGCATTCGATAGACAGGTCGCTTCCCTCTTGCGTCTATAGATCGTTTTGTAATAACTACTTGATCTACTTCTGTAAAAGATACATTGGCCGTGGAAGCAGCAATCTTCCATAAATATTTTTGATCATTTAGCTGATCAGGAAATATTTTTATTTCTATAGTTTTTATCATTGCTCTTTGGCTATTTGAGGTGGCAACCGATTTTTAAAATCGAAGCTATTTTATCAAAATCAATTATATATTAGTCTATAGCAAACATATTAAATTCTATCAAAAAATATAAGTGAAAGAATAATCAAAGTATAAAATAAAAAGCCTCTACAATTTTCATTGCAGAGGCGTTTTTATTTTCAATAAATATAATTAGTCAACTCTTTTACCTGCTGAATAATTAACTTTTAATTGATTTGCTTTTCTCAATGCTGTTTTTACATCTGCAACAATTCCCATAGTTACATCACCATCAATTTTCAAAGAACTAGTAATTGCTGGTCTTTGTTTTTCAGGTATAGTAGCACGGTGTTTTTCCAAAAACAATGGAATTTCATCTATTGTAGCAAATTTATCTCCTAATTGCAATCTTGGTTTTGTACCATAGGTTCTTTTAAAAGCTTCCTTAGGTCTTCCAATTAATAGATAATTTACAAGAGATTTTTTTTCTAACTTCGTTAATTCAGTAGCTTCTGGCGTATTGACATCAACTTTAAGTTCTGAATCTCGCATAACAGTTACCATCATAAAGAAAAACAATAACATAAATATAATATCTGGCAACGAAGCCGTTGATATTTCTGGGTCTGGTTTCCCTTTCTTTTTAAATCTTGACATTATTAAGCTTTAAATATTAATAGTTGAAATTCTCTTAAATTAAATTATTCTTCATCACCAAAACTAGTTGGTTCTGCTTCAGAAATCACCAATGGAATTTCATTTCTAATTTCTTTTCTTTGATCTTTAGTAAGATTTTCGTACATCCGACCATATCTCTTTTGAGATTCATCATTTCTAAGGTCTGTATAGGCAGCCTTAAGCTCATTGTAAACTGTTAAAAAGGTTCTGTATTTAGTACCTCTATCATTTTTCAATGAAATAATTGCTTTCTTAGGATGCTCAGCTTTATCTTTTGTATTATTAGGGTTACTAATAAACAATTTAGTGTTTTCTTTAAGATCGTCAATTTCCATCGGCTCACCTCTAACCAGCAATTGATTATCTGCATTAACCAATACAGAATATACATTACGAGTATTCATTTTAAAGTTTTCCGGAGGTTCTCTTGACCATGGCGGCAACTTAACAAGAACTCCTTTATCTTCAGCGATAGTAGTAGTTACAAGAAAAAAGATAAGCAAGAGGAAGGCAATATCTGCCATAGACCCTGCATTGATCTCATTCTTCATACGGTCACGAGTATTAATTTTTCCCATTCTTAATTATTTAACTGCGCTATACAATTCACCTCCGATTACTGCTAATACAGAAAGTACCAATAATCCTAAAGTGGTTTTAATACCTCCAGAAATGAATTTGCTTATATTATCTGTAATATTAAATTTCTCATGAGACATTCCTAAGCTACCGATAGTTTCTACATCTGCCATTGAATACAGAGCAAAGAATACACCTGCAAGAGCAAGAAAGCCTACTAAAAATTTAATTGCACTTTTTGGGTACATAATCAGACTTCTAATTCCAAAAACAACAAATGCTAAGAGGAAGGCTATAGAGACCAATAATACAGTAATCTTGATTCCCGAGTCAAAGTAAGTTACATCTGCTAATTGTGTATCAGATAACTTAGCTAAGTCGGTAGACATATCATAAGGTCCACCATTAAAACCAGAGTAAATACTAATTAGGTATATAGCAATCACAGTAGCACCTAAACCCAAGGCCAATGTCGGTCCTTTTTTTATCAAAAATTTATACATAATTTGATTTGTTTTTAAGTGAATAAATTAAGCTCCTAATTTGCCATTTCTTTCTAAGATGTCAACAAATCCAATAGTAGCATCTTCCATTTTGTTTACAATTCCATCAATTTTAGAAACGACATAATTATAAAGTACTTGAAGAATAATCGCTACAATAAGACCAAATACAGTTGTCAATAAGGCTACTTTAATACCCCCTGCAACTACTGCTGGAGACAAATCTCCTACTGCCTCAATTCTATTAAATGCTTCGATCATACCTACAACAGTACCCATAAATCCTAACATCGGAGCTATCGCAATAAATAATGATATCCAAACCAAACCTTTTTCTAAAAGTCCCATTTGAACTGATCCATTAGATACTATTGCTTTTTCTACTGCCGCAGGACCTTTATGAGCATTCTTTAGTCCTTCTAACAATACACTTGCAGTCGGTCCAGGTGTTCCTCTAAGTACATCCATTGCACCATCCATATCATTATCCGCTAATTTTTCATCTATACTTGTCAACATTTTGTCGGTATTAGTAGTAGCAAGATTAAGTGTGATAATTCTTTCTATACAGAATGCTAATCCAAGTATTAGACATATGAGTACAAAACTCATAAAGAACCAATTTCCCTGAATAAAATTCTCTTTTAGAATTTGAAATCCAGTAGCTGAGCTAGCTTCATCTTGTGCTATACTCTCTAGTGCCCCAAAAAATGAGACAAAAACAAATACTCCTACGAGTGACAATAATTTTTGCATAATTTGAATAATTTATTTTAAATATAAAAATGTTTACAATTTGATTGAAAGACTAAATTTAGAAATAATCTAACAAGTAGTGAATAATCAACCAGTTTTTTTTTGCGGAGAGTAAGGGATTCGAACCCTTGATACCCTTTAGAGGTATACACGCTTTCCAAGCGGGCGCCTTCGACCACTCGGCCAACTCTCCTATATACAAGCGCAAAAACCGAAATTCAATTCAATTATCAAAGAGAAATTACTTCTAATTTTAAAAAATAATAATTTTAAAAAAAAATGAACATAAAAATTGTGTTTCTGCTAATGAGATTCAAATAAACGTAATTTTGGTGTAATCAGACTTTCATTTTATTAATAATTATATACCTTTTTACAATTATCTGTTGTAAGATCTATTATTTCTTGCCGATTTATACTAAATAAAGCTTCCATTCTATCCAATATGAGAGTGAGTCTACTAGGGTCGTTTCGTTTCGTCCGTTTTGGGCCAGGAGACAAATACGGAGCATCTGTTTCTAGCACCATCCATTCCAATGGAAGGTTTGCTACTGACGTATCCACTCCTGCATTCTTATATGTAACAACACCTCCTATACCCAAATAAAAACCTAAGTCTATAATCTTTTTGCCCTGTTCTACAGTACCATTAAAACAATGAAAAATTCCTTTTAAATTTCCATTTTGCATTTTTTTAACAATATCTATAGTTAAGTCTAATGAATCTCTAGAATGAATATTAAATCCTAATGAATGATCTTTTGACAATTCTATCTGATATTCGAAAGCTTTAATTTGAAAATCTGCAAAAGTTTTATCCCAATACAAATCTACTCCAATCTCTCCTACTGCTGCATATTGTCGTTTTGCCAAATGCTCTTTCACTATCGCCAATTCTTCTTTATAATCTTCTTTTACATAACACGGATGAAGACCCATCATAGACTTGCAATTAGGAAATTTTTCTTCTGTTGCGTGCATGCGATCGATTGATGCACTATCAATATTAGGCATATATACATCACCCACTCCTTGCGCTTTGGCAGATGCCAACACTTCTGCTAAGTCTTCATCAAAATCAGCAGCATATATATGTGCATGTGAATCTGTTATCATTTATTATATTTATTTTCTACCAAAATCTGCAGGAATTTCTCCCCAGTTTTTTGTATCCCATTTAATTATTTGATTTCTGTAATTGTTTTCTATTAACCATTTGATTGCCCTTTCTATCATATCAAACAATATACTATTCTTATTGGTTTTTTGTAATGTGGTTTTTACTTTTCTATTTCTTACCCACGCCATAGCTGTTCGAGAGTCTGTATATATTGCAGCGGTATTATTTTGCTTTTTCAACATTGCTAATGCGTGCACTAATGCCAAAAATTCTCCAATATTATTTGTCCCCTGTTCAAAAGGACCTTGATGAAATAATAGTTCTTTTGTTGTTGTAACTACTCCTTGATATTCCATAAGTCCAGGATTACCACTACATGCTGCATCGACAGCAATACTATTTTTAATAATATTAGATGGCATTCTTTTGATTGTAGCTTTTTTTGATTTAGCTCCTGTACCTATATGCTTTTCGTAGCCTTCATTTAGTGCTATAACTGCCTCAACCGATGTTTTAAAGCTTTTATATTTTGCATTCGGGAAGTTTTTGGTTTGTAACAAACATTCCGCCCAATTATCAAACACTCCTGTTTTGTGCCCATGCCAAACGGTATAATATTTTTTAGACTTTGCCAATTCTTAATTATTTGACTGCAAATTTCAAGCTATAATCAGCAGTAACTTTTCCTTTTTTTATACTCACAAGTTTTCTTTTTATCAACCTTTTCTTTAAAGGCTTGAGTTTTTCTGTAAATAACACCCCTTCTATATGATCGTATTCGTGTTGGATAACTCTTGCATTTATTCCATCATACTCTTCTGTTACTTCCTTGAGATTTTCATTTTGATATTTAATTTTAATCTTCGCTTGTCGTTCTACATCTCCACGTACATGAGGAATACTCAAGCAGCCTTCTTCATAAGACCAAAAGTCACCTGTTTCTTCCAGTATCTGTGCATTTATAAATACCTTTTTAAAACCATTTTCTTCCTCTCCCTCTTCCATTACTTGAACTGTATCAATCACAAACAACCTTAAGCTTTTACCTATCTGCGGGGCGGCTATTCCTACTCCTTGAGCATTATACATCGTCTCCCACATGTTTTCAATTAAAGTCGTTAATGCTTCTGATTGTTTTTCAATTTCCTTTCCTTTTCTTTTCAAGACAGGATGTCCATATGCAATTACTGGTAATATCATTATAATATTTTATAAATTAATTTAAATGTGATTCAAATATTTTTGAAGAATTAAAACAGCACTTATTTTATCAACCAAAGTTTTATCTCTTCGTTTCGACTTTTTTATACCACTTTTAAAAATTATCTTCTTCGCTTGTATCGATGTCAATCGCTCATCAATATAATCAACTTTTATATTAGGAGCTATTGATATTAGTTTTTTGACAAATAAATCAATATGCTCTTGTAGATAAGTTGGATTTCCATCTATATGTATTGGTTTTCCGATCACAATTTTCTCTACTTCTTCATTAAGCATATATTCCTTTAGATAGGGCAATATGTCAACCGTACTTATGGTATCAATAGCGGTAACAATAATCTGCAATGGATCAGTTGTTGCCAAACCACATTTTTTAGTGCCATAATCTAATCCTAATATCCTCGCCATAAAATTCCTTTAAAAAAATGCAAATGTAAATAATCTAAGTTTATCAATTGAATAAGTCTGATACCAGTTCCAAAAAATATAGAATAAATTAAGAATTTTACATTTCCGTTCGTCGCTCGGGCTTTCATCTTTTTGTCTTGATGCAAAAAACGAAACAAAAAAATCTATAAAATATCGGTAATATAAGTACCACCTCTCCAATGGATTTTCCTCATTTTAATAACCTCATATTCACTTATTTCTTCTTTTATTCTTATGTAAGACAATAAAGCAAATGAAAACATTACGATTATATAAAACCCCGCAAATAATTCTAACTGCTTTTTTAGCTTTCATCATGTTAACTGCCCCATTTATTACTTTTTTTTACCTCCTTTTTGCGTTTCATTTGACAATACTTTTGTCGGAGCTAAAAATTTCATTCGTTTAATCCTTTTAATCTTTTTAATACCGCAATATAATTTTGAAAAGGCCCCTTAAATTCTTTAGTATATTTAATTTCAATATTTTCATCTTGCAATAGATTAACATTAAATGAAAGCGGGTGAACAAATTCTGGCGCTCCAAAATAATTATTGGCCCATATTTAATTGCATATATTTTGACATTACCATTTTCATCAATTTTGATAAGTGGAAAATCTTGTGTGTATTCAAGATAGTATTTAACCAATCGATTTTTAATGACATCTTCAATGACAGCATTATTGCTTTGTTCGAAAAAAAACATAATACTATCTCTGTCGTCCAACAAACTGTAAGTGCCAAAATAATACCCATTATTAGTCTTAGCTATCCCATGCCACAAAACCGAATTAAAAGGAGTCGGAGAAACAATTAATTTTTCATATTTAATATTCTGTTTTCTAATTCATTTACAAATTCACTGTTAGCAATACCTTTTGAAGCAAATGTCCATAACAAATATAGACTCGAAACAAATAGAGTAATTTGGATAATTTTATGTCTTGCTTTATTTGGGTGTTTCTTGATCACTAATAAAATAACCCCTACTAATAAAATTGAAGTATAAATAGGCTCGAATACATGAATATTATTGGTTGAAAAAAGATGACTTGTAAAAGGGCTCAATAACTTGGTACCGTAAGTCGTACACCAATCTAAAAGAGAATGTGTAAATATTGCTAAAAAAAAAGCCAACATCCATTGTAGGTGACTGTGCTTTTTTTCGTAAATTTTATGAAAAATTGTCCCCAATAAGATGCTTGATAATACAGCAAAAATAATTGAATGAGAAACACTCCGATGAACAGATAATAATTCTACATCATTAAATAATGGAGCTAGAAAAACATCCATATCCGGAATTGTACCAGCTATAGCACCAATAATAACAGATTTTTTTCCAATCTTCTTATCCTTTATTAAAGCAAAAGTAACTGCCCCTAATAAGCCTTGTGTTAATGAGTCCATCTTTCGTAATTAATCTTATCCATTTCCAATCACTTCTTTCACAAATGCATAATTACTGCTATTATTATTGTCATCATTTATGCTAAAATGTCTATATCCTCTAAAATTCATTCCCAAATATTCAGCAGTTCTTTTTATTGGCAATTGAAATTCTTCAGGAACATCATCTGAATTACTTACACTAACATATAATAAATTCTTACCTCTTAATCTACGCCCCACCTCCTTTTGTATTGTCATCAAATCTGTAAATCGATCTACAAAATTTTTCATTATTCCACTCATTGTGTACCAATATACTGGAGTTGCAAGTATTATATTGTCATATTTGTCGATTACATGCTTGATAAAACCCATATAATCATCATCCTTATTATCATAGTCATAATCAAACGGCATAATTACCAACTCTGTTAAATCTTGAAATTTGTATCCGTTTTCTGATATCAATTGTTTGCAAACTTTGTAAGTATCCCCCATTGGTCGAGAACTACCCATTATTATTATTGTTTTACTCATTTTTATTTCTTTATAAAATTACCTGCAATTGATCCTCCTGACTTACAAAAATCTGTCAATTCACTACTGTTTTTCGAATCTACTACATATACAACAGCTTGATTACTTACAAAATTTATTTTCAACTTCCCCTTTAAATCTGCTTTTTTATAATTTAATGGAACAATTAAATCTTTGTTATAAAAGTATCCTACTCCAATAAATTCACAACTTCTATCCATGCTTTTTAATTTAACAACCCATTCGCCGTACTCATTACTCATTAAGTCCAATACCTTGTCAATTTTCTTATCAACATCATAACTTATATACTTTCCTTTCATACTCGACAATTCAGCATTCCCCCACCCTTCTGGTTTCAGAATAAACGAAGATTCTCCAGCTATAAGATTATATCTCAACATCTCTTTGTTGTTCTTCGTTTCTACCAATTGTTTATTATTTACTTTAAAGGAGGTGGTATTATTTATTACAGTTGTTGTATATTCTTGTTTATAAATATCCATAACTGATCCATTTATAAATGTCAATGCCTTGAGTGTTACATTATTATTTTTATCCGTCACTGACAAGTACAATTCTGGATTATTATCAGCATTGATATCAGCAATAGTCTCTCCTCTAACCACTCCACTATATCCAAATGTTTCAATCAATTTTCCTTTATATAGCACTTCTAATCTAACACTATCTTGACGAGGCATGTTTTTTATCTGAAAATTATAATCTCCTTTTCCCATGGTTCTACTATGATCCTCCATATTAGTGGCTTTCTCGATAACTACATTTTTATTTAAATTAGAAGTTTTTGTTGGTGCTTTTTCATTACATCCTGTAAATATGACAAACAAAGCTAGTGTATAAATCAGTACAAATTTCATCTATTTATTTTAATTTTCCTCAAAGTAATTATTTTTAAATCTAAAAGCAAAACTAAGGCGAATTATCTATTTTTATTAAAATTCTACACATATAGAAATGATAACCATGTTTTCTTTCCTATTTTGTGCCAAAAAAACTACTCAAGTATGTCACATAAAAAATGTGAGCGTTGCAATATTATTTTTGAATGTTGTGCTACAGATATCACTTCATGTCAATGTTATGATATAAAGCTTAGCCATAAAACAAAATTACTATTAGAAAACTCTTATTCTAATTGTCTCTGTGCTGCTTGCCTAATAAAAATAAATGATCGAATATCTAAAATTTGAATAATGGGAAGATGATTTTTACAAAATCATACATTTTTTGTATACCCTTCTATTATTTCTGATAGCGGTTTTAGTCTTTAAAAAATTCTATGTACATAAAAATTACTTGCCAATTATCATCCCTTAGTGTATACTTCTTTTTATCCATCAAATCATTCGTAATTCATTAAATTATCCTAATATTGTAACTCTATTAATAACTAAGATATAATAAAATGAATAATAACGTAAGAGACCTAGAACCTAAGGCAATGTGGAACAACTTTGCTGATCTAAATCAAGTGCCCAGACCAAGTAAAAAAGAGGAACGCGTAATAAAATTCATGATGAATTTTGGGATTAATTTAGGACTCTCCACGATAGAGGATCATATAGGTAATGTAATAATTAAAAAACCAGCATCAAAGGGCATGGAAAATAGGAAAACTATTGTCTTACAAAGTCACTTAGACATGGTTCATCAAAAAAACAATGATACCGTATTTGATTTTGAAACAGAAGGTATTAAAATGTTTATTGATGGTGATTGGGTAAAAGCTGATGGTACTACTCTTGGTGCAGACAATGGTATTGGGGTGGCAAGTATAATGACTATATTGGCCTCTAAAGATATTGAACATCCGGCAATCGAAGCTTTATTTACAATAGATGAAGAAACTGGAATGACAGGCGCTCTTGAACTAAAAGGAGGAATGCTTGATGGAGAAATAATGCTTAACCTTGATACAGAAGATGATGACGAACTCACAATTGGGTGTGCAGGAGGAATAGACATTACCGCCAAAGGTGCTTATGGCGAAACAAAGACACCACCAAATACTACATCTTTCCAATTGACAATAAAAGGACTCTCGGGAGGACATTCAGGAATGGACATTCACAAAGGGTTAGGTAATGCCAATAAACTTGTCAATCGGTTAATTACTGAAATATCAAATAAAATAGAAGTTTACATCCATAAAATAGATGGTGGTAGTCTTCGAAATGCGATACCACGAGAGTCTGTAGTAAATTTTGCAGTTAAAAACACAGATATAATTATACTAGAAGAAATTATAGCTAATAATGGTGGTATACTAATATCAGAATACGACTATACAGATGTCAATATGGAAGTAGTGTTAGAAAAAACAGAAGCACAGTTAAAAATAGCAGACCCTATATTTATCAGCAAGCTTTTAAAAGGTATCTATGCTTGTCCTTCAGGAATATACAGAATGAGTCCTAATATTGATGATTTGGTTCAGACTTCAAATAATTTAGCTAGAGTATTGGTAGAAAATGGAAATTATCAAGTACTATGCCTAACAAGAAGCTCAGTGGATTCTGAAAAAATGGATCTTGCGCACGCAATAAAGTCTACTTTTGACTTAATAGGATCAGAAGTTACATTTAGTGGAGACTATCCAGGCTGGACACCAAGACTCGGTGCCGAAATCGTAAAAATAATGGGAGATCTCTATAAAGAAATGTATAACGAAGATGCACACGTATATGCTTGTCATGCAGGACTGGAATGTGGAATTTTAGGAACTAACTATCCAGATATGGAGATGATATCATTTGGGCCTAACATTAGAGGAGCACATTCTCCTGACGAACGCGTACAAATAAGTTCAGTGCAAAAATATTGGGCTTTTTTAATGGAAACATTGAAAAGAATACCAATGAAATCATAATGAAGTAAGTATAGAAGGGAGAGGGATTAACAGAATACTATGAAAAAGCAAAAATATTTGAGTTTTAAAACGACTTCCTTGTTTATCTAACGCTTGATTTTAAATATTAAAATCAAGCTGAGTGTTCATTCCATTGGTAAAAAACAAAGATAACGCTCAAAAATAATCATCATTAAAATCAAACAATAATTACAAATTATTACAATTATTAATACATTTGCAATTCAATTTTTAAAAAACTATTTAAAATAACATTATGGCATATCTATTTACATCAGAATCAGTATCAGAAGGACATCCGGATAAAGTAGCAGATCAGATATCTGATGCATTGGTTGATCACTTTTTAGCTTTTGACCCACAGTCAAAAATTGCTTGTGAAACACTTGTTACAACTGGTCAAGTAATATTGGCAGGAGAAGTTAAATCTAAAGCCTATTTAGATGTTCAAAAAATTGCTCGTGATGTAATCAATAAAATAGGATATACCAAGTCAGAATATATGTTTGATGGAAGTAGTTGTGGTGTTTTGTCATCAATTCACGAACAATCTCAAGATATCAATCAAGGTGTAGATAGAAAGAAAAAAAAAGATCAAGGAGCAGGTGACCAAGGAATGATGTTTGGATACGCAACTAACGAAACTGAAAATTACATGCCATTGGCTTTGGACTTATCTCATATAATATTGCAAGAATTGGCAGCAATAAGAAAAGAAGGCAAAAAGATGAAATACTTGAGACCAGATTCAAAATCTCAAGTAACTATCGAATATTCTGACGACAACAAACCAATGAGAATAGATAGTATTGTAGTATCAACTCAGCATGATGATTTCGATAAAGAAAAAGCAATGCTTAAGAAAATAAAAGAAGATGTTATAAACATTGTAATCCCAAGAGTAAAAAAGAAACAAAAAGCATCCATTAAAAAATTATTTACTAAAGATATCACCTATCACGTCAATCCTACGGGAAAGTTTGTAATCGGAGGACCTCATGGTGACACAGGGCTTACTGGAAGAAAAATTATCGTTGATACCTATGGCGGTAAAGGAGCACATGGTGGAGGTGCTTTCTCAGGAAAAGATCCAAGTAAAGTGGATAGATCTGGTGCTTATGCTACTAGACACATCGCTAAAAATCTTGTTGCTGCAGGTGTATGTGATGAAATATTAGTACAAGTATCATACGCTATTGGTGTAGCAGAGCCTACTAATATTTATGTCAATACTTACAATTCGTCTAAAGTAAATATGTCCGATGGCGAAGTCGCTCAAATAGTAGAGGATCTTTTCTCTATGCGTCCATATGACATCGAAAAAAGATTAAAACTTAGAAACCCAATTTATTCTGACACCTCCGCTTATGGTCATATGGGTAGAGTCCCTGAAAAGAAAACTTTCACATTTAAAGATGGTTCGGGAAATACTAAGACAAAGAAAGTAGAGACATTTACTTGGGAAAAATTAGACTATGTAAAGAAAGTTAAAAGGGCTTTTGGTATTTAAATACTCTTGTGCCTATCTTTTTTATTGTTAATTTTTACCTAAGGATTATCTCTTGTGCTATATTATTTTTTCATTCTTAGTTAGGTTCAATACAGATATGATGTTAAATACATTCTTGTCTCCTTTGAAAAAAGTACTAACTTACTGTTATTATATTAATGTCATCTAAACAAAGAGATATGCAAATAATATCTCTGATAAAAATTGATAAAATAAATCAAATGGGCAAACCACTTATATTAATAACAAATGATGATGGTATTATTGCTCCTGGAATAAAAGCACTAATAGAGGTAGCTTCTACTTATGGAGAAGTAGTTGTTATAGCACCAGATAGTCCACAATCGGGGCAAGGTCATGCAATAACATTAAACAATCCCTTACGTCTGCAAAAAGTAAATCCCTTTGGAGCTATAGAAGCATACTCTTGTAGTGGCACACCTGTCGATTGTATAAAATTAGCCAAAAATCTTGTACTTAAAGACCGTACGATTGATATATGTCTTTCGGGAATCAATCATGGTTCTAATAGTAGTATTAATGTTATCTATTCAGGAACTATGTCCGCAGCAATGGAAGCAAGTCTAGAAGAAATCGATTCTGTTGGATTTTCTCTATTAGATCATAGTTTTGAAGCTGATTTTTCTGGAGCAAAAAAAGTAGTAGAGCAAATATTAAAAAAAGTATTAGCAAAGAAATTTGGTAAATGTAATTTACTAAATGTTAATATTCCATCCACTCCTTATCAAGATATAAAAGGAATGAAAATCTGTAGACAAGCAGATGGCAACTGGGTAGAAAAATTCCAAGAAGGAATAGATCCTAGTGGAGAAAAGTATTATTGGTTAGCTGGAAAATTTGTTAACTTCGACAAAGGTCAAGATACTGACATATGGGCTTTAGAAAACGGATATGTAAGTATAGTACCTACTGGACATGATCTTACAATGCATACTGCAATTAAAGATTTTTCATATCTTGAAGATAAATTTCTCTAATTTTATACCTTTTAATAAAAACGTTAACTAAAAAACATATCATGGTTGATAAAAATTCAGTTTTTACAGGATTGATAATAGGAGCAATTGTTCCCGTACTTGGATATATGTTAGTAGAGTTTATATTTAGTCTATTGACTCAAGCAGGACTCATGGAATATGTAAGTGGCACTGGGACATCAAGAAGAATGAGAACAATTGCATTATTAGGTATTTGTTGTAATCTTATACCATTTAACATTTGCAGAAAATACAAATGGGATGATACCATGCGAGGAATTGTTTTTCCAACTCTAATTTATGTTGGTTTTTGGCTTTATCAATTTAGTAATTTATTATTCTGATTTTAAAAATTTGTTATGCATAGATATTTTTTATTTATATTATGTTTCTTAATCATAAACTCCTGTGTAGAACCAATTCATAAGTCATTCTCCAAACTTCCCCCTGGTAAATGGAGAGCAATATTAAAATTAGATAAAAAACTTACTCATTCTGAAGACAATAAAGAATACTTTGAACAATTTGACTTCACAGGAGAATTGCCATTCAATTTTGAAGTAAATTATACCGATGAGCAATCATTCTACATTAATATAATGAATGGTGAAGAAAGAATTAAATTAGATAATATAACTTATGGTAGAGACCATAGTACAGCAAAAGACACTATAAAAATTGATATTCCCATTTTTGACTCTTATATAAAAGGAATATTTGAAGAAAACATTATAGAGGGCGATTGGTTTGTAAACTATAAAAATGGCTATAGCATCCCATTTAAAGCATACTATGGAAAAGATTACAGATTCACGACTCTCAAAGAAAAGCCAATTGCAGACGTCACAGGAAGATGGGATGTTGTATTCGAGCCTAATAAAGGCAATAAATATCCAGCAATTGGGGAATTTAAGCAGTCAGGAAATCATCTAACAGGTACTTTTTTGACTGAAACTGGTGACTATAGATATTTAGAAGGCACTATACAGGGGGACAAATTAAAATTATCAACTTTCGATGGAGCACACGCTTTTCTTTTTGAAGCAAAATTTAAGGGACAAAACAATCTTATTGGCTCATTTAGATCAGGTAAGCATTATAAATCTACATGGACTGCCACACGAAATCAAAATGCTAAAATTAATGATGCTTTTGCATTGACTACTTCCAACATAGGTGAACAAAAATTTGATATCGTTTTTCCTAATCTTGAAGGTAAAGCTGTTACGTTAAATGATGAACAATTTAGTGATAAAGTTAAGTTAGTAAAAATAACAGGTACTTGGTGTCCAAATTGCAAAGATGAAGCATTGTTTCTAAAAAAATATTTAAAGCATAATCCAAATAAAGCCATTGAAGTAATAGAAGTAGCATTTGAGAGGTATAAAGATCAAGAAAAAGCGATAGAAATATTAAAAAGATATAAGAAAAAATTGGATCTTCCATTTACTATTCTTTATGGCGGATATGCAAATAAAAAAGAAAATTCAGAATTATTCCCTCAAATATCTGAAATATTGTCTTATCCAACATTGATTTTTGTTGATAAGCAAAATATAATTAGACATATTCATACTGGCTTCGCTGGCCCTGCCACAAAAGATTTCAAAAAATTTGATAAACAATTCAATGAAATTATTGATGAGATGTTGAATAATAGTTAATTGTAAGAATTATTTAATCTTACATTGTTGTATGTTATCTCAACTACCTTGCAAATTATCTTTAATCTTGACACGACACTAAATTATTCTCAATGAAAAACCCATTATCAAAAACTATATTTATTACTGGCGCTACATCTGGTATTGGTAAAGCTTCAGCTATATTATTTGCAAAACGAGGCTACAATGTAATTATTGCGGGAAGACGCAAGGAAAGATTAACAAATCTTAAAGATAAGTTGCAAAAAAAATATGCTACAAATGTTGCCTCTTTATGTTTTGATATCAGAAAAAAAGAGGAAGTTAAAAAAGCTTGGAATAGATTAGATAGCAGCTGGAAAAAGATAGATATTTTGCTAAATAATGCTGGACTTGCTAAAGGCCTTACACCAATTCACAAAGGAAAACTAAATGATTGGGAACAAATGATAGACACAAATATAAAAGGACTATTATATATCACTCGGTTAGTTAGTCCTGTAATGGTTAAAGCAAATAAAGGACATATAATAAATATTTGTTCTACAGCCGGCCATGAAGTATATCCAAATGGCAACGTCTATTCTGGGACAAAATTTGCTGTTGATGCCTTAACTAAGTCAATGAGATTAGATTTACACAAATTTGGTCTTAGAGTAAGTCAAGTGTCACCTGGTCATGTTGAAAATACAGAATTTGCAAAAGTTAGATTTAATGGTAATGACAAAAAGTCAAAAATATATGAAGACTTCACTCCATTATCATCAAAAGATGTTGCGGAAATTATTCTATTTATTGCCTCTCGAAAAAAACACATTAATATCCAAGACATTCTTGTAATGGGTAGTCAACAAGCTAGTTCAAATATGATTGATCGAAGTGGAAGAATATAATCTCAAAAACAAACTTGTTTATAAACAAGTTAGAAGTGTGTTGGTGGCATCCTAATGTGAGTGTGTAATGGGAAAAGACTACAAATTTCTTCTGAACAACAAACTCTTTGAGACACACATTTCTAGACGCTATCCAAACTTCTTATGAAAGAGCGAGAGTTGGACTCTGTGTTTTCTCGTTTAGTAATTTTCTATAATGTAATATAAAAAAGCCTTACAAAATTTCTTCTGTAAGGCTTTTAAATTAGTTGGCAGCGACCTACTCTCCCACAATTGCAGTACCATCGGCGCTAAGGGGCTTAACTTCTCTGTTCGGAATGGGAAGAGGTGGA
>JAZGFO010000157.1:0-13026 GCA_036479655.1 Saprospiraceae bacterium
TACACAACATCGCACTCTGGGTCATCACAAAAATAGTATGAAGAATCTTTAAGTTTATTCGTCCAAGGCTTTTTAATGTGATGCAGAACAGTTTTAAATCTTACTGATTTATACTGTTTGTCATTAGCAGGTTGATAATAGCAATACTCCGGGGGAATTAGAAGATGATATGGTTTTTATTGATATTAATGTTTCAAATAGTATTGGTGGGACTCAATGGGGTATTACTTCGCCAATAGTTGCTTCTGGGAATTATGATGAAGTAACTACTATCGGACCTTTAGCTTATAATGTGCTAAATGATATTATGATAGAAGATATGTCAGTTATAAATTGTTCTAATATGATAAGTATTAGTACCGAAAACCTTACAGATAGACCAACTACTATTGATGAATTGTTGTATTGTCAGCATGATGCAGCATTGCCTCTAACCGCAAATGGACAAAATATTTTATGGTTTGATCATAATAAAGCATTGATTGGAGACACAGCTCCAAATCCTGATACTGACATTGCTGGGGTTTTTAATTATTATGTTTTACAATCAGTAGATGGATGTGAAAGTGAGTTGGCAATAATAACGGTTACAATTGAGGATTGTGGTTGTGTAAACCCATCTGAAATCACTTCGATTAATTCTAATAGTAACATTGTATGCGTAGAATCAAATATTGTATTGTCTGTAGAATTAAGTGGTGCAGCAGTAAGTGGTGTGTGGACAGTAAACCCTGCAGGAAGTGGGTTTTTTGATAATAGTACTGGATTGATTGCTGTATTTATACCAAATGATTCAGGTGAATTAGAATTTACATTTACAACTAACGATCCAGATGGTGAAGGTGTATGTGAATCTGCTACAGAGATTATTCAAGTATCTGTTGTCGATATTCCTATTGCTAATGCTGGGGAAATAGCAGCGCTTGGTTGTGGAGGTTTAGAAGTAGAATTAAATGGTGAAAATTCAACTTTAGGATTAATATATGAATGGTCTGGTCCCGGTATTATTGGCGACAACACAAATACTATTGTAAAGGTAGGTCAACAAGGGACATACTATTTAGAAGTTTTTGATCCCGCCACTATGTGTTCTGCTTTAGACTCTGTAGTTGTCTCTTTCTCGGAAGCAGATGTTGTAGTTGATTATACTGTTAAAAATACAGATTGCGAACATTCTATGGGAAGTTTGATTATTAATAGTGTAGATGGAGGGCAAGAGCCATACACAATAAAATTAAATGGTGAATTAGTAATAGAAGAAGTACTATTATCTCCTGATACATACGTTTTGATTGTATCTGATGCCAATGGTTGTTCTTTTGAAAAATCATTTATTATTGATGATATTATTGATTGGAGTATTTCTATAGACGCATCAGAAGAAGAAATAAAATCAGGAGAAAATACTGATTTATCGTTGAATAGCACATTAATGTCAGATGAAATTGTCAGTATAGTATGGAGTGATGAAAGTCTAATAGATTGTATTAATTGTAGTGAAATCAATGTAAAACCATTAGAAACGACACAGTATAAAGTGGTGGTTATTGATGTTAATGGTTGTGTCAAAACAGCTGAAATAACTATTAGAGTCAAAACCATACCAGATATAACAATTACTAACATATTTTCGCCTAATGATGATGGTGTAAATGATATATTTTCTCTTTTTGGTAACGATGATAAATTTGTGGTACAGTTATTTACAATCTATGATAGATGGGGTAATAAGACATGGTCAATCAATAATATAGAATTGAATAATTCTAATGTAGGTTGGGATGGTAAAAAAAGAGGTAAACTACTCCTTCCGGGAGTTTATGTATACCAGATACTATTACAAGACAAAGAGACTGGAGAAATAAAACAGTATCATGGAGATATTACTTTGGTACACTAATACTATATGGCAAACTATTTATTTATAAAATAATTCCTTTAGATATTCGTTTTACTTTATGTATAATTTAATAAAATTAACGATAAAAAATAACCCTGTATACCAGATTGTTACATATGTTGTTTTTTTTTAATATCTTTGTAGATTAAAACTACAAATTTAGACTTTATGAAAAAGGGAATTTTAATTTTTAGCATTGTATTTATATCAACATTGCTAACTGCACAATACGTATCTAAGCCTATATTTACTCAAGGGGATGTAATCAACATTCAGCTTAATAAGGTTAACAAACTCTACTGTAAACATAAAGTAGAAAAAGGTCATACTATATATTCTTTGTCAAAAATATTTGGAGTATCAGCTAATATGATATATAAGATCAATGGTCTTGAAGATGATACACAGCTTCCTCTTGGTCAAATATTAAAGATACCAATTATTGAAAGTAAAGTATTTACTGGCACTACACCTCCTTCAAATAGTAATGGAGCTTTTATTCCAATTCATTATAAAGCAAAAAAGAAAGATAATTTGTATAGAATATCAAAAGTGTATTTCAAACAAGATATCAATCAATTGATGATAAGAAATAGAATGACAACAAAAGACATTAATGTCGATCAAGCAATACTAATTGGATGGTTTGTAATTAATGGAAATCTTAGTAATGCCAAAAAAGATATTAAAAAAGTTGATATCATTGAAAATGAAATAATTGTTCAAAAAGACAGTGTAGAATTTGAAACAATAGATAGTTTATTAAAGAAAGAAATACCAACGGATTTTAATCAATTATTATTAGGGACACTGACTTATTCAGAATACATGGTAGAACATTCAAAAAGAACTGTAGCTTACTGGGACAAATCAATAGCTGATAATGGGACAGTCTTTGCACTGCATTCAACTGCATTAATAGGGTCTAATTTGGTTATATATAATCCTCTTGTAAAACGTTCTGTAAGGGCGAGGGTAGTAGGTAGGATACCTTATGGCAGTTATACTAATGAAGTTCAACTTGTATTGTCTCCACGTGCAGCAAAACAATTGGGTGCATTGGATAGAAGATTTAATGTAGAATTGAAAATGCTGAAGTCAAATTTGAATGCAGAGTAATAACCTGATTAAATAATAAATGAAAATTATCAATACAGAATCTTCCACCTAACTATTCAGTGGGATATGTAAGAAAAGGGAAACTATTATATTCACTTTAATAAAATGTAATCTTATGAATTACTTTTTTGTTTTTATCAATATGATTAATTGAAATCTGACTACCAAAAATTTAATATAAACATAGTTGTCTTTACAACGATACTTGGTGTAATATATTTCTTGTATCTGATAATAATTGATCCGACTAATACCTGTCTATCTAAAACAATTACTGGTGTAGATTGTGCTACTTGTGGATTAAGTAGAGACTTTATTGCTTTTTTTCAAATTGATTTTCAGCAACCTAATAATAAGCACTCTATTTCTATTTTTGTATTCCTTTGTGTTCAATTATTATATAGATTAATGACTTGGAAATTAGAATTATTTATGAACACAAAAATTTCAATAATTGGTATAGATATTATTGTTTCACTTATATGGTTTGTAATAGTATTTGGTGCATTAATATAAATAACTTCAATCCAATTTAGATTTTTTTGTATCCTTCTAAATTGGTTATTCCCCAATTGTCTAATTCATCTTTAGACCATAAGTCTGGAAAAAATATTCTTCTTTGATATTTTGGATGCATATACTTTTGCCAAGAACTCCCACCAGTAGCTTCTACTTTTATGTCACTACTATTGAGGTAACTTGCTGCTGCATTATAATGAGCCATTACCCAACGGACATTTACTGTATGATCATAATGTCTCATTGCATTTTTTAGATTAATATCATCTTGGTCTTCTTTTGGTAAAGATTTAAACTTTGACCAGATATTTAAAGTATTATATTTTTGCATAAATACGATAAAATCATCCATATAACGTTCTTCAAATAAGAGTAGAAGAGTAGATTTTTTACCAGTTTTATGATCTTTACCTGCTGCTTGCCAATATAAATGGTCAAATGCGTGCTTAAAAGGAGTATCTCTATCTATAGTAGCCCTAAATCTATTATCTATTAAATTAATTAACTCTGTTGATGCAAACTCTATCATTCTATATTGAGCACTTTGGAAACCACTTGCAGGAGTCAAAGTGTCTCTAAATTTCATATATTGTGCTACTTCCATACCATCTTGCATTATTTCGAATGAAGAAGAAAGCATATCAAAATAACGGCTTATTCGATGTAGTCTTTCAGCAAAAAATGATGTAGTAAGATTTTCACAATTAGCAACTTGTTCTATTTCCCACAATATCATTTTAAACAGTAGCTCATTGACTTGGTGATACATGATAAATACCATTTCGTCTGGTAGCTTCGTCCTTTGTATTTGAAGGTTTAATAAGGCATCGGTTTGAATGTAATCCCAATAAGTTATAGGCTTTGATTGTAAGAGGCCGTTGAGGTGCGTATCCAAGTTTTGACCTATTTTGGCATATTTAGCTTCTAATTTATCTAATAGTAAGTCACGTTTGTTCATTTCGTATTTTTTTATAAAAACAAAGAGTTAATTAGTGCATCAATTTTATCTGTGCTAAATAATTTTTCAATATCATGTTGTTCCATGATTCCTTTTATGTAGGTATCTTGTTGTTTTCCATTTTCTAAAGCTTCGGTATATGGAATGTTAGTAAATGAAACTTGAGTATATAATGGAGTATATTTTCCAGGGAATAATTGTTCTATTCTACGTTCAAATTTTTTCTGTAATAAGAATTTAGGATCTGAAACATAATCTCTCATAACATAATAATTATGAAGGGATAAATCTTGAACAGCATCTCCTTCTGGTTTTCTCATTTTTTGGTATTCATCAAAAATTAATTCCCAATTCTCATCATGTTTGTCCATAAGCTGGCCCATAATAGTACAGTCTTCAAAACCAGAATTCATTCCTTGTCCATAAAATGGTACTGTAGCATGAGCAGCATCACCCATCAAGACAGTCTTCCCATGTGCCCATGGATAACATTTTATAATTGCAAGTGATGAGAGTGGATGATCTTGCCATACTTCTGCAATGTTTGGCATTAAATTATAAAAATCGGAAAAAACTTCTTTGAAAAAATGTTCAACATCGTTTTTGGATTTTAGCTTATCAAATGAAAATTCATGATTTTCGAAGGGCATAAATAGGGTACAAGTAAAAGAGCCATCTTCATTGGGTAGAGCAATCAACATAAATCTCCCTCTTGGCCATATATGAAGACTGTTTTTTTCTAATTTATAACTACCGTCTTCATTAGCAGGAAGTAATATTTCTCTATATCCATCTTCTATATAATGTTGATTGTATTCAAATCTATCTACTTTTTGCATTGCACGATATCTTATTGCAGAAAAAGCACCATCAGTAGCAAAGACAATATTAGATTCAAATTTACTTTTTATTCCTGTTTTTGTATTTTCAGTATGGACGATACCATTTTTCAAGTCTGCTCCAATGCATTTTTCATTGAATAGTATTTGAATATTTTCAGCCCCAATATTTTCGGCAATATTCATTAATTTGCAATTAATACCAGCTCTTGACACTGAGTATATCGCTTGTCCTTCTTGTCCATAAGGCTGATAAGTGAGATTGCCTTTAGTGTCATGTATGGTTCTTCCATACATTGGTATTGCGATATCATTTACATGAGAATCAATTCCAACTGCTTTAAAAGCAGTCCATCCTCGTTCTGAAAACGCTAAATTTATTGATTTCCCCGCAGCTATATCTACATTTCTAAGGTCACTTCTCATTTCCAGAATAGTAACTTTATAACCTGCTTTAGACAGATGAACTGCCCATAATGATCCTACCAATCCAGCACCAACAATTGTAGCTGATTTCATATGTAATCTAATTGATTTATTAATATAATTCTATAATGGAGCATTCATCTTTGTACCACATTGAGAGCAAGTACACAACTTATCATCAGAATAGAAGTTGTTTAGTAGTAATTTTAATTGCGTCTCGATGTTATCTAATTTAAATTCGGCTTTGTGTAATTCATGATTACATTTTTCACAAAACCACATACATGCATCACTTTCGTGGTCTTTTCTTTTTCGCTCGATTACCAATCCTATTGTATCTGGACCTCTTTGCGGTGAATGAGGGATTCTCGGAGGAAGTAAGTAAATATCACCTTCATTAATTTCTATTACTTTTTTCTTACCATCTATTATTATTGGTAAAGTTATATTTCCTTCTAATTGATAGAAAAATTCTTCACCTTCATTATAATGATAATCTTTACGAGCATTAGGACCTCCCACTACCATAATTATAAATTCAGTATCTTCGTATACCACTTTATTACCAACAGGTGGTTTTAATAGATGCCGATTATTATCTATCCATTTTTTAAAATTTATTGGTGGTAGCATATTATTATTATTATTATCTTGTAGTTTTTAGACCTAATTCTTCTAATCGTTCAGTAAGGAATGCTCCTGCAGTCATGTCTTCATATTGCTTAGGATTAGACTCTGACACACAACTTTCAAGACAAGTTAAATCCATATTTGGGTGAGGATGTAAGAAAAAAGGAGATGAATATCTTGGCTTTTTCATTTTCTCAACATCCTTAGGATTAACTACTTGATGTATAGTTGATCTTAATTTATTATTAGTAAATCTTGCCAACATATCTCCAACATTGATTACTATCTCTTCTGGTTTTGGCATCACACTAATCCATTCGCCATCTAATGATTGAGCCTGAAGACCTTTAGCACTTGCGCCCATCAATAAAGTTATCAAATTGATATCTCCATGAGGTGCGGCTCTTACAGCTGTAGGATTATTAATTGTATCTTCTGTCAATGGGAAATAGTGTAGTAAGCGTAATATACTATTACCATTTTTAACTTTCGCATCAAAATAATTTTCTGGTAATTCTAAATATAATGCAATTGCTCTTAGAAGATTAATACCCGTTTGTTCTAATGTATTATAGATTTCTGTGCCGTATTTTTCAAATTCAGGGACTTTATCTACCCATATATTTTCAGGATAATTAAGCTCTTTTCTTGTTTTTTCGTCAGCATCTTGTCCAATATGATAAAATTCTTTTAAATCGGGCACTTTAAATCCCTTTGCACTTTCTTTGTACTTTGAAATATATCCTCTTTGTCCAAAATTGTCAACATCTTCATATTTCTTTTTTTCTTCATCTGGAAGGTTGAAGAAAGTAATCATGGAATCATACAAATTATCTTTTAAATCTTGGGATACGCCATGATTTGCAACAATTGCAAAGCCCATATTTGCAAATGAATCTCCAAAATCTTTTATGAATTTCTCTTTCAATTTAGGATCACCTGAGATGTAATCCAAATAATCTACTCGTTTAATTTCCTTGTTACTCATACTTAATTTTTTTGTAGTTTTAAATATATATTCTTTTACCATTTAGCATCTGGGTAAGCTCTTTGAAGGTACTGCATATCTGATATTATATGCCCTAAGTGTTCACTATGATTACCAATCTTACCTCCAGTTATTACATATTGATTTTCTGGCATTTTTATTTTTGCTTCAACAATAGTTTCTTCAATTATCTTTTTCCACTCCATTTTTAATTCTGATTGATCAAATGATATACCTTTTAATATCATTTCTTTATCTATTTCGTCTTCCATAAATAGATCGCCCGTATACATCCATAAATCGTCAATAGCTTCTTGCATTTTTGACTTACTAACCGCTGTACCATCTCCTAATCGAATCACCCATTCTTTACTTCGTCTAAAATGGTAAGTTACTTCTTTTAGTGACTTTGTTGCTATGGCTGATATTGTCTTATCACTACTTTCTTTTAATTGTGTATACAATAAAAAATTATATGCATCAATATATAACTGACGAGCCATAATATACGCAAAATTTGTGTTAGGCTGTTCTACTAATTGACTATTTAGATATTTTTTTTCTGCACGTCTAAAAGCAATATCATCTGCTGTTGTGCCATCATTTCTTAATTGGGCTGCATAATTGAGAAACAATTCTGCCTGACCTATATGATCTAATGCTACATTACTAATTGCTAAATCTTCTTCTAAGTATGGACCTTTACTTGAGTATTCGGCAAGTCTATGGCTTAGTATCAGTGAGTTGTCAGCTAGTCTTAAGCAGTATTTATATAAATTTTCCATAGAGACTTATATGTTTTTTACACCTTCTGGCATTATGTAAAACGTTGGGTGTCTATATATTTTATCATCAGCAGGATCAAAAAATGATTCTGAATCTGAAGTTTGAGAAGCAATAATATGCTTACTTTGAACTACCCATATAGCTGTTCCTTCATTTCTTCTAGTGTAGAGATCTCTCGCATTTTCAAGTGCAAGTTTTTTATCATAAGCATGAAGGTTGCCAGCATGCTTATAATCCGCACCTGGTTTTCTTTGTATAAACACTTCGTATAATTCGCCTTGGTTATCTTTTATGTCCATTATTTATTATATTTTTAATTTTTACGATTATATGCCATTGCCGCTTCACGAACCCATTGCCCTTCATTGTGTGCCTCGATATGATGTCTTAGTCTTTGTTTGTTACAAGGTCCGTTTCCAGATATCACATCATAGAATTCTGTCCAATCAATATCCCCCGATTTGTAGGTGCCGTCATCAAGTTTCACTAAGTCTGGATCAGGTATTGTTATCCCTATTGCTTCAGCTTGAGGAATCGTTTTATTGATAAATTTATTACGTAAACTATCATTAGATTCTCTTTTTATTTTCCACTTAAGTGCATTTCCCGATCTTGGTGAATCAGCATCATGAGGACCAAACATCATTAGTGATGGCCACCACATTCTATTTACTGCATCTTGTGCCATTTCTTGTTGGTCTTTTGTTCCATTCATCATCGCTACCATAATTTCATAGCCTTGTCTTTGATGGAAACTTTCTTCTTTGCATATTCTTACCATAGCCCTTGCATAAGGACCATAAGAGGTTCTTGTAAGTGTAACTTGATTAATAATTGCAGCACCATCTACCAACCAACCAACTGCTCCCATATCCGCCCAGTTTAAAGTTGGATAATTGAATATACTTGAATATTTCGCTTTCCCTTGGTGCAACCATTCTATAAATTGATCTCTGGTAACGCCAAGTGATTCAGCAGCCGAATATAGATACAAACCATGTCCGGCTTCATCCTGTATCTTTGCCAACAATATCTTTTTGCTTCGTAATGATGGAGCACGAGTGAGCCAGTTCCCTTCTGGTTGCATACCTATTATTTCAGAATGTGCATGCTGAGAGATTTGACGTATCAAATGCTTTCTATATGCTTCGGGCATCCAATCTTTTGCTTCGATTTTAATTTCTGCATCAATTTTTGCTTGAAAATCTTTTAATTTTTGCACGTTCTCATTTGTTTCTGTCATAATTTCGTACTTTTAAAGTGTTCCACGTTTTGCTTGTTCAGCTTCTATAGATTCAAATAATGCTTTGAAGTTTCCTTTTCCAAATGACTGTGCACCTTTTCGTTGTATGATTTCAAAGAAAAGGGTAGGACGATCAGTTACTGGTTTTGTAAATATTTGTAAGAGATATCCTTCGTCGTCTCTATCTACCATTATACCATGCTCTTTAAGTTCAGCCATGTTTTCTGCTATTTTACCCACTCGCTCACCTACAGTGTCGTAATATGTTCCGGGCACATACAAAAATTCAACACCTCTTTTTTTCATTTCACTTACAGTAAATACAATGTCATCTGTTGCTACTGCAATATGTTGGCAGCCTGGACCATTATAGAAATCTAAATATTCTTCAATTTGCGACTTCTTTTTACCTTCTGCTGGTTCATTTATTGGAAACTTTATTCTACCATTTCCATTGGTCATTACTTTACTCATCAATGCAGTAAACTGTGTTGAGATGTCCTTGTCATCAAATGTAATAAGATTGGCAAAACCCATTGTTTCATTATAAAATTTGCCCCAATCATTCATTTCTCCCCAACCAACATTGGCAACCATGTGGTCTATATATTTAAGTCCACAATTTGTAGGGTTGAAATGTGTTTCCCATTTTTTAAAGTTTGGTAAAAATATACCTTTATAGTTTTTACGCTCAACAAATATATGGACAGTATCTCCATATGTATGAATTGCTGATTTGACTACTTCACCATCATCGTCTTTTTCTACTCTTGGCTCAAAAAATGATTTAGCACCTCTTTTTGTAGTTTCCTCCCAAGCTGACCTCGCATCCTCTACCCAGAGCGCTATGACTTTGACACCATCTCCATGTTTTTCTATGTGATCAAATATTTCACTTTTTTCTTTTGTCGGCATTGGTGTTGTTAGCACTAATCTGATTTTATCTTGAACGAGTACATAAGAAGTCCTGTCTGTCATTCCTGTTTCTAAACCTGCATATGCTAATGATTGAAATCCCATTGCTGTCTTATAAAAATGTGCCGATTGTTTTGCATTTCCTACATAAAACTCAACATAATCAGTACCAAGTAATGGAAGAAAATCGGCGGCTTCAGGAAATATTTTCTCTAAGCTATAGCTAAAATTTGTTTGTGTTTTTAAGTCTATCATTCTATTAATTTGATTATTGGCTAGGTTATTATTTAAGTCTAAAATATTTTCTTATTTCTATTTGTGTAAAAGTAACTAATAAAGGTTGATTTATTATAAATATTTTTGCTTAAAACTTAAAATTCAGAAATATATTTTTCTATTTACATGATGAGTATCATTACAATTTATGATTTTAATTTGATTTTAGTTTGGTATAATTAATAGTAAAATAAAAAAAGAGTCCAACATTTCTGCCAAACTCCTTTTAACTTAATTAGTTGTTATTTATATTAAAATTCTCTACCTCTCAACATTCCATGCCAATACATTCTTGGTAGTCCGTAAGCTTTAAGAGCGTACATACTATATCTTTCTTGCGATTGATCAAATGGGAAAGATTCCTTTGGCAGTTTATCATAGCCAAACTCTGCTAAGATAAGCGAGCCATACCCTGTTACTAAAGGACAAGATGTATAACCATCATATACATCATCAGGAGAATTTCCTGACATCACTGATAATAAGTTATGTACTGTTACAGGAGCTTGTTTTCTTATTGCAGCACCAGTTTTACTTGTAGGTAAACTACTATTATCACCAAGTGAAAATACATTTTTGTACTTATTGTGCTGTGTAGTATCTTTATTTACATCTACATAGCCAGAAGCCGCAGCTAAAGGACTGTTTTTGATAAAGTCTGGAGCTGACATCGGTGGAGTTACGTGCATTATGTCATAACTTTCTGTAAATTCTTCTCCAGTTTCCATGTGCTTAAATGTAGCTTTTTTATTAGCAGCATCAATATTTATTAAATCTGTTTTCCAGACTCTTTCAATATTTTTTCTGTCTGCAACTTTTGTCAATGCCGTTGCATATTTTTTAACAGCAAATATGCCGGGACCTCCTTTAACAAATTTAATTTTCACATTGCTATTGACACCTTGCTTTTTCCAATGATCTTCGGCTAAAAACATGATTTTCATAGGTGCACCCCCACATTTGATAGGTGTACTAGGATGTGTAAATATTGCTGTTCCACTTTTTAAATTCTTGATAGCGTCCCAAGTAGATGCTGTAGTGTCATAACTGTAATTACTTACGATACCTGTGCCAGGTTTACCAACACTGTCTTTAAGACCAGGTATACCATCCCAGTTTACTTGGATACCTGCTGTAACTACAAGGTAATCGTATGATATGGTATCTCCACCAGCAGTTTTTAGACTGTTGTTGTCGGGGTCAAACGATTCGACATAATCTTTGATCCAAGTAGCACCATCAGGTATGAAATCAGCTTGATCTCTTTCTGTTTCTTCTCTTTTGAATACTCCAGCTCCGACTAATGTCCAGAGTGGCTGATAATAGTGTTTTTCTTGTTTGTCTATAATACATATATCTAGACCAGGATTTTGATTAAGTAGCATTGCTGATACGCAAAGTCCTGCACTTCCAGCGCCTACTACTACTATTTGATGTTTTGACATGATTTTTATTTTTATAGTTTGTTACCTAAGTTTTTTAATACATTCATTAAGAACCCAAGTGATTTTTGTCTACTTGGATCTTTTAAAGTTCTTAACATTCCAAAAATTCCACCTACTTTAGCAGGAGGTTGTTTTTGAGCTTCAGTAAATGATTCAGCTGCATTTTTCAAGAAAATTAAATTTTCTTGACCCATAAAAGCTGTCGCTGCTTTGAAGTCTTCTCCATATCTCATCATAAATGCATCTACGCTATCCATAGTCATTGCTACTAATCCTGGAGCTTGGTCAGAAAGCTTTAATAAACTATCTACTTTATCGACCATCGTTGGGTCAGATAATTTGTTAAGTAAGTGCGTGATGCCTTTAATTCTGTCATCCATTCTTACTGTGCCTGTATTTGCTGATTTCATTGTTTCGTCAACGGTATCTGCTATTATAGACACAAGACCAGGACCTTGTTCTACAGCATCTAACAAGTTGTTGAGTGCACCATTGACTTTTGGGTCGGATAGTCTTCCTAATAAATGCAAACCACTTTTTAAGCGATCGTCAATATTAGTCCCATTATCTTTGGCGTTCCTCAACAATTCATCTATTGAATCTGTCGCAATGCTCATCATCATTGGCGCTTGGTCTATCCCATTTGCCAATTTCTCTATTGATTGCTCTATTCTTGTTAGTCTTTCTTCTACCGTCATTGTGGATTCTGTTACCATATATGATTGTTTTGAAAATTGTTAATAATGTTCTAAAGATACAATTATCAATCAAAAATAAAAATATATTAATATTTGTTTTATTAGGAGAGGAATATAGTTAGTAATGTTTTATTTTTTATCAGTTTGATACAGCAGAATATGAAATCGAAATTGTTGATATGTAAGTTGCACACTTTGAAAATATATTACTGCTGATATACCTTCTTAGAGATTAAAAACAAGCCCATAAAAGTAATAAATCCATTAAGTGCTAAAATTAAAAA
>JAZGFO010000158.1:0-12537 GCA_036479655.1 Saprospiraceae bacterium
CCTGCTGCCACACTCACATTCAATGAATCAAAATTATTAACTTGAGGAATTTTGATAGAATCATCACTTATTTGAATACATTTTTTACTTACACCTTTATCCTCTGATCCTAAAATAATTGCTGTTGGCCCTTTTAGATTTTGTTCCGCTATTGTTTTTTTAGCATTAATATCCGTAGCATAGACAATCAAGCCATTCATTTGCATTGTTTCTAATGCCACTGGCAAACTATTCTCCCTACAAATAGGAATGTCTAAGATCGCTCCAGCACTTGACTTTACCATTTCTTCACTTATCCTTGCTGTCCCTTTAGCAGGAATCACAATACCATTAGCACCAAACACTTTTGCGGATCTGGCAATAGCTCCCATATTTCTTACATCAGTAATACCATCCAAAACTACCAATAATGGCACTATACCAGCTTCAAACAACTTAGGCAACAAGTCCACAACATTAGTATAAGCAACCGGTGATATATATGCAAGTATTCCTTGATGAATATGCCCTTTACTCATGTCATTCAATTTTCTAAATGGCACTTTAGTTAATGGAATATCTCGTTTTTTACACGCATTTCTTATCAAAACTTCAAATTCTCCATGCATATTAGCTTGTAGAAAAACTTTTTCTATTTGCAACCCTTTCTCTAATGCCTCTGTTACAGGATTACGACCATATATAGTTGAACTTTCCATTTATTATTTCTTTTTACATCTTAGTTAATCCAACGTTGGATACTAAAAAACTGAATATTAAAAATATATTTACAATAATAACAAATCTTCAATAAAAACACTTGTCATTGTTATACTAAAGTAATACTAATCAGTTACTACTGATCCATAAAGATCATAATCTTCAGCAGATTCTATGAAGATATTTGCAAAATCTCCAATTCTAACAAAATTATCTTTCGCTGATACCAATACTTCATTATCTACCTCTGGGCTATCATATTCTGTTCTACCTACAAAATACTCCCCTTCTTTTCTATCAAATAAAACTTTTAGCGTCTGTCCTATCTTGGCCTCATTCATTTCAAGTGATATACTTTGTTGAATTTCCATAATGCGATTAGCTCTTTCTACCTTTATTTCTGCTGATATATCATCTTTGACATCATGCGCAATTGTATCCTCTTCGTGAGAATACTGAAATACACCGACTCTATCAAATTTCATGTCTTCTACAAAATCACAAAGCGATTGAAACTCTTCTTCTGTTTCTCCAGGATAACCAACTAAGAAAGTAGTTCGGATGTTGATTTTTGGTACTTTTTCTTTAGCGATTCTTATTAGTTCTCGTTGTTCTTTTTGAGTGATTTGGCGGCGCATTCGCTCCAGTATAGTATCACTAGCATGCTGAAGCGGAATATCAAGATAGTCACATACCTTAGGTTGTCTTGCCATCACATCAAATATTTCTAACGGAAATTTTGATGGGTACGCATAATGCAATCTTATCCATTCTATACCTTCAACTTCACATAATGCGTCAAGTAGTTTTGGCAATGCACGAGTCTTGTAAATATCTAAACCATAATATGTCAATTCTTGGGCAATAAGCATAATCTCCTTGACACCCATTTTTGCAAAATTTTTGGCCTGTTTTACCAATTCTTCAATAGGTTTAGAAATGTGTTTACCTCTCATCAAAGGTATTGCACAAAAAGAGCATGTCCTATTACAACCTTCAGATATTTTCATATATGCATAATGAGGTGGAGTAGTAATAACTCTTTCCCCTACCAAATCATGCTTATAATCAGCTTCTAACACAGCTAATAGGCCTGGCAACTCCATTGTCCCAAAATAGGCATCTACTTCAGGAATATCTTTTTCTAAGTCATCTTTATATCTCTGAGACAAACATCCTGTTACATACAACTTATCAATTTTACCTTCTTTTTTGACTTGAGCATATTGCAATATCGTATTTATTGATTCTTCCTTAGCTAAATCAATAAATCCACAAGTATTTACAATTATTACATTCGCATCATCATTTTTTGATTCATGTGCTACATCTACGTCATTTGCTTTTAATTGAGTAACAATATTTTCAGAATCTACTAGGTTTTTAGAACATCCAAGTGTGATTACATTAACTATATTTTTTTCTAAGGTTTTAGTCTTCATTCGTTTGTTTTTGTTTCCATTTTAAATGGGAGTGCAATATTACTCAATATTTTCGAGTGAGCGCATATTTTGAATGTATGAATTAAGTAGTATATCGTAATCTAGGAATCAAATATTACATTCAGTTATTATAAAAAAAGGTCAATAATCTATAGATTACTTTATTTGGTCGATAATAATAAATGTTTATAAACAAATCGTAGATTTGATTGTCTCTTTAGTATAAATATTAAAACTAAAATGATATTACAAGCGCAGCATATTTATAAAACATACAAAGGAATAAATCGTGACCTTACTGTATTGAATGACATCAATTTTTCGATAGCAAAAGGTGAAGTAATTTCCATTGTAGGGCCATCAGGTTCTGGGAAAACAACTTTATTAGGGTTATGTGCAGGATTAGACATGCCTAGCAAAGGAAGTATAAAGATAGATGAAATTGAAATCAGTACCTTGTCAGAAAATGAAAAAGCACTAATTAGAAATAAAAAAGTTGGCTTTATTTTTCAAAATTTCCAATTACTCCCTACACTTACCGCAATAGAGAATGTTACAATTCCCTTAGAATTACAAGGAAGAACTAAAGGCGCTGTAGCCAAAGCTAAAGCACTATTAGAAAGAGTAGGATTGAGCGAAAGACAACATCACTACCCCAGTCAATTGTCAGGTGGAGAACAACAAAGAGTATCATTGGCAAGAGCATTTAGTAATGATCCAGAAATATTATTTGCCGATGAGCCAACTGGAAATTTAGATGAAGAAACTGGAAATATGGTAGAACAGCTATTGTTTGATATTAACAAAGAACAAAACACTACGCTTGTCATAGTAACACATGATATGGATCTTGCTTATAAAACAGATAGAATAATCCGATTAAAAGGAGGTAAAATAGTTAGTGATCAACCAGTAACGGCAAATCAGAACGAATGAATTGGTCCCTAATATTAAAAACTGCTATTAGAGATAGTCGCAAAGATAGATCCAAATTGATTCTATTCATGTCCTCCATTATTTTAGGGGTTGCCGCATTAGTCGCTATCAATTCTTTTAATGATAATTTGATGAGAGACATCAGGTTGCAATCCAAATCTTTACTCGGAGCTGATATTGCTATTACAGGTAATAAGCCTTTGTCTGAAGAAATGAATATCGCTTTAGATTCTTTAGGTGGAGTTGTTTCGACAGAAGTAGAATTGTTTTCGATGAGTTTTCTTCCATCAATTGGTGAAAGTCAATTTGTAAAAATAAAAGCTATCGAAGGAGGTTTTCCATATTATGGCAATGTCCATACAGCTCCAAAAAATGCTTATCATGAATATCAAAATGGTAGATTAGCCTTGGTAGATGATGGTCTATTGTTACAATATAAAATTGATGTTGGAGACAGTATAAAAATAGGTGATATAACATTCAAAATTCATGGTCGAATAATGAGTTCCTTTGGTAGTATCGATGCTGGTTCTTCTTTTGCACCTACAGTATATATTCCTAAAAAGGAAATACAATATACTGGTCTTGTACAACATGGTAGTATTATAAATTACACCCAATACAGAAAAATAGAAGACGAGAAAAAAATAGAAAAATGGAAGGCTAAATATGCAACCTTATTCTATGATGCCTCGATGCGTATCAAAACAGTAGAGACACAAAGACAAAACTTAGAAAAAGCATTTAGATCTCTTAATGATTTCCTCAATATAGTAGCTCTAATATCACTACTTTTGGCGTGTATAGGAGTAGCAAGTAGTGTAATGATATATGTCAAAACCAAAACACAAAGCATTGCTATTCTTAGGTGTTTAGGAATGAAGGGAGAAGATGCCTTTATGGTCTATTTTGTTCAAATATTTGTTCTTGGCACTTTAAGTGTTCTACTTGGAGTTGCTTTAGGTACAATAATTCAAGTTGCGTTACCAATAGTATTAGGTAGTTTTTTACCCTTTGAAGTCACCATGAGTCCGTCAGTTCCTGCAATGATCAAAGGAACAATTATGGGAATATTGATCACAACATTATTTGCACTTAGTCCTTTATTACAAGTAAGAAATGTCAGTCCATTAGAAACATTGCGTGTAAGTAACGGCAAAGCTCCATATGATCCTCTTAAGTGGTTAGTTCACTTAGGTATTTTTATAACAATTACAGGATTTTTATGGACATTGACACATAACATTAAAGAAGCATTAATTGCTTCAGGTGGATTATTGATTGCATTTTTAGTATTATACGGAGTAGCAAAATCAGTTACTTGGTTAGTAAGAAGATTTTTTCCAAAAAATAGCAACTATGTTTTTAGGCAAGGATTATCAAATCTTTACAGACCCAATAATCAGACCTCAACATTAATAGTTTCTATTGGATTAGGTACTGCGATACTCACATTACTATTTATCCTTCAAGGATTGATTCTTAACAATGTATCAGAAATGGGAGCTGGAAAACAACCCAATATTATTCTATTTGGAATAGAGCATGAGCAAAAAACCGAAATAGAAGATATTACCAAATCATTTGGTATGCCAGTTCTTCAGCATGTACCCGTTGTCACAATGGAATTAATAGCATGGCAAGGTAAAAGTAAAAAAGATTGGTTAGCAGATACTTCCAGAACTGCAAATAGATGGTCTATCAATAGAGAAGCAAGGGTAAGTTATCAGTCAGAAATCTCACAAGGTGACCAACTTATTGAGGGCGAATACACTGGACAGTATAGTGGAGATACCGTCTGGATATCTCTTGATCAAAGATATGCCGATGGGTTAGATGTAGGTATTGGAGATCAGATTATCTGGAACGTCCAAGGTGCAATTATAGAAACTTATGTAGGTAGTATAAGAAAGATTGATTTTAAAAAAATGGAATCAAGATTTTTTATTCTTTTTCCAATAGGAATCTTAGAAGAAGCCCCACAATTCTTAATACTGGTTACAAAATCTCCAGATAAAGAAACAACTGCAGCATATAGAAATAAAGTAGTAAAACAAATGCCAAATATATCCGTAATCGACCTTGGCAGTATATTAGTAACACTTAATAGTATAGTATCGAAAGTAAGTTACATTATTAAATTCATGGCTGCATTTAGTATTATAATAGGACTAATAGTATTAATCAGTTCTTTGTTTTTGAGCAAATATCAAAGAATAAGAGAAAGTGTACTGCTACGAACCCTTGGAGCTCAAGAAAATACCATTTACAAAATCAATGCAGTAGAATATGCATTATTAGGTACATTTTCAGCATTAACTGGAATTAGTATTGCTATTATTGGGAGCTATATACTCGCAAAGAATGTATTTGAATTAGATTTCAATCTAAATTATTTGCCCATTATTGGCATCTTCTTTTTTATCGTATTGTTGACGGTTATTATTGGTCTTTGGAATAGTCGAGAAGTAGTTAAGAAATCACCATTAGAGATTTTGAGGAGATTATAATAGTCAAGAGTTTTTGATTTTTATTATATTTACGCACGCCGCTTGGGCGTTCATCTTTTTGCTTTGATGCATAAAACGAACGAAAAAAATCAAGTCTTGTATGAGCTCTTAACGCTGCTATTCTAAAGCTTAACAGAAAAAACTCGCATTTAATTTAGTGTCTTTGTTGGGTATTGTTGTTTCTCATATTGTGTAATACACATTAATAATGAGTTGTTTACTCACACACTTTTCTGCTCTTAACGCTTTTGTCTCCCTAACGCTAAACTCATAAATGACGGGCTGTATAATTAACAATAGTTTTTTTTTAAACAGCACTATCCCTAAATATAGTTTTGAATTCACTCGAAACCGAAACAACGCATTCGATGGTGCGAATACCTTATAATAAGCGTGGCGGTTTTCCTTTTAGTGAGTTAGAGGGTGTGTATATGTTTATAAAAAGGTCTTATGTGCAACTTAGCACATAAGACCTTAGAATATTTTTATTGAATTTTAATAAATTGTTTTACCAAGTTGATATTTTTATCATTGGATAATCTAATCATGTAGCTACCATTAGGTAACATACTTACATCTAAACGATGAAGTGGAGTCTTTTTTGTAATTCTTTTTGATAAGACTATCTTTCCATTTCCATCTACAATTGATACTGAAGACAAACCGTCCATGGTACCAGATAGGTTGATATATCTGCTAGTAGGATTAGGATAGACAACAATGTTACTCAATGAGGCATTGATGATTTTTTCTTCATGTAGTGTTTCTGACGAAATTGCAGGAATGTCACTGTTAGAACCATCTTGAATGGTTGCTGGATTGACAACAGTTACTGCCACATAAGAAACATTGTCCGTTTCGTCCAGTTCTACAAATTCATCTTCATGGTCTGCAACAAATAGTACATAATATGTACCTGGAGCAGTATTGGAAGGAATAGTATATTTGTCATATTCATGATCATAAAGATCTGATGCTTTTAGCGTTGATTTATCATCATCAATATATATATCAATATTAGGATCAAAAGCTGTATCCGTTGACCAATAGTAACCCATATAGACTTTTAACGTACTGGTGCTTGTACCTGTATATGATTGATCACAATCCATTCTTATTTTTGTGCCTGGAGTAGGACTGAGGATATCTACAGTAGCGTTGGCAATATAAAAATTATCGTCCGGAACTGCCTCTTCTATTATTAAGTCGAGCACTTCTATATTATTGGTTTCGTCTGTTTCAGAAAAAACATCAGCTTCATCACTTAATATAATAACGTGATAATCACCTGCAGCTGTTCCTGATGGGATCGTAAACGATTTGGATTCTATATCAAAGTCATCATAGATACTTAAATCTGACATATCCGATCCAACTTCAAGGTCTCCAGCATCTAATAACTCATCTGCAGAAAAATAATACTTTACTTCAACATCTAAATCAACAGTACTCGTACCTGTATAATAGTGATCCAAAACGACTTCTACGTCATCTCCTGGTGAGGCTGATGTAACATCTAATGATTCATTAAGGATGTAAAAGTCATTGCCAGATATTGGAGCTATCAAATTAAACTGTACTGCATATTCATTGTTGGATTCGTCTGTTTCTGATTCCAAATTATCTGGATCTGAAACAATAACTATATAATAAGTCCCAATCGCATAAGTATTATCCAATGTAAAAGAGAAATTTTCCGAATTGACATTAGTTAACACATCAAATGATGAAACATCTGTATCCAATAACATATCGGTAGCATCATAAGAATCATCATCAGACAAATAATAATGTAAATCAATATCAACAGAAGCAGGTACATTGTCATAATTATGAGATGCAAAAACAACTGCCATATCTCCTTGTTCGAGTGTTGTCATAGATATCGAAGCAGCACTAACATACAAATCTCCTAAACATGGAATACAAAGAGCTCCACCACAATCAATTTCTGTTTCATCACCATTCATAATACCATCATCACAGGTTTCGCAAGAGCCATCGTCAACTTCCGCTAATTCATTATAATTATGTGCATTGGAGTCCATACAACCATACACTGGACATGGGTTACAAAGTGTTCCACCACAATCAATTTCTGTTTCATCACCATTCATAATATCATCGTCACAGGTTTCGCAAGATCCATCGTCAATGGTGGCATTTGCATTGTAATTATGTGCATTGTCATCTGTACATCCTTCTTGGCAATCTGTATTAACTGGTTCGTAAGTTGCAGTAACTTCAGGAGAAAAATTAGTCCAAGTACCATTTACAAAAGCTCTAACTTTAAGAGAAACACCTTGAGAAAAGGTATAACAATAAGTACAACTATAATTAACGGTAGTTGTAAATACTTCTGTATTCAACAGTGGTATAACCGCATTAATATTGGTTAGATAAACATTATACTTGGTAGCCCCAGGCACAGCGGTCCATTCTAAAGTCGGAAATGTTATACCTTCATTAGGACCATTACCAGAATTACTACATCCATTATCCAAAACTGCATCTTGGACAAAAGAAATTACTATTGGAGTTATCATTGTACATGGATTACACAATACACCTCCACAATCAACCTCCGTTTCATCACCATTTTGTACACCATCATCACAGGTTTCGCAAGATCCATCGTCAGAGTCAGCATTAGGGTCGTAGTTGTGAGCGAGCTCATTGGTACAACCACCACCACCATCAGTACAAGAACCATCATCAATATTGGCTAATTCATTATAATTTCCTGCATTGGGATCTGTACATCCCATAATAAGTTCTACAAAAGCAGTATTGTTGTTATCATTACATTCAACCACATTATTGTCTCTATCTATTATAGCAATAGCGTAAGGGTGCGTATTAATAATGGACGTATTAGCCGATCCAAAAACATAAGAATACGATTCTCCGGGAGCCAATTGATCTGGCCCAAAAGGTGGCATTACAAAGCCTCCAGCTGGCAAATCGTTGCCATTTGCATATATGTTATCCACAGATTGATACATTTGTAGCACGGCTGACCCAGTGGTAAAGTCTATCGTTTGATCACCAATATTGGTAATGTCACCAACAAAACTACCACTAGCATTTACACTAAAGTTATATATAACAAGATCCCCACAGCCTGTATTACAAGAAGCACAAAGTGTACCCCCACAATCAATCCCTGTTTCGTCTCCATTTTGTAATCCGTCAGAGCAAGTCTCACAAGATCCATCATTGGTATTTGCATCTTCGTCATAGTTATGAGCCGTAGGGTCGGTACATCCACTAACTATGGATTCGACCGTAACTGTAGAAATACAGGTTGCTTCATTGTCATCATTATCAATAACAGTAAGGGTTACTTGGACAGGATTACCAATATCTTGGGCAGTAAACGTATTGGGCGTAACAGTCATAGAAGCTATACCTGAAGAAGCATTACTACCACCATCAACTTCAAGAGGAGAGAGATTATAGTTGCCATTTTGATCCAAAACCACAGTTATATCCTGACAAACTGCAGAAATAATAACAGAATTTGCTACATCGAAATCTACAGTAGTACCATTCAAAATATTTACCGAAGCATCGTTAAAAGAGGCAGTTTCTAAAAACAGTCCACTCACTCCAGCATTGACCCCCGCTTTGGCAGGTACACCGCCAAATCCGCCAATTCCCTGAGATGCGCTACCTGTTGTCCATTCCATACTACAATAATTAAATCTAACATTACCTGGAATACCTGTGTATGTACCATCAGATAATATAAGTTGAAAAGTATTAAGTTTATCACTTTGATTATTAAAATACCCTACTTGTTGCCAAGAGATTAGAAGTGCATTAGTTCCTAATTCTATAAATTCTACAATTCCACAAGAGGCACAAGTAGTCTGTACATCAGCCCAAAAAGGGGCAATCATAGGTGTAGAAATCGGAAATCCTTGTGCTGAAAAAGAAACTACTTGTTGTCCAAAAGAAATATTACCATTATTGTTGATAAAAAGAGATGTGTAATCAGTCCCATCAAAAGAAAAAGTAAAAGGAATAGTAACACCTATAGAACCGTCATCATTTTTGGGTAATACAGAAAAACCGGCAGGCATATCTATCCAATTTGGATTAGCGTTACATTCATCGGTGACAGAACGTGCAGTAGATTTTGCTTTCTTCTTAATACTCCAATCATAAGATTGTGCATTACTCATCAAATTTTGATTTAGGTTTTTTGATGTTCCATACAACTTGTCCCTATCATAATTTGGATTATCATTACTAGGATCAATAAACTGAGCAAAGCTCGAATTGACAGAAATAATAAAAATAAATAGAAATTTAAAAAATAAAAATTGGTCTTTGTTTTTAAATAGTTTAAAAGTTTTCATAATTAATAAGTTAGTTAAGAGGTTAAGTAATATACCTTAAAACCTGATCAAATAGTACATATGATTGTACACCTGCATTTGTCAATATTAACATAACACAAAGCTGCTGCTGCATTAACAGTAATACACTATTAAATCAGATAAATAAGAAATAGACTATACTCGAAAACTAAAATAGTTGAACACTATTATCGATAGACTTGGAAATAAATACAAAACAAAATTATATATAATTAGTTTAATATCAACTACTTTGTTGAAAAACTTTATAAGTGGCAATTTAATTGACTTAAGTGGTAGGGGTTTTGCTATATTTTTGTTTTTGTCTTGTCAGAGGGACTTATTTAGATGCTTCTTAGTTATTGTCATATTAGACGGATTTTATTAGATTCTTCTTAGTTGTGTCTTTCCAGACGGGATTTCATTTTTTTTCATTGATAAAAAAACGAAAACAAAAAAAATCTAGTCCGAAAAATTGCTATGCTGCAATGCCGCTCCCGCACCCTCGTTTTCGCACGGGCTCCCCGCTGTTAGATGTTGACTTAGGTGTTATTTTAGATGTGATCTTAGGTGTGGACTTAGGTGTTTTTTTTAATGTTTATTTAATTAATTGACAACTATGTTGTTATGAATGTTTTTGCCTCTGCAGTGCCAAATTTTATGTGTTATATTAATAGGATTATCTGCAATGTATTTCATTTGTTGTGAAAAGTATCTAATTGTAAATCCTGCTCTTCTACGGGTGCTTTTATTGGCGTCTGCTCCGTGAATTATTCTTCCCTCGTGAAAAGAACATTCATTAGGATTTAGCTCAAAATATACTGCTTTTGAGTCATCAACATTTTTGATCTGATTGTGAAATATATTTTCATCTTGATTAACATCTTCATAATCTGAAAATCCATTTTGTTGAGTTCCAGGAATTACTTTCATACAACCGTTTTCTTTATTTGATCGATCTAATGCTAACCAAATTGTTACAATACCATCCATTCTATCAAATCTCCCTTCCCAATAAGCAGAATCTTCATGCCAAGGAGTAGCTTTTCCAGTTAAAGGTGGTTTGCTAATAAAATGACTTGACCATAAGCCAATATTGGGACCAATAAATGATTCTGCTAAATCTAGTATTCTCTCATTGAATAGAAGATCTAATAGTGTACTGTCTCGAAAATGAGGCACATCCATTAAATCAATATCACTTTGCTTATTTTTATTACTTAAATCATTAAAAATAGATATTATTCTTGAAAAATCATCTTCAGAAAAGATTGGTTCATTTAAAATAAAATATCCATCTTTTTTAAATTTTTCTTGCGCTTCTGTATGTAATTTAGGCATTTCTGTTTATTATTTATTGAGCCGTAAGGTATCTAAACTCATAAACATTTACAAGAATTAATAATAAAAAAGAAGAATAAAATTCATATTTTACATTAAAACTATTTGACTTTATTATTGTTGATTATCTTTGTACAAAATAAAAATAAAATGGCAGACGAAAAAAAGAAACAACCTAATCAAATGAATATTGATTTACCTGAAGATATTGCAGAAGGCACATATTCTAATCTAGCAATAATAGCACATTCACAATCTGAATTTGTTATTGATTTTGTAAGATTAGTCCCAAATGTACCTAAAGCGAAGGTAAAATCAAGAATTATTCTAACTCCTCAACATGCAAAAAGATTATTAAATGCATTAGTGGAAAATATAAAAAAATACGAAGGACAGCATGGTAAAATTCAAGAGCCTGCAAAAGAAAATTTTCCTCCGATGAATTTTACTCCAACAGCACAAGCATAGTAATATCACAATATGAAAGACGCTTTTATTATTGATGGCATAAGAACTCCAATAGGAAGTTTTGGGGGTACATTATCCTCAATACGCACTGATGACCTGGGAGCACATGTTATTCAACAAATAGTATCCCGTAATCCAACAATCCCTAAAGATGCTTATGATGATGTAATTATGGGCTGCGCTAATCAAGCAGGTGAAGACAATCGTAATGTTGCAAGAATGAGTTTATTATTAGGTGGACTTCCTTGGTCGGTTCCTGGTGAAACTGTTAATAGATTATGTGCTTCGGGAATGTCAGCAATTATACATGCGAATAGAGCAATAAAAGCAGGAGATGGAGACGTGTTTATATCTGGTGGAATAGAACATATGACAAGAGGTCCGTGGGTAATATCTAAAGTTTCGAAAGCATTTGGCAGAGATGCTCAAATGCATGACAGTAGTTTTGGGTGGCGATTTATAAATCCAAAAATGAAAGCTCTTTATGGTGTGGATGGAATGGGTACAACTGCTGAAAACTTAGCTGACATGTATAATATTTCGCGAGAAGATCAAGATTTATTTGCATATAATTCTCAGATGAAAGCAAGTGCGGCACAAGCAACTGGTAGGTTTTCAGAAGAAATTATTAGTATAGAAATTCCGCAAAGAAAAAAAGAAGCCATAATATTTGATCAAGATGAATTTATTAGACACAATTCTACGCTTGATGTATTGGCAAAATTAAGACCTGCATTTAAAAAAGATAGAGGAACAGTCACAGCAGGTAATTCT
>JAZGFO010000159.1:0-2546 GCA_036479655.1 Saprospiraceae bacterium
CTAATTCCAACTTTGTCTTCATAACATTGTTTTGATATATCAGTTCTTGTGTATATCTATTGAATATTTCCATGTGGTCTCTCTTTGTTGTTATGCATTCTTATCGGCATATATCTGAAAAACTTTAATTATTCTTTAAAAATCTCTTGTGGTTTTTGTATATTATTTTCTTGTTGACTTTGCCACTTTTCCTAAGTCTTTTAATAAGATCTCTTTCACCATTTTTTCTGATGCAAGCCTAACAAAAGCAGCAATTGTTATAAATTCATTGCTATTGTTAATGATTTTTTTTATTTGTCTTTCTAATTTACCTGTTATTTCAACAATCATTATTTCCTCCTTTTTATTGGATATAACCTCTTATCGGAATATTTTCGAAAAACTTTAGGCTTTATTTATTTGAACTAGATTTTCATGATTATCTCTTATAATAAGGGGACTTTTTCTAAGAATTGAATGTAACAGTCATGACATAGCTTAGTGTAATTACCAAGATTATACCCCGTCTCGTAATACTCAGCTTCGTTATATTCGCAATGCTCACATCTTGAGTAATCCCACCCATCGTCATGCCCTCTTAAACTATCATTTATTCCTAGCACGGCATCTCCTTCAATAAATGATGATTAACATCCACAATCTCTTATCGGCATATTCTCAGAAAACTTTAACTTTATCCACAACCATATCCAGACCTATCACAATATCCATGTCCAGACCCACTACAAAAACCAAATCCTGATTCAAAACCATTGCCTGATTTATGATCATTCCATCTTCCACACCCAGATCCACACCCATCTCCGTCATCGTTGCCATCAATATTGCCACCCCCATCAATAAATTTGTCATCAACAGACCCACCACCACTACCATTGTTGTAGCCATGCCCGTTGCCATGGCCAGCCCCATTGCCAGATCTTATTTTTTGCATGGTGCGATTCCTTCTATAGACTTTATAGCATCGTTTTCACATGGTATGATTTCAATATATTGGATTGTGACTGTGGTAACAGCCATAGAGAATACACAGTTTTCAGGATCAGAACTCCCTTCCATAGCTAATTGTGAAAGAGTGAACGCTCCCGCCCATTGCCAAATTCTGATAGAATCCTTAAGAATACACTCAGTTCTATTTTTGCTTATTAATGTACCATAATGTACCCCGGCTGCGTCTGTCCTAATAATAACCTTTTTCCCAATGTCTGGATGTTTAATATTGTTGTAATGAGACATAAAAACTCCTTATGATTTATCTTGCAATCTTTTATCGGCATATTCTCAGAAAACCTTAGAAGAAAATGGCCTGGCTTCAAAAGAAACCAGACCAAGAATAAAGGGAGAATTAGGCTTGCGCCTATTCGAGGTATTTAATATAAAATTGTATAAATATAAACAAAAGAATCATATATATAATATTGCATGTAATGAATCCAACTAAGCTCATATCACTACCTCCGCACCAATAATACCAAAAGACTCATCAATCTCAACCATTAGATTTTGTCCTTTCGGCAATAGTTCCTTTAGCCGTTCCTGCATATGTCCAGAAGGATAATTATAGTTATTATCATCAGGCTTGTAAAAGGCTGTAAAATGCACTTTCATGCTTTCTCGTGTCTTATTGATTCTGACTATGCCTTCGCCGGTCATTGCATCAAACCATCTTATTTTGGCACTATATCTTAGGTTATGTCTCATGATTGTCTCCTTAATATGGATCTATGTAACAATGACGCATCTAGCATCCCTCATCACAGTGCATTCTTTAATAATTGTCTTATTTTTGTTATCCTATATGTTTTCTTTATGTTTTTGATGGATATACCATACCTGTGTGCTAGCTTTGCAAGCTCTGCTTTTGTATTCAATGATAAACTACCAATAATATCTTCCACCTCAAATGATATCACACTTGCATCTCTGATATCATTGGAATTGGTTAGTTCTAATAGCTCTGCTCTTAGGTTATTTATGGCTTTCTTGATGTTATTCATGATGACCTCTTTAATTAACAACTAGTTTTAATGGAGTAAATGCCCTTTTTACTGGTTTCGGAGCTGCTTGTCTCCGGTGTTTTTTTCTTGTATATATCCTCTTATCGGAACTTTTTCGAAGAACTTTAGAACTATTTACCACCATTAAGAATCTTTTCAGGCACTTTTTTATCTTTTATATCTAACCAATCACACACTTCTTTCACAGTCATAAAAAAATGTATGCCATGTGTGCATTCAATACTTATATCATCGTCATATTTATCTGATAGTATTGGAACATAATTAAATGTATATTTATAAATAGTTTTTGAATCATGCATACTAATTGATTTTGTATCATTTGGCAATAAGTCACCACTTTTACTATAGATTCCCAATACAACTATCTTAGATGCTCTACATTTTCTCCCAACTAATGTAGATGTTCGTTTTGCGTCAGATGGAATACCTATCTTTAATATATGATTTTTAGTAGCTTTCCATGCAACGAATTTTCCTACTAAAGGAACTATATTATAATCAGGTAATTTAGCTCCTTTTAAATCA
>JAZGFO010000160.1:0-8586 GCA_036479655.1 Saprospiraceae bacterium
TTGGATTTTACAAAAAGAGCATATTTGTTAAGCTATAGTACTGTTTTATTTGGAGGTGCTAAAAATAATCAAATATCGATTACATCCTCTGATAAGTCTTCGCAAGGCATTGTCGTTATTAGTGCTAATGAAAAATCAAAAATAACCTACACATCATTTACTAACCTTAATACATTGGTCGAAAATGAGTGGCAATTGACAGGAGCTGTAACGTTTTATGAATCTGATGTTGATATGACCGGTGTAACTATTGCAGAAAACCACTGTGAGGACGCACTCAATATTATACGATCCAATTTTAATATTCAACACTTAAATATCAATACTACATACGGAGATGGATTTGATTGTGATTTTTGTAAAGGAAAACTTTATGATTCTCGATTATTTAATACTGGAAATGATGCATTAGATTTTTCTGGAAGTGTAATATCTGTCGAAAATATAGTGCTAGAAAAAATCGGTGACAAAGGGATCAGTGGTGGCGAACAAAGTACAATCACAGCAATTAATGTAAGTATCAAAGGTGCTATTATAGGTCTTGCATCAAAAGATTTATCACTTATAAAAGCAGAAAACTTAGCTCTTGTCAATTGTAAAGATGGATTGGCGGCTTATCGTAAAAAGCCTGAATTTGGAGGTGGCAAAATAAAAATTATTAGTTTTTCACAATCTGAAGTCAAACGATTAATTACTAAAGATGAAGAATCAACCATCATACTACCCAAAGAGAATTGAATATGAGATATGAACTCAAATATGCAATAACTAATGTAAATGTAGCAGATGTCACTTCAAGAATATTAATGCATCCAGCTTCATTTAGTAAGGTTTATGAAGATAGGCAAGTCAATAATATATACCTTGACACTCCTGCTTTTCATTGTTTTTACCAAAATATTGAAGGTCAACCAAGAAGAAGCAAAATGAGATTAAGATGGTATGGAGATCAGCAACTACCAACAAATAATTCAATACTCGAAATCAAACAAAAAGATAAAGAATTGGGTTGGAAGGATACTTTTAAAATCACTAATCATTCCATAATAAATGCTACTTCCTTAATGTCTGCTATAAACGCCCAAGGTGTCAGCCAAGGAAATTTGATACCTATATTGCATAATACTTACAAGCGATCTTACTATCTATCTCAGAATGGACTTTTTAGAATAACGATAGATAGTCTGCAAGCTTTTAGTATTCCTTTTTCTAATATGCAAGCACTCCCTACTGAAACCTACCCAGTTATTGTAGAGTTGAAATTTGAACAAGAACATCATATTAGATCTAGAGAAATTACTGATTACATTCCATTTAGACAGACAAAAAACAGTAAATATACCACAGGTGTGGAAGCCCTTTATTTTTAACTGTATCATAAAATATTCACTTTGCGATCTCCTTTGTTCTCCCTCTAAAAATTAGAAGGGACATTTACAAGTTATCTATTTTTATAATGATCCAGTAAATGTAGTTTTGAATTTATTCGAAATCGAGATAAGATGTTCGCTTTGCGAACTCCATATTACTGTTTTTCATTGCTTATGCAATAGACATAATTAAATACAATTGACAAAAATTTATCTCTCATCTCCTCTCTTTAAGTTTGTTTTATTTTTATAATATATATACTTTTTTTATAGAACAATTCTATCATTTTGTTTTTTCCCAACCATAGAACAGTATCTATATTTGTGTTATTATTAATAAAACATATCAAAATGAAAAATTTTTTAATCTTATTATTTGCAATTACTATTATTTCTTGTTCTAAGGACGAACCAATTCCTGACCCAATACCTTCAAAAGTACTTATAAAAAGGATACAAGTTACAGGATTGCCAGCTGTAGAAAACAATGGTACTAATTGGGATTTTGATGGTACTCGACCAGATGTTTATATGCGGGCATCATTTGGATACACATCCAACATATTGGTAAATTATAACTACAGCAATGTTGAATTTACAGTCAATACAATTGTCAATTACAATCAAGCAGTTGATCTATGGGTATTTGATAAAGATCAGTTTAATGATGATGATTATATTTGTGGTATTACATTTGATCTTACCCCTAAATATAGAACCACCTCAATGAAACACCTTGCAGGAAACCAAGAATATCTAATAACATATGATCTTATTTATTGATTACAAATTAGGAGTTGCTCAATAGCAAAAATGTAACTTAGTGCATAAAACATTGTATTTAAATCTAACTGCCATGGGCAACTCCTACATTAAACTTTTCTTATTCTATTAAATGTGAATTTAAACCAAAGCTCCCCTCTACCATCCTCTTTAATTCTGCTGCTTCTTTTTCCCAACAAAACAAATACTTTGCACATTTACATTCTAAGACAAAACTATTATAAGTTTCCTTGCTCTCTAATATAGAAAGAATCGCCTCAGAAATACTATCAATGTGTAGATCAGGAATACACAATCCTACTGGATAGGCGCTACATATACGTCTATACACTGGAAAATCCATATTAATAGATGGCACTTCTGCATGCATATAATCAAAAAACTTATTTGCCAAAGAGTATTTGTAATTAAGGCTATCGCTACTTAACAGGTTAAGTCCTATCGTAGCTTTTTTTGTTGCTTCTTTAAGTTGAGCTGGTGATAACCATCCTAAAAACTTAACTCTTTTTTCAATATTATTTTGTTTGACAATTGCTCTTAATTTCTTGGACAAATCCCCTTCACCTGCAATATGCAAAACAATATCATCTGGCAAATTATTCATTGCAGCAATTAATTCTTCTAATCCTCTACCTTTATTTAAGACCCCTTGATAAAGAATAATTCGATTATTAAAATTATTAATATGCTCCTCATCATCTATAACTGGCGTATTGCGAATCACTTCAAATTGAGCTCCATATTTCTTTTCCAATACTACTGCCAATTCTCTATTTACAGTGATGTTAAGATCTGCCTTTGGAATAAACCATTTGCCAATTCTATCCCAAAGCATTTTTTTAAATTTATTGCCCGCTAATTCTGGCACTTCTACAAAATACTCGTGCGCATCATGTATAAGTTTTATGTTTTTCAATCTACTTACAATTCCTCCAGCAAACAATGTATCCAGATCCACACTATACACTACCCTTTGCGAAGAAAATATCAAAAAAAGTATAAGTCTAAAGTTATACTCACCATAAAAAAACACTCCTTTGCTAAAAAAGCAATTTATTCTTTTCTGATCAAAAACTTGCGACAACAATGGTTGAGAGTCTTGTTTTTTTCTGCCTACCAATAACACATCATATCCCATATCAGCGAGTGCTCCGCATATCCTATGCATTCGCTGATCTTGATTTAGATCATTTGTTACTGTAGCAATTATTTTTTTCATTTTTACTTCCTTGTAATCTATCTAATTATTCTTTATTATTTTCTATCTGAGTCTAATATTTTGATAATACCAATATCATCAATATTTATTAATTGTTCACTTTCTAACTCCTGGATTATTGCAAAAACCTTACTTTTCTTATTAAAAGGCCACAACTTCATATAATCATCACTGTATATAGTACCACTTGCGCAATGTTTCTTTATATGGTTTAGCAATGCATTTTTTTCCGTTTCTGAATATAGTATTTCTTTACTTCCTTTACAAATATCACATCTACCGCAGGGCTTTCCATCTTCTTTAAAATAAGACAAGATGAAGTTTTGTCTGCAATCAAATGAGGTCATATAGTTTTGAATGCTTTCCATCTTTTTACGTGCATTTTTTTCTCGTAAAAGATACTGCTGCTTATCGATGGCAAATGAATTTTTAGCAGGACGATCAGATAAAAATATAATCCGTGGCAAACTTGATGCTTGTTTATATGACAATATTGATTCTTTGTGCATAACATTTAATTCTTGTATCAAGACATCTACTTTAATTTCAAGGTCATTTGCCATTCTTCCTTCGTCAAGTTTTACATAATCAATAAATACACCTTCATATTTTCGAAGCATATAGAGTAACATCTTAGATTTGATATCCTTATTTCTGCTTGACATGGTTATATGTCGTTTATTACTAGTAATCAACAATTGTGATGGATTTCTAAATCCTTCTGTCAATACCAACCAACCTTCTTTTTCAAGTATATTAAGTACACTATACACACTCCCCATATGGTATCTATATTGAGTGCAAAAAGATTCTAAACTCACCTCAAACGTTTCTCCTATTCCCGAGCCGTATCCAATTTTAAGAAATGAACAAAGGCGATTATAAATCTCAGATATATACTCCAATTTTGGAAACCCTACTAAATGATATTTTTGCAATTTTACTATATCACTATAACCAATAATAGATACTGCATAGGACATTATACCGTCACGTCCTGCCCTACCTGACTCTTGGTAATACTCCTCAATACTTGGCGGTATGTCCATATGAATAACAAATCTAACATCAGATTTATCGACCCCCATTCCAAAAGCATTGGTACAAACAATGATTTTTTTCTTGTTTTCTATCCAGTCTTGCTGGACTTTCATACGCTTCTTTATGGGCATACCTCCATGATAATAATCTACTTCTAATCCGTAGCTTTCCAGTTCTTTGGCTAACAATTGCACACGTTGTCTACTTCTTAAATATATAATACCACTCCCCTTAAATTTTGATAATACATGATTCAATGCTTCCATTTTACTTTCTGTAAACATGACAGAAAGTGATAAATTATCTCGCTCAAATGTACTTTGATATACGGCTGGAGACTTTAATCCTAATCGGTCAGATATGTCTTTGACAACATTAGGAGTAGCAGTTGCTGTCACAGCTATAACTGGCACTTCAGGTTTGAGTGCTCTAAGTGTAGCGATCTCATAATATGCTGGTCTAAAATCATGACCCCACTGAGATATACAATGTGCCTCATCTATTGCTATTAAACTTACATTAGCCAATTTAAATCGTTCGATAAACATATCTGTCTTTAACCGCTCGGGCGACACATACAAAATCTTCAATGGACCATTCACAAAATCATCAAGAATCAAATCCACTTGTCTATAGCCAATCCCAGAATATATAGCTTTTGCTACGATGCCTTTATTGCTTAATGCGGCAACTTGATCTTGCATCAATGCTATTAATGGAGAAACTACAATAGTTTTGCCCTCAAATATCATTGCAGGCAATTGAAAACACAATGATTTTCCTGCACCTGTATGCAATAATGCAATCGTATCTTGCCTATTTAATACTGATGATATCACATCACTTTGTAATGATCTAAATTCATTAAAACCCCAATATTTTTTTAACGTTTTTAGTGCTAGAGACATATCAAATTTTAATTAAACTAATGATGCATGATTTAAACAAAAAATGTGGAATCCATTAATGATCTCCACACAATTATTACTTTGTTTTTTAACAACACTAAATATCATGAATAAAAGTACACTTTTTATCGGATAGATATGCTATATCCTTAATATCTGATGCACAACAGGTAGTATATTAGATGGATTTATCTCTAAAACCCTAAGCATCCGCAAATTAATACATATAAGCACCTTCCTGATTAATATCAGAAATATAAGTTTTTATTCTGATTTTATTATTCTTATATAATGCTTTTGCTTTTTCAACTATATCCTCTGCTACAAGACTATTATTGACAAGAGCAAACATAGACGGCCCTGCACCACTTATACTAAATCCAAGAGCACCTGCTTCCATTGCCAAATTTTTCATCTCATAAAAATAAGGAATTAATTTTGCGCGTTGTGGTTCTATTATTACATCTTCCAACGATCTTTTTATCAATTCAAAATCAGAGTTATACATTCCAATAATAAAACCTCCAAGATTACCATTTTGAATAATATGAGATTTCAATGTCAATGTATCACTCAGTATTGCTCTAGAATCTTTTGTCAAAACTGTAATGTGCGGATAAATAACTACTGCTTGCAATCCTTTAGGTATATGGATTTTATGGATATCTAAAGTCTTATTGTCTCTAATAAGATTCATCCCACCCAAAAGAGAAGGGGCAACATTATCAGCATGCCAAGCTCCGTCTGCAATTTGCTCTCCTGCGACTGCAAATTTTAATAATGCTCGTTTGTCTAAACCCACTTTTAATAATTCATGAACAGCAAAAACTCCAGCCACGGCACTAGCTGCAGAAGACCCCAGACCACTACCAAATGGCATTTTCTTATATATCGTCATCTCCAATGCTTCTTTTTGTGCTCCAATACTTTCTAAAAACCTTAAAGCAGAATATCCAGCAGTATTTTTTTCAGGGTCTAAAGGAAGTTTTCCTTTTGCTCCAAATATTTCACTAATTTTCAATCCTGGTTGAGTTCCTTTTTTTAGAATGACAACATCTCCAGGTCCGTTAATAGCAAACCCCAAAACATCGTACCCTACTGCTACATTAGCTATCGTTGCAGGTGCAAAAACTTTTACTGTTTCACGTGCCATATTTATTTATTTTATAGACCGCAAATATAGTAATAGAAATGAAATGAATGATTGAATGGGGGAATGATTGAATGGTTACTTTCTTCTTCGTGTTAAAGTACAGTAACACTACCTAACACAACTTCTTGTTTTCCATCTATTTGATATACTATCTTATAGACATAGACACCTGGCTGAATATTCTCTGAGGGATGCCAGCCTTCATCTTTTTCATTACTCTTTATGTTTTGTTTGTGATACAGCTGTCCTCCCCATCTATCATATACCATCATATCATAATTGATCAATCCACTGCTCTGTAAATACAAATATCCATTCTCTACTATTTGTGGTCTTCTGCTCAATATATTAGCTATATAAGTCCATCCTGATTTAAAATCTACTTTTACTTTTCCTGTGGCTAAACATCCGTTTTCCGTTTCAACTATTACAGTATATTCATTGTCATGACCGTCTATTAGTTCAGGGTATGCACAATCCCAACAATCCAATCCTGCAGCAGGTGTCCACTCATAGTTGACTACATTTTCACTGTAAAATACTGGCAATATTATTCCGTTACTATATACCGTATCAATAAGGTTTTGTGTCATAATGCTTGGTAGAGGATTTACAATTATTTCTATTGATGTTTCCTCAAAACAACCATTACTGTCATATCCAGAAATATCATATATTCCTTGATTCTCAATAATAACATCTCCATTTTTTGCCATTCCATCTATTGACAATCCTGTATATCCTGATTCAATATTGATAGTCACTTCTTCTCCTTCACATATGGAGTATTGCCCATCTACTGGCAAAGGTTGCTCTTCATAATAATCAAACACTATGGTATAGATTATACTATCACATCCTTGTTTTGTTTGTATCGTATCTTCATACGTACCTGCACTCGAATATACGATATTTAAAAATTCAAATACTTCTCCTTTGCATTGCTTTTCTGTTATGTCTTCCATTATAGGAGCTTTACCTATTTCTATAGAAAATGTATCTGCTGCAGTACAACCAGCTATTGTCACTTCATAGATATAATTACCGCTCTCACTAATTGTCCTAATTGGCTCTTCATCTTTGTCTTTCCATTCTATTTCTCCTAGTACATTGGTGAGATCAATATCGTATGAATCACCATCACATAATACAGCATCATCTATCGGGTTGATATCTGGGATTGCATTGATAATTAATGCTATATGGGAGGTGTCATGACATACACCATTACTTACTACATAATTGACATTTACTATTGCTGGTGCTTCGTAATCTTCAAATATAGTGATTACATTAAAATCACTATCCATATATACTCCATCTTCAGATGCCCCTGTAGTAGGTAAGTTTTCTAATACAATTGCCTCGTCTCTGTCACAGAATACTTTTTCGATATCAGCTCCTGCATATGGCAATGCTGTCGAATAACGGATGACTGATGTAGCACGATTCCCTGCTACTCCGTCATACCATGCACTTACTCCTATCACTATTTCTGATACTTGTGATTGATTCAATACTAAACTCGACTTGAGTGCGGCTATATAATGTGCTATTGTTGTAGTTCCAGAATTGTTTAAGGTGCGCGATAGACCATTTGTTGTCAGGATATAATTTCCCAAGGGGATATCAATCTGTACTCCTGCAATAGGGGATATCAGTTCTACTACTATGCTATCTATTGGGTATTGATTTTGCATACTGATGTCTTCATCTACAAATCCTATATCAGCATAACTGCACAAACTATCTATCAAATAATCAATATCTGGTGCTGTACTATCATCTGCATCCAGATCTACTTGTCGCTGACAATCTTCCCATTCTACACTATTATAATTTTTGATACACCATACTGAAAATATATGACCAATATCTGGAGTATCGTGAGAATATGTATAGATTTCATTCTCTAGGTCGATATGATAAAACCCTCGATTGCCAAAATTTGCTCTAATATACAACGCTGTAGAATCACAATCAAAATTGTAAGAAACTATCGGCTGATGATTAACACCAGCAGCATTAGACATTTGTACTATCTCTATATTACTCTCTGGATCATCAATATTAAGCTCCATTATTTTTGATGAATTTGATATAAATAAATAC
>JAZGFO010000161.1:0-15530 GCA_036479655.1 Saprospiraceae bacterium
ACCTCTAAATACTTTTTTTTCTTCTGCTAAATAAGACAATTGAACCCCAGTTCCAGTTTTAAATTTGTTGGGCATTCATATATTTTTCGTTATTTCTAATTGGACCTCTACATATTCTCCAACTGTATAAAACTTTTTTTTGACAAATAGTGAAGTAAGCAATATTCCGGCATCAATTTTCTCTTTATCTGTTTTTTCTAATGCTATTGCTGCATAGTAATCTTCCTCATTTTGTCTTTCTTTTTCAATAGCTAATAGTAATTTCTTATACCTGTCCTTATCTTCCATATTGCAAAAGTATATATTTTTATTATTTACCTGTATATTGTAGTATCTTAAAAACTAAGTATGAAAACATAAACTATGAAAACACATTATATTGAGAATTTAAGCGTATTTGTTTTAATATTTATATCATCAATTTAAAAAACAGGTCGTAGGTGTTTTGTTAAAATGCTATGGTAATTCAAGATTAGATCTACAAAAAGAAAAAGTACTTGTTACTAAAAAATATATTGGTGTAAAATTTTAAAATTTGTATTTAGGTTTTAATATTTATTGTCAAATACATAATCGCACCTCAAATTTTTATTGCAAACTTTTCCTTTGTTTTTATGTTTGATTTATATAATTCCTATAATATCGGGTAAAGCCTTAGCACTAAAGTTATATAACTATGAAATATCTATTCTATATATGTTTAACAATATTCTTAATTAGTTGTAAATTAAATGTTGGCAATAAAACAAAATCTGAGCGTAGTAAAGCAATGGAAGTTACTAATGATGCACAACAAACAACCTCCTCAAATAATAAAGTTGATAAAAATGGTAAGACAATAGTAAAAGTAATAAACACACCTGAAGAATGGAAGAAGAAATTGTCAGAGATGGAATATTATGTACTTCGAAAAAAAGGTACAGAGCGCGCTTTTACAGGGGACTTATTAAAAAATAAAGAGCATGGAGTCTATACTTGTGCAGCGTGTGGGTTTTCATTGTTTGAGAGTGAAACTAAATTTAAATCTGGTACAGGATGGCCAAGTTTTTATCAACCTATTGCAAAATCACATATCAATGAAAATACTGATTATGATTTGGGGTATGCACGTACAGAAATTGAATGCAGCCGCTGTGATGGACACCTTGGGCATGTATTTAATGATGGTCCTGAGCCTACAGGTTTAAGGTATTGTATCAATTCAGTAAGTTTAGGATTTGTTGAAAAGTAAATGTAATAGTTTGTATATTTGTATTTAGAATCAGATAAAATATCATTAAATATGAAATATATAACTATTTTATTATCAATACTATATTGCATAAATGTAACTGGGCAAAATATCAATTCAAAAATCGACCCACAGGTGTTTACTACCAGTCAATCTACTTATGATGTCTTGTTAGTATTTGACAATAATACTGATTTGTCACAAGCAATAAATTACAAATCAAAAGATGGCCGTGCAACGTATGTCTATAATGCTCTCATTAAAAATGCCAAAAAAGAACAAATAGAAGTTAGCCAATTTTTAAAATCTAATAATATCAAGTTTAGATCATTTTATATAGTAAATATGATTGCTGTATCTGCTGATATAGCAATGCTAAATAAAATAGCAACGCTCAGTGCTGTAAAAGGAATAATAAAAGATAGCAAATTAGAAAAATCAAAACCAATAAAAGAAGACTTAGAAAGTCTGAAATCAGTTGTAAGTACAGAATGGGGATTGGATATGATCAAAGCACCTGATGTGTGGGCTCTTGGATACACAGGAAATGATGTAGTGATTGGAGGTCAAGATACTGGTTATGAATGGGAGCACCCTGCATTAAAAGAAAAATATAGAGGATGGGATGGCACTTCTGCTAACCATGATTACAATTGGCATGATGCTATACATAGTGCAGATGCAGGTAATCCTTGTGGTTCTGATTCTGGATTTCCTTGTGATGATAATAATCATGGTACACATACTATGGGGACGATGGTTGGGGATGATGGTGGTACCAATCAGATAGGAGTAGCTCCTGATGCTAAGTGGATGGCTTGTCGTAACATGGACGAGGGTAATGGTACTTTATCTACTTATACAGAATGTTTTGAATGGTTTTTAGCTCCATATCCTGTAGGGAGTAGCTCAATAAATGGGGACCCTACAAAATCTCCGCATGTAATCAATAATTCTTGGGCTTGTCCAGTTTCAGAAGGGTGTAACTCATCCAACTATGATATTATGGAATTAGCGATGAATAACTTAAGAAATTCTGGAGTTGTGATTGTTGTTTCTAACGGTAATTCAGGAAATTCTGGTTGCAGTTCAACTTATTCTCCGCCAGCTTTTTATCAAAACAGTTTTTCTGTTGGAGCTACAAATAGTTCAGATTTAATGGCTGGTTTTAGCAGTCGAGGTCCTATTGTCTCTGATGGGTCGAATAGATTAAAACCAAATGTTTCTGCCCCTGGAAAACAAGTACGGTCTAGTATTATAGGTGGTGGATACAATACATTTAGTGGTACAAGTATGGCTGGACCACATGTAGCAGGAACTGTGGCACTTATGATATCTGCAAACCCAAATTTGGCTGGTCAAGTAGAAAAAATTGAAACTATATTAGAACAAACGGCTGTCCCTGTATCTTCTACACAAGTATGTGGTACATTGTCAGAAAATGATATTCCCAATAACACCTCAGGCTATGGGCGTATTGATGCGTTGGCGGCAGTCAATAGAGCTATTGATTTATTGTATGTTCCATTTATTAAAGTAGATCAATTTGGCTATTATAATGATGCTTCTAAGGTAGCGGTACTTTCTGATCCGAAAATTGGATATAATAGTCAAGATACATTTACATTACCATCGCTGGTCCACCTAAAAGATGCAATAACACACCTTTCTGTATTTTCTGCCCCAGCTTCTCCATGGCAATCTGGTTTAACAGATACACTTAGTGGAGATAAAGTGTGGTGGTTCGATTTTAGTGCTTTTACTACGGCTGGTACTTATTATGTCTCTACAAATGGGGAAAGATCAGAAGACTTTGTAATTGGAGACAATGTATATGATGATGCACTTACGGCGGCATTTAATAGTTTTTATTTTCAAAGGTGTGGAGCAGCTAAGATTGCTCCTTATGCAGATTCGCCATATCATGATGCTATCTGTCATAGCCAAGATTTAAATTGTAAATCTATCAAATTTCCCAATGACAGTGCTATAAACAGAGATCATTCTGGTGGTTGGCACGATGCTGGTGATTATAACAAATATGTCAATTATGCTTACGGTCCTTTGATAGATATGCTGCTTTCTTATGAGTATAATCCGCAAGCATGGAACGATGATATGAATATTCCAGAGAGTAATAATGGTATTCCAGATCTATTGGATGAAGTGAAATTTGAATTAGATTGGTTGCTTAAGATGCAAGAATCAGATGGTGGTGTAAATTGTATAGTAGGTACACTTAATTATGCAATTAGTAGTCCTCCATCTACTGATAATGCTGATAGGTATTATGGTCCCAAGACAACTTCAGCTACTTTTACATCATCGGCAGTTTTTGCACTTGGAGCATTACAGTTTAGAAAGATTAATAACCCTATGGCTCAAGCTTATGCTACAACTTTGGAGGCTCAAGCAATAACGGCCTATAACTGGGCAGTTGCAAACCCTTCGGCTACCTACAATAATTTAGATGATAATATTGCTTCAAGTAATCAAGAAATAGATAGTTACAATATTAGCATGAGAAAACTATCTTCTGCAATATATCTTTATGCGCTTACCAATGACATTACCTATAAAAATTATGCAGAATCAAATTATAATAGTGCTCATATGATACAATGGACATATGTATATCCATTTGAGGCTTCTACACAACAAAATTTAATGTATTTTTCTAGTTTGGCTGGTGTTGCAGCAAATGTCGCAAGTAATATAAAAACCGTTTATAAAGTTGCTATTGAAAACAATCAGGAAAATATACCATCGTTGATTAATAACTCTGATGCATACCGTGCTTATCTAAAAGGTGGAGATATCACTTGGGGAAGCAATAAAAACAAATGTGATAAAGGGAATACTTACCAAGTCTATCATCATTACAATCTCGACCCTTTTAATGATGCTGTTATGAGAACAGCTATGGATGATTTTGTACATTATATGCATGGCGTTAATCCCAATGCTCTGACATACCTTACTAATATGTCAGATTATGGTGCTGACCGGTCTTGCAATACTATTTATCATGGTTGGTTTGAAGATGGGAGTGAATGGGATGATAATCGCTCTTCTTTATATGGGCCGCCTGCTGGATTTATACCTGGAGGACCTAATCCTGGATGGAGTCTGGATGGTTGTTGTCCGAGTGGTTGTGGGAGTACAAATGGCTTATGTACGATGATGAATCCTCCTTCCGGACAACCTGCATTAAAGTCTTATAATGAATGGAATACTGGTTGGCCACAAAATTCTTGGTCAGTAACAGAGAATAGCAATACATATCAAGGTGCTTATCTTTTATTACTATCAAGTAGGGTAAATACTGCCTTACCTATCGGTGGAGATAACAAGTTGGTGAAGATTGTAGATACTGATTTTGAAATATTGAATCAATCAAATGGTGTAGTCTTAACTAGTCCAAATAATACAAAGTATAAATTAGTTGTCAACAATACTGGACAATTGTTAGCCATAGAAGTAAATAGTATTGGTCAAGGAAGCACTATTGTCGATTTGGCAAGTCTGTATGTTGGGAATCAGGATAAAGGAACGATATTGAGATCGGTAAATAATATGTTGTGGAGATTACAAATAAATCCAAGTGGTCAGATTAAAGTAAGTAATGCATATTTGGCTCCGACATTATCAGTTATTCAAGATACTGGAGATATATTAATTGATGATTCAGATCAAGGTTTGATACTTAAAGACAAGGATGACAATTGTTTTTTAATTAATGTTGATGATGCAGGAATCCTATGGGTCAATGCAGTAAAATGTGGGGAATAGAAATAAGGGTCTTACAGAGATACAGAGGACGAAGATGGGGAGTTGAAAAATGTAGTTAGGATAGGGTTACGCAGAAGTGCAGAGGGAGCAAATGCTCATGGGGCGACTTGTTTGTAGAAAACTGAAAAATAAAACAATAATAATCCCATAAGGATAATCTGTTAAATAAATATGGAAAATTCATACAATAATAAATAGAATGGATATAAAAAACAAAACAATTCTTGTTACTGGAGCATCTTCAGGATTAGGTTATGAAATAGCAATCCAATTGGCAACAAACCATCATTCTAATCTTGTAATTGTTGCTCGCCGAGAAGAGAAGCTTGAAATACTTAAAGCGCAAATTTTAAATAAGACTAATGTGAATGTCACTATTCTTGCTGCAGATTTATCTATAGCTGCTGACAATCAAAAAGTTATTGATCATTGCTTGTCATTGCCTGGTTTTTCTGGAGCGATTCTCAATGCAGGTGTAACTCATTTTGGTCGCCACCTCCAACTAGAATGGGAAGATTTCCAAAAAATGATGGATGTTAATATTATAAGTGTAGTTAAAATGACCAACTCATTTATCCAGCATTTTGAAAATAATAACAATGAAGGTAGAGTTATGATTGTGTCCAGTATGGCATCGCTTTTTCCTGTTCCTTATCAAGCAGCTTATAGTGGGACGAAAGGATTTTTGACCAACTTTGCTAATGCTCTTTCTCAAGAAATTAACAACCCTAAATTAAGCCTTACTGTTTTCTGCCCAGGAGGTATCAAAACAGAAATGACAGATGGAGACAAATTTTCTTCTTTAAGTAAATGGTTAGAACCAGTAGGGCATGTAGCCAAAGAAGGCATCTATGCTTTTCTTAAAGGAAAATCTACTTATGTTCCGGGCAAACTCAATAAATTATCTGTAATTATTTTTAAATTACTGCCACGATCATTTGTGCTTAAGCAAACAGGAAAAATCTATAGGAAAGCTATTGATGAACATAAGAAAGCATAAGGTTTTTTTTAGAGGCATAAATCGAATGGTTACAGAAATAAATAACACATATCTACCATCTTGTATATGTTAAGTAGATAAATATTAGGTAATAGACAATTTCATTTCTTCCCCTATTTTAAGCATGTAATCATAAGCTTGATCATAGTCATTTAGAATCACTCCATCAAGAATCGCTTCTCGGATTGCTGATTTTATTATACCGACTTGTTTGCAAGGAGAAAGACTAAATGTTTGCATGATTATTTCTCCTGTAATCGGAGGTTGCCAATTTCGAATTTGATCTTTAGCTTCTATTTCTTTAAGTTTTTCTTGAACGATTATATAGTTAGCAAGAAATCTTTTTACTTTATTCGAATTCTTAGAAGTAATATCAGCTTTGCATAATGTCATTAGATCATCAATGTCATCGCCTGCATCAAACAGGAGTCTTCTTATTGCGCTGTCACTTATGTTTTCTTTTGTTAGGCTAATTGGTCTAAGATGCAACCTTACAAGTTTTTGCACATATTTCATCTTGTGGTCTAAAGGAAGTTTTAACCTTTTAAATATTTTAGGAACCATGATTGCGCCTAACGCTTCATGACCGTGAAATGTCCAGCCATTTGTCTTCGAAAATCGTTTGGTAGGAGGTTTTGCAATGTCATGCATAACTGCTGCCCATCGTAACCAGATATTATCAGTATTGACAGATATATTATCGACAACTTCTAATGTATGATAAAAGTTGTCTTTGTGACTTTTCCCATCTCGAATATCAACTCCATATAAATTTGCTAATTCAGGAAAAATAAGAAGAAGTAGTCCCGTATCAAATAATAATTTGAATCCAATAGAAGGAACAGGTGAAGCAAGGATTTTTTCTACTTCTGAAATTATTCTTTCTTTAGATATAATGCTAATTCTATCTTTGTTTTTTGTGATGGAATTTAGTGTTTCAGGCTCAATTTTAAAATTTAATTGTGTAGCAAATCTTATTGCTCTCAACATTCTCAAAGGATCATCAGAAAAAGTTTTATCTGGTGCTAATGGCGTTTTTATCTTTTTTAATTTCAGATGTTCAATTCCATTAAACGAATCTACAATTTCTCCAAAATCCGCTTGGTTTAGACTTAGTGCTAAGGCATTAATTGTAAAATCCCTTCTATTTTGATCATCTTCTAATGTACCATCTTCTACTGCTGGTTTTCTCGAATCTTTACTATAAGATTCTTTTCGAGCACCTACAAATTCAATTTCAAGATCTTTATGCTTTATCATAGCAGTCCCAAATCGTTTAAATACTGTTAGTTTAGGTACAGGTTTAAGTTTTAACGAAAAATGTTTGGCAAGTTCAATACCACTACCAACACATACAATATCTAAGTCTTTTGAACGTCGATTGAGTATTCTATCTCTTACATATCCTCCTACGACATAGACAGGATAGCCTAATTCTTTGGCGGATTCGCTTAAAAGATCAAAAACCCTTTTTTCGTTTTTATTTATTTTGAAAACCAAATCATCTTATTTTAATTGACAGCAAATATATCTATTTCCCATTTAAATTAAAATTCGTCTTGAATAATTTCAAAATATCTTATATTTATTTTATATGTTGATTTCATTCGCTATGAATATCAGTTATTGTATTAACCTCTTACATACTCTATTTAGAACGGTAAAAAATAAATAAATTCTTCTTTCTATATTACGTTGTAAAACGAGTGCAAAATTTTTAAATTTACTCGTTATTTAATATATTTTGAAAAAAGTCATATTTAAGACACTATCACTATTATTATTCAATAACCTTTGGTATCTTTGCACCGATTTTGTGAACCTAGGTGTAATGTTTTTATTAAAATGTTCACTTAGAAACCATATATATAAAGAGTATGAGTACAGCTAGTAATGGCAATTCTACTACAATGACAAAAAATAAGTCAGTTGTAAGTGGTCAAAAAATTGTTTTGAAAAAAGGTTTTGATATAAAACTTGTAGGAGCTCCTAATGATACTACAATTAAAACGGTGGACATTAATCGAGTAGCGATTAGACCAATTGATTTTTTAGGTATGTCACCAATCCCAAAAGTTGTCGTAGCTGTTGGTGATGAAGTGAAAGCTGGAGATCCTTTGTTTTTTGATAAAAAAAGACCAGATATTAATTATGTTTCTCCAGTAAGTGGTGAAATAGTTGATATAGTAAGAGGAGCTAAAAGAGCAATAACTGAAGTAGTAGTTCTTGCTGACAAACAACAAAGTTATAGATCTTTTGATGTACCAAAATTATCTAATAGAGATTCAGTAAAGTCATTTATGGCTACTAGTGGACTTTGGAATTATATCAATCAGAGACCATTTGATACGGTTGCTGATTTGGATGTTGTGCCAAGAGATGTATTTATATCTACCTTCGATTCAGCACCATTAGCTATTGATTATAGTGTAATAATTGAAGGTAAGGAAGATGCATTCCAAAAAGGAATAGATGTACTAAAATCTCTAACTGATGGCAACGTATATCTTGGTCTTGATGGAAGAGCAGGAAGTAAAATTGCATCTGGATACAGTACTGCTACCAATGTAATAAAAAATCACTTTAAGGGTAAGCACCCTGCAGGTAATGTAGGGATTCAGATTCATCATACTGCACCTATTAATAGTGGAGATCATATATGGACACTTGATGTGCAATCAGTAATTACTATTGGTAAAATGTTTTTGGAAGGTAAATATGATTCTTCGAGAATCGTAGCTGTTGTTGGTGGAATGCTAAAGGATCCAAAATATGTATATGTACATCAAGGAGCAAGCGTAGGTGATATTCTTGCTGATAATATTGATGTCAATGCAAATAATAGAATTATTGCTGGTAATGTATTGACTGGAAAGCAAACGACTGTAGAGCGTTTTATGGGATATAAAGACAATCAGATAACAGTTATAGAAGAGGGTAACAAATACGAAATGTTTGGATGGTTGCTTCCATTGAAGCCTCGTCCAAGTATATCATGGACTTTTCCTAACTTTTTATTTCCAAATAAGAAATTTAAAGGTGAAACCAATACGCATGGAGAGAAAAGAGCATTTGTGGTTACTGGACAATACGAGTCTGTATTACCAATGGATATCTACCCTCAGCATTTGATGAAAGCAATTATGGCAGGAGACTTCGAACTTATGGAAGGACTTGGAATTAATGAATTGACAGAAGAAGATATCGCTATTTGTGAATTTGTATGTACGTCAAAAATGCCTTTACAAAGCATTTTAAGAGATGGATTAGAAATGATGAAGTCACAAGGATAATCTGAATAATAAAAAACAAAACGATTGTCTTTTTATATAAATGAGACAAAAAATAATCTAAAATAATGGGATTAATAGATTTACTTAAAAAAATAGAACCGGACAAGAAGAAAAGTCCATTTATGCATACTTTGTATGATGGGTTTTTTACATTTCTATATTCGCCTAATAGTACGACCAAAGGTGGCGTGCATATGCGAGATGGGATGGATCTGAAAAGACTAATGGTCTATGTTGTATTAGCTATGCAAGCATGTTTTTTGTTTGGTACTTATAATATAGGACATCAACATTTTGCGGCAGCAGGTATGTTTCCAGGATTTGTTGAGGGTTTTCACCTCAAATTGGTTCATGGATTAATACAGATGTTGCCTATTTTTATCGTGGCTCATGTTGTTGGACTTGGAATAGAATTCTATTTTGCTGCCAAAAAAGGACACGCAATAGAAGAAGGTTTCTTAGTGTCAGGAGCTTTGATACCATTGATTATGCCACCAGATATTCCATTATGGATTCTTGCTGTGGCAGTAGCTTTTGCTGTTATATTAGGTAAAGAAGCTTTTGGAGGAACGGGAATGAACATATGGAATGTCGCATTATTAACAAGAGTATTTGTGTTTTTTGCATATCCTACTACCATAGCGGGAGACGAAGTATGGGTGTCTGGTTATAATGCATTAGCAGAAGGTACACAAGCATCTTATGGATGGGCACATGGTATGTTTAATAGCTTGTTTGAAATGATGGGTCTTTCGACCTTTCAAGAAAGTACAACAAAGATCGTAAATGGTTTTACAGGAGCGACTCCATTAGCATTGGCTTATCAAGGTGGATGGGAAAACGTAACAGCTACATATACTCCGTCACAGATGTGGTGGGGATCAATACCTGGATCAATAGGCGAGACAAGTAAGCCACTAATTATCGCAGGTGCTTTGTTTTTACTATTTACCAAAGTAGCAAGTTGGAGAATAATGTTGAGTATGTTTTTGGGCGGTATGATTATGGCTTTAGGACTTAACTTTTGGGGTGCTACACCATTTATGGAAGTGCCATGGTATTATCAAATGTATATGGGGTCATTCTTATTTGCAATGGCATTTATGGCAACGGATCCAGTCACAGCATCAAATACAAATAGAGGAAAATGGATTTATGGTTTTATGATAGGAGCTATCGGTATGATAGTAAGAGTATTAAATCCAGCATATCCTGAGGGATGGATGTTAGCTATTCTATTTATGAATACTTTCGCTCCATTAATCGATCATTATGTAATTCAAGGTAACATTTCAAAAAGACTTAAACGTGCATAGTAAAAATCAAATATTAACATTCGTATTCATCATGACGGCTATAGTAGCCTTAATATTGTCATTGATGTACACAGGCTTAAAAGACATTCACGAACAGAATGAAGCAGTCTATGCTAAAAAAGCAATTCTTGCAGCAGTGAAAGATAAGTTGGGAATTGACCCTTCTAAAATGTCTAATGAAGAAGTACAAGATATGTTTTCTAGCAATATCAAACAAGAAGTATTTGATATGAAAGGAAATCCTATATCTTCTCAACAAGTAGAATCTGCTGGTTATAAAGGTGGATTAGCAGAAAATATAGACATGGGTAAAGAAGTAAAAAAAGCAGAAGCGGATAGACTTTTACCTTTGTTTACATTTACTCAAGGAGATAAAAAATATTACATACTCTCAGTAAGAGGAAAAGGACTCTGGGACGCAATATGGGGAAATATAGCTGTAGAAGAGGACCTTAGAACTATTGCTGGTGTAGATTTTGACCATAAGGGAGAAACACCTGGTTTAGGTGCTGAGATCAAAGATAATACTGCTTGGAAAAAACAGTTTATTGGTAAAACAATATATGATAGTAGTGGTAAGTACACTGGTGTCAATGTTATAAAAGGTGGTGCAAAAGAACCAACTTGGCAAGTAGATGGAATCTCAGGAGCAACAATAACAGCAGATGGTGTGGGCGAAATGATGGTTAGAGGACTTAAATACTATGATCCAATTATTAAAGGATTGAAAAAATCCTAATTCGATATAGTAGATTATTAGAAAATAATATTAATAAATTTTAATATAGAAATATGGCAGACGTACAAGTAGCCGAAAAAACTTCTTCATTTGGATTTGGTAAAGCAGAAAGAAAACTACTTACTGATCCGTTAGAAAGTAACAATCCTGTTACCGTACAGGTATTAGGGATATGTTCTGCATTGGCAGTAACAACAGGTATGAAAAATGCGCTCGTGATGGCAGTTGCTGTTATTGTAGTGACCGCTTTAGCTAACTTAATTACTTCATTGCTAAGAAACGCAATTCCTAAAGCAGTAAGAATGATAGTCCAGCTGATAATCATAGCTACTTTAGTAACAATTGTAGAGTTGTTTTTAAAGGCATTCAGTTTTGATAGTTACAAACAGTTATCTGTATTTATTGGATTGATTATTACCAATTGTATAGTAATGGGACGATTAGAAGCATTTGCAATGGCAAATAAACCTTGGAGATCATTTTTAGATGGGATTGGAAATGGATTGGGATACGGATTGATATTACTTTTAGTAGCCTTCTTTAGAGAACTGTTAGGTAAAGGTGAATTATTTGGAATGAAAATAATAGGTAATACTGGAGATTATATGCTTAATACAAATGAAATATCTTGGTTGGGCTGGTATAGTAATAACAATTTGATGGTATTGTTTCCATCTGCAATGTTTGTTATTGCAGTCATTATTTGGGTGCATAGAGCATGGAACAAAGATCTTGTAGATATATCTTAATCTTAGAAAAAAATAAAGTCTGCTTTTATGCAGTATAAAAACATATAAAATGGGAGAATTAATAAACATTTTTATAAAATCCGCCTTCATTGAAAATCTTGCCTTGTCCTACTTTTTAGGGATGTGCTCATATTTGGCGGTATCAAAAACAGTGAAAACTGCTTTTGGTCTTGGATTAGCAGTAATATTTGTATTGGGAATAACAATGCCAATAAACTGGTTAATAAATAATTTTTTATTGTCAGAGTCAGGAGTATTTCAAACTGATTTGACATTTTTAAGGTTGATTCTATTTATTGCAGTTATTGCTTCTATGGTTCAATTGGTAGAGATGATTGTAGAAAAATTTTCACCATCTCTTTACAATTCATTAGGTATATTTTTACCGTTGATTACTGTAAACTGCGCAATATTAGGAGGGTCATTATTTATGATTTCCAAAGAGTATAACTTATCTGAGTCTATTGCATTTGGACTTGGAGGTGGATTTGGTTGGTTTTTGGCAATTATTGCAATTGCAGCGATTAGAGAAAAATTAAAATATAGTGATGTTCCAGCTCCGTTAAGAGGATTGGGAATGGCATTTTTATTGACAGGTCTTATGGGCTTGGCATTTATGAGTTTGATGGGGATTGACCCATCAGCATTTTAGGATTAAGAAAGAATATTTAGAAAATAAATAAATTTTTATCATATGTTAATGATAACGTTTTTTGCTTACAACACTGTACTATTAGCACTTTTGGTGTTTTGTGGTGTGATATTAGGATTATCAATGATGCTCCTTTTTGCTCGAAAAAAATTAGTGGCTCAGGGAGATGTAACAATCTCTGTTAACGGGGATACTGATAAGCCATTTATTACACAACCAGGAACAACATTACTGTCTGCTTTAGCAGATAATGACATCTTCTTACCATCTGCTTGCGGAGGTGGAGGAACTTGTGCTATGTGTGAATGCCATGTGTATGAAGGCGGAGGTGATGTATTGCCTACTGAGATGAACCACATGACACGTAAAGAAGCGGCTGAAGGTAAAAGACTTGCGTGTCAAGTAAAAATTAGAGAAAACATGAAAATTGGAATTCCTGAAGAAATTTTTGGAATTAAAAAATGGGAATGTGAAGTGATTTCAAATTATAATGTTGCAACATTTATAAAAGAATTTATTGTAAGACTTCCAGAAGGAGAAACTTTAGATTTTGAAGCAGGTGGTTATATTCAAGTAGATGTACCTGAAATCGAAGTGAATTTTAAAGATATGGATATCACAGCACATCCTAAATATCATGAAACTCCTGATAAATTCCAGAAAGATTGGGACAAATTTCAAATGTGGCCTTTGAAAATGAAAAATGATGAGGAGATTTTTAGAGCGTACTCTATGTCTAATCACCCAGCAGAAGGAAATATTGTTTCATTGACGATTAGAATAGCGACTCCACCGTTTAAATGGGGTACTGACAAAGATGGAAAACGTAAATGGGAAGGCTATCAAGATATAAATCCTGGTATTTGTTCTTCTTTTGTATTTAGTAGAAAACCAGGAGATAAAGTGACAATTTCAGGTCCATATGGTGAATTCTTTATTAAAGACACTAAATCAGAAATGTTGTATGTAGGAGGAGGAGCAGGTATGGCTCCAATGAGATCGCATTTATACCATTTGTTTCACACATTAAAGACAGGTAGAAAAGTTACTTTCTTTTATGGTGGAAGAACTAAACAAGAGTTATTCTACATAGAAGAGTTTAGAGAAATCGAAAAACAATTTCCAAATTTCAGATTTGCAATTGCTTTGGACAATCCGTTACCTGAAGACAAATGGACACTTAAAACAGATCTTGAAGATACTAATGGAGACGGGTTTAAAGGATATGTGCATAATGTTGTAATTGATGAATACTTAAGCAAACATCCAGAACCTGAAGAAATCGAGTTATATTTTTGTGGACCTCCAATGATGAATCAATCCGTTATTAAAATGGCTGACGATTGGGGAATACCTGCAGAAAATGTTGCCTTCGATGATTTTGGAGGATAAGAACATTTAGAACGATAAAGTAAAAAAGAGCTGATGATTATTCATTGGCTTTTTTTTATTCTAATTTCCACTCGCCGTTCGGACGTTTATTCTTTTTTTTTGAAACAAAAAAACGAACCAAAAAAAGTTCAAGGTTTGTATAATTTCTTAACGTATATTTTTAATCAAATGGAGAATGATATTGAAAACTCGCATTTAAAGCTTTTTTAAATTTCCAACTGCTACATTCCTCATCTAAAAGCGAGCAGCATGTGCGAAAACTTAGGTGCGGAAGCACATTGAAGCAAAGCAATTTTTCAGACTATATTTTTTTGTTTTCGTTTTTTTATCAATGAAAAAGGCCTACGACACTCTCTAACGCGATTTCTTCATTAGAGCACTGTCGTACTCTACTCCCAAAGGAGTTCATTCAGTCATGTCTGATAAGGCAAACATCTAAGAAGCTCTAATAGTCCGTCTTGGAAGTAGTTATTTAAGCTGCATTATCCACCAAATGTCATTTTGAATTCATTCGAAACTGAAATGTAAATAATTTTTAACACAATTATTCTGTTGAACGATGCAATACTCATAAAACATCTTAAATTTGCAACCAATAAACCAATTAATAAAATAAGTCTTATTTATGAAAACATCTTTACAGTGGCTTAAAAAATATGTAAAATTAGATATGCCTGTTTCTGAATTGTCTGATATATTGACGACAATTGGATTGGAAGTGGAAGGAATAGATGAAGTAGAATTGATCAAAGGTGGTCTTAAAGGAATCGTTATAGGTGAAGTTAAAACCTGTGAAAAACATCCTGATGCAGATAAACTTTCTGTAACAAAAGTTGATATAGGTTCTGGAGAGTTAATCCAAGTCGTATGCGGTGCTCCTAATATAGCTGAAGACCAAAAAGTATTGGTAGCAACTATTGGTACAACTCTTTATAATGGGGACGAACCGTGGAAGATTAAGAAAGGAAAAATTAGAGGTCAAGTATCAGAGGGAATGATATGTGCTGAGGACGAATTGGGCATAGGTACTGATCACGATGGGATTATGGTATTACCTTTAGAAGCGATAGTAGGTACTCCTGCTGCGGAATACTTCAAGATTGAAAGTGATACTGTATTTGATATTGGTCTTACACCTAACAGATCTGATGCAACATCACATCTTGGAGTTGCCAAAGATGTGAGAGCATATTTGAAAGTAAATCATGAGTATAAAACGGATTTGACAGAGCCTGATTTGTCAGGTTTTTCTGTAAGCCATAACGCATACCCGATTGAAATAGAAATAATAGATAAAACGGCATGTCCAAGATATTCAGGAGTTACGATTAGTGATGTTAAAATAGGGGAGAGTCCAGAATGGATG
>JAZGFO010000162.1:0-26423 GCA_036479655.1 Saprospiraceae bacterium
GCTGACATCATTAAGTCTGTTAATATGTTTAATAAACCTATTTCTGAAATATACACACATAACATTAAACTACAATACACTTATACAAATGCATCTAATAAACTTATAAACTACCAGAAATTCATTAAAACGATAGGAATTAATGAGCAAATAAGCTATACTAAGTTGTTTTTACTCAATACTCATAGAAAGAATAACTTATTTACTTATTTAGCTAATAAAAGAAATGTAATAATGACTAATCTGGATAGATTGAAATTTGACAAAGATCTTGGGCAAGTAATATACTACATATCTTTTACTAATGAATTGACTAAAGAATTTAAGATAGGTAATAATAAGTTTAATCTCAATACATTTGATATGATTAAGGACGATAGACGTTATTTACATAAGGTTTTGACTTATGCCTTATCAAATGATATGATAAAACAAAGGTTTATTTCATTCTTAACTAATAAGATTAATGAAATTGAACACAAGAAAACAATTCGATTACAGAAACATCAATTAACACAAGATCTTGTGAATAAGATGCAATTAAAATATGATTCTATGAATAAAAGAACTAACAAAGCTAAACAATACAAAGCAGAAATTGATGCATTAAAAACTGATACAATCATTTCATTATTACTTACATTAAATAACATCAATGCACAGAAAAAACCTTTTGAAAGGTTTATCAATAGATTACAAAGACACGATAAGTTTAATGTATCAATACTTAATAAAACTGTATTTGAGATATTTAAATCTGGAATTACTGAATATAACGATAAGAAAAGGACACGTATCATTCAAACAACACGATCTAAGTCAGAATGTATAAGATATGCATTAAGACTTATGAATTATGATAGTATGATTGAAATTGTTGATAGTGAAATGAATAAACCTAATGAACAATGCCAAGATAGTGAAATTGATTATACAGATAAGTTTGATGAGATATTAGATTATTACACACAAGATAGTAAACTTATGATGCAATATTCACAAGAAACATCTATTCCTATCAAATCTTTATTAGTTGTTATTATGAGATTACTGCCTTTTGTAGATAACAAGTTTGAAATGAATTACTTACTACATAAGATATATAAAATGCTCAGAAATTATCAAACATTTGAGAATAAGATATTAGCTTAACTCAAATAACCTAACCTTTTTTCTTTTAACCTTTTTTTATTGTTTACGTATTATAATAACAGCTTAATTAGATTAAGACTATTATAATAAGGTAGTATTAAGATTAAGGTTATTAGGTAGAGAATTACGTCATAATAAGACATGGGCAAGGTTTTTCTCTCTGGGATTATTAAACTGGGCATTGTAATTGATTAGTTTATCCTATACAATAAGATAATAACATAACAATACAACAGATAATAAGAACAGCTATATTACAATGCATTATATCATTCAAATAAGCTATCGGGACATACTACCAACAACCAAACAACAACAGATTAAGGATATTAGCCGGAATTTGAAACCATAAGCTCGCGGCTCTGCCAGATCGCCAAAAATGTGAATAAGAATGCTTAATTGGGCATGCGGCGCGGCGGGTGTCAGTGTATAAAATATATCCTTTTTTCCTATCCCTTTAATAGTTCTAAAACCTTTTAACTAAAAACTACCTTATTTTCGTTTCTACTACTCAAACTTCCCTTTCGGTTTATTCATATCACCACACAAATTTTTTTTTGATTTCCATCGAGGAATTTCACCAACTAATCCAGTCAAAGGTTTAATAGTTTTAATACTGTTAATCATCTATAAATATATTATATATAGGGATTTAATAGTACTAAAACTTTAAAATTATTTAACCGTTGATTCTAGGGGTTTAACTATGGAAAAGAGTTCTGACTGTACTCCTCAACTTTGGGGGTATTTTTGAACAATATTGTTACTACTGTGCCAAAAAATGAGGGCAAGTGCCTCTAGAAACAACTTCTTCGCACTATTATATACCAAAGAAATGTTTATAAGTCTAACTGGATAGTAAATTATTGATGATTATGATGGAAGCTGAACAAGATGCGTTAGCAGATTTCGAGATAACCTCATTGGTGAGGATAGTCCCTGGCAAATCTACTTTGCCTATAGACACCTCGGCTGAATGGAACAAAGGTTTCAGATTAGTCAATCAACTGATAAAAGAATTGGCTGAAGAACGATATTCAGAAGTCTGGACAGACGAAACTGGAGTTGAACGTAAGCGTCCAGTGTTACACCCTCAGCTTTTAGGGTACATGCAAGAACGTAGGAAGATGATCGACCAAATTTTCAAGATTTCCGGCGGTGAAGCCGTGAACGAGATGAAAAAGGAAACAGCCAGAAATATGGCTAATTACATCTTCAAGATTAATACAGATAAAGAAACTAAAGATAAGTATAAAAAAGATGCACTAAACATAATAGAGGCTGAAATAGACGATGATGAGAGTTAATATACCTCTTTCAGATATAGAGTACACAGAATTCAAAGATTTGCTATATATTTGTTCGGATTGTGAGTTACCACTCCTAGACAGCAAAATAGCAGAGAAAGTACTCAAAATTCTGGAAGACGATGAGGAATGAAATAGAAGGCTAAAACGGTTACAATTCTTATCAGTTTACTTATGTGCATCGCAATCAAAATTAAGGTGATAAAAAATGGGAAAATTAGACCAAGAATTTGACGAAACTGAGGATAAGATAGTAGAATCCTCAACTGGTCATTTTAGATATATGAAGAAATTTAAAGACGGAGTCTCAGATGGTAGAAAACAAGCAAGGTTTCACATAAAAGACAAAGATTTACGAGCAACTGATCCAACAGTACGAAGAGACTAGAGCTATGGATTTAAGTGCGAAGTATATAGATAGACTTCCTAACGACACAATTAATAAGCTACAGAAAGCTTCTTATCGAGCAGTCGATCTCATCGAGCTTTTCTTTCCAGATCCAGACAATTACAGTAAAACAGTAAAGCTTGGTAGGTTTCAGAAGGATTTTATAGACACTATTCAATTTGGGTTTCCTTTATCCCAATTTAAATTTAACGAAATAAAACAACCTCCTGACGGAGTTATAACTGTCTGGAGGAGACAAGTAGGCAAATCTTGGAGTACTGGTTACGCAAATGGTGCTCTAATGATACTCGGGCCCACGAGCTTAGGTAAACCTCCTACTAGGTGTGGTATTGTAGCCGCATCTGAGGAAGAATCTCAGCTTTTAATCGAGAAAGTTAAGCTCTGTTTTGAAGAATCTGACTTCAACGAGTTTATAGCTGGTAAAGTAAAACTTGACAAGATTAGGTTGGCAAATGGCTCTTTCTGTAAGTCGCACACCTGTTCACATAAATCAATCAGAGGTCCTTCCTATCACTACATTACGATAGACGAAGGTGCACAAATGGACGAATCAATTTTATTTTCTGCCGCTTTACCTACTGTAGAACACGGAGAACGCTGGATAATTATAACAACTCCACAAGGTTCTAAGCAGAAGATAATCAACTATTACATTAAAGGAGTAACTACGAGACCAGTAATCTGTAACAACTGTGGTAATCAATACACCCAGAAGCATTTTGTTGACAAAGAGTTCCCAGAAAAGAACAGAATATGGGAAATGCCAGAGTTACCCGATTGTAGATGTGGAACTAACTCTTATAAGTATGGTGTAGGGATTTGGGGCACTCCTTGGCTTGATCCTTGGAAAACTACAATAATCGACCAAGCAAAATTAAAAAGACAGTTAGATGCTCACTCTTGGGCTCCTTGGGCTAGAGAAGAGCTATTAGGTGAAATATTAGACGAAGCGTCTATGGTTATCCTAAACGACTGGATAAAACAGTCTACCGTACCAGGTTTAAGAAATGTTATGGAGAGGAAGGCTGGAGTTAAATACGTACTAGGTATGGATTACGGAAGGTTACACGATGCTTCTAGTTTCTGTATAACTCATAAAGACAGAAAAACGAAAAGAATAATTTTAGATTACATGAGAACTGTAGCCGGAGAGTACGACTTCGACACAGATTACGATAAAATTTACGGACACTTATCAGACATAGTGAGTTTTTATCAACCAACCTGGGTAGTTCCAGACGCTACTGGCTCAGGATACTCTCAAGTTGAAAGACTTCAGAAAGACATCAAGTATTTAAGTAGATATTCGAAAATTTACAACATTCAGAAGAATCAAAGAAGATTACCACGAGAGAAACGAAGACTTGGTTATCACATATCAAAACAGACGAAACCAGAGTTAATAGGTAATCTTATCACATTATTATCATTACAACCTCCTGTATTAGCAATACCTCCAAGATCTGAGCCAGAAATGGATGATTTAGTCATGGAAATGCTTAGATTCGAATGTGAGGTAATGGATGGAGGATATATTAAATACGGTACTCAGAACTATCACGACGATAGGTTAATAGCCTACGCTTTATCTCTAGTACCACACGCAACAAAACAATTAGCAAGGGGAAAACCAGTAGGTTTTGATTACAATTCTTTCCCAGAGAAACAAAGATATAAATATAAACAAAAAGTAGTAGCATTTGAGGTTTTTTAAAATGACAATAACCGAAGATATATTAGGTAGAAAAAGACGATTTGAACCAACTAGGAAGCCTATAGTTTTTAAGTGGGAAGAAGATCCATCTATGTTAGATCCAGAACTTAAGAAACTTAAGCACGTTATGATTAAAGATACACCAGATAACCGTGAATACTGTTTTTGGACAGATTCTTTATCTCAATCTTTCACTTACATAACAGCCGCAACAATCATAGGTGACGGATTAAAGATTAGATGTGACAACTCAAAAGCGAAAACTCTAATCGAAGATTTTAACAACGAGATTAACGTTAACAGAAAGTCCATAGAGGACTACATAACATCTAGCTGGATTGACGAGATGGTTCACGCTAACTCCTATTGGAGGGTAGATCTCAGTAAAGATTACACTTACGGAGTAGACTTACAGAGACTCGATCCTAAAACTATAATTAAGATTAGAGATCCGAAGTATGGGTGGCTTATGCTACAGCAACAAGTAGGTAATTACAAAGCCCACCGTTCAAAAGCTTCCTTTTATCGTAGAGCTACTCAATTTGACAACATATCAACTAAATATCCTTTCAAAAACATAAAAATAGACATACCAGACGAACCAGATGTTATTCTTAGAACTTCCTTCTTCGTTAAACCTCCAATCGGTTCAGCACTACACTGGATAACTTATAAGAGATACATAGCCTATTTCATGAGGAAGTACTCTCAAAAGTTTTGGACACCGTTCATTTTATTCTTAGTAGGCGATCCTATGACTAATTATTATCCAGAAGACGATGATATTATGGCACAACAAATATCTGACGTTGCAGAACAAGCTCCTAATATGACAAATTACGGAGGATTAGTTTTGCCTGGAAATGTGAGAGCTGAAGAATTAGGCAAGGGTTCAGCTAAAAGCTCAGAAATATATGTAACTTACCTAGAAGCTATGGATAAACAGATAATGTACTCAATATTTGCTTCAATGGGGATGAGGGATTCATCCGGCAACGAAGTGTCTACGCAAAGAGGTCTTAGAGAGCTGTACTATCAATTCTTACAAGGAATGCGTAGGAGATACAAAATATCAATGGAAAACTTTTATGCTCGTTGTTTATGTAAACAAAACAATATAACTATAACACCAAGAGATATTGATATTGAATTTAGTCCATTGAAATTTGAAGCTTCAGAAGAAGTTATGAGAGCCATTGATTTAGGCAGAAGAACTGGAATGTTCTTAGATAGAAACGAACTTAGAAAAGCAGGACAACAAGCTTTCAATTGGTTAGAACCTGTGGGCGAATCAGATAACAAAAAAATTGATTTCCAACTCCCTTTAAAAACATCTGAGTCAGCAACTGGGTTCGGTGGAAGTAGTAATGCTCAAAAAACTCAACAAAAAGTTAAACCAACGACTACAACAATATAGGTAATCTAAATGGAATATTTAAAAGAGTTATTAAAGAAGGATGTATGGAATCTAATAGACAGCAAACAGAAACAAGATATAAACTTTGAATCAGCTGTATTACACGCATTGCTACAATCGGATAAGTTCGTGGTTGGAGATGCAATTAGAATGGCTGAGAAGATTAAAAATGCTTACAACAAAATATTAGATAATGTAGATAAGTATATAAATAATGGTTGCTTAGATTTGATAACAATTCTACGCAATATAAACAAGAATTACGATGACTGTATAAAGCCTTTACTGAGCAAGTTAGTAGAAATGAATTACAAGAACTGTTAGAAGTATAAATTATATAAGAATAATAAAAAATAATAAAAAAGAGGAAAAATTTATGGCTGAACCATTAATGGAACTAAACGCATCTTTATCAAGTACACCAACAACTTACGATCAAGCAATTATAACTGCTAATGTCGTAGATACGGACAAGGTCATCCGATGGGGAGATCCTGATTCTGCTGACGGTACAATAACTAATGTTACGCTACCTTCTTCAGGAGATATTTGGGCTCCAGAATTATGGCTTGAAGATCTCTCTGCACCAGATGTATTGTTAGTTGATACAGATGAGCAACCAAACGCCGCAACTCCTAAAGCTATGACGTTCGAATTATCGTCAAATGCTGTGAGTTATGCGACAGCACCAAGAATAACTGCGTGGGATAGTAATGCACATTCGACTACTACTGAAGAAATCTTTGCTGGAACTGCTGGAAATGGAAACGATCCATTGCTGAAAGCGAGAGGTCAAACTGTTAATTCAGTACCGCCTCAACATTGGGGTCTAACTGAACAGGGACTTCACGATTTAGATGGAACTGGACCTATTGTTTGTGGAGACGCAAGTGGAAGTGAGGAAAATGCTGTTTTAGAAGGAGATGCAAATTATTTGTATGCTTCTAATGTGGATATTAACGGAAACCCACAGTATTTCGCATTAGCTTTATCAGTACCAGACGACGCAACCACAGGTGTAGATGCGATTGACGTAGTTCTAACTATAAGATATACATATACATAATCGAAAAAACAGTCATGTTTTATCCAAAGAGGTAATTATCATGGTGTGCACATTTGCACGGTTTGTCGTGCATTATAGGAACGGAGAAACAGCTGTTGAGGATAGAAGTGATCCTCATTGCTGGGACAATCTCATTAAGGATGATATATCCGCAATAGGTGTATTATACGATCCTCTCGTTTTAAATGAGAGAGATCAAGACGGTAAACAATTACGTTTATCAGATATTCCCCAAAGTCTCGTATTAAAAGGTTCTAAGAAACACAACTTTCGTTTTTTTCAATTTAAAACAGTTGACTTTCAACTAGGGGCTTCAAAAGAGAGAAGATCTGGTAAGCATGAAGTTAACTTAACGATAGGAATGGTAGTGGACAAAGAGGGACATTGTATAGTCTTAGAAGCAATGCCAGGAGTGAACGTAAAGACTTATTACACTACTGTGCATAGTATAAGATTAAATTTGGATTTATTTGAAATAAATTTAGAGGAAATAGTCTGAAATGAGCTTAGAATTTGACGAGAGATTTTTCACAGAAGAAATAAGGGACGAAGATTTCCCTCATTATCTCGAAAGGGCTAAATGGATAGATAATTACATCGAACCAGATTCAATTGTATATATACTTGGATGTGGGTTTGGTTATCTCGTCAAACATTTAAGAGATTTAGGTGTAAACACTTTTGGTGTTGATATTGGTGATTACGCAAATCAAAATAAAAAAAGCGATTATATTTTTAAAGAGTGTGTCGCAACTATCAATTTAACCAACGCAGATTATATATTTTCTTGGAATATGTTAGATTGTTTAGACGAAACGATAGCTCCTAAAATTGCTACAAATCTCAATAAACATTCAGTACCACAAATCCATATTGTTTGTTGCTTGGAAGATGTTAAAAGTGCTCAAAGTTTCTTAGAGCAAGGTTATTTTATAAAATCAATACAATATTGGCAGAATTTAATGCCAAATGCTATGTTTGTAGAGTATAATACAGAAAAAGTCTATGGAGTAGATTCGTTAAAAATTCCCTTAAGTGCGGGTAAGGTGAGTGATTAATGGCAATTATTATTTTAGCTAATTCAAGAATAGCTTATGCTGATCTTCTTGGTTGGGTACAAGCCTGTGATGTTGATGTCACTGGATGGGATAAAGCTGACGAATTTGTCTTAGCTACTTGGATAGAATCAACAGAGCCACATGGTTCAGCTAACCTTTATTGTAAACTACAATGGAGAAGGCAAGGGGGAAGTTTTGCAGATGTTGGAGCAGATACAGAAGTTTGTTGGGGTACAACAACAGCTTTAACTGACGGAAACACAGTTGCAACACCGTCTGGTTGTCTAACTTCTTCAACAAGTGCAGAAAACGAAGGAGATAATTGTAGTGAGTCCCCAAAAATTGGGAATAATACTTATCAAGAAAAACAATGGGCGTTAGGATTTGGATCTGGTGCACAAGACGGACAAGAATATGAATTACAATTATGTACTGTTCCAAACTCAGATTGTAGTGGTACAATTTCCGATTCTCTACAAGTTAATTGTTCGATAACTACTGTCGCTGGAGAAACTGAAGCATTTAAAGATATTACATTAAAGACCAGCATAGAATCTGCTCTAACCTATAAGGATATAAGTTTAAAGACTAGTATTGAATCATCTCCAACTTACAAAGACATTACATTAAAAACTTCTTTTGATGCGGCACCTTCTTTAGTATACAAAGATATTACTTTAAAAACCAGTTTAGAATCTGCTTTAACTTTTAAGGATGTTTCTCTTAAGACTACTTTGGAGTCTGCTTTAACCTACAAAGACATAACCCTTAAAACTACTTTTGAATCTGGATTAACTTATAAAGATATTGCCTTAAAAACTACTTTGGAATCAGATTTAAGTTATAAAGACATAACACTAAAAACATCCCTCACGGAATTCGTATATGTAGATTACAAAGATGTTGTGATTAAAACTTCTATTACTTCGAATAATATTTATAAGGATATTACGGTTAAAACCACATTAGATTCGCTTAACTATAAAGATATTTCACTGAAAACAACCTTAAACTTATTAGGTTATAAAGATGTAGCAATTAAAACTTCTTTACAATTAGGAGAAGTATTAGGTTATAAGGATATAACTCTAAAGACTTCATTTACTTCAGCATTAACCTACAAGGATATTACTATCAAAACTACATTAGATTCATTGGATTACAAAGACATAACTTTAAAGACTACTTTGGAATCAGCAACTACATACAAAGATATTTCCATTAAAATAAGTTTAGAGAGTGCCTTAACCTATAAAGATGTAACATTGAAAACAACCTTCGATACATTAGATTACAAAGACATAGTTATAAAAACAACCTTAAATTTCTTAGGTTTTAAAGATATAGCTTTAAAAGTTTCATTAGAATTAGAAGCAATAGTAGATTATAAAGACATTACATTAAAAACAACTCTCGAATCGAGTAATACTTATAAGGATGTCGCAATAAAAGTAAGTTTGGAAAGCACATCAACCTATAAGGATATTAGTTTAAAGACAACTTTAGAAAGTACAGCTACATACAAGGATATTGCTCTTAAAACAACTTTGAATGTTCTTGGTTACAAGGATGTTTTTCTTAAAATTACATTAGAAAGTGCTTTAACCTATAAAGATGTAGTGTTAAAGACTTCACTAAATCCTGCGATAATATTGTATATTGTAAAAGAGTTAAAAGGAAAAATACTAAAAACGAAGATTACTGGGAAAGTAATCACAAAACAAAAAATATATGGTAAAATTTATGATAAAATTAAACAAAGATAAAGGTGTTATAAATGGAAAATAAAATAGAAATGACTATAGGAGATAATGAACTTTTTGAATGTGAGATAACAGACGACGACGATATTCCAATTCCTTTAACAGATACATCAATTTGGTTTACTATAAGGAAAAATTATAGTGACGAAGATTTCATTGTTCAAAAGAAGAGTACTTTAGCTGGTGGAAACGATACAGAAATTCTAGTAACAGATGAAGCTGGTGGAGTATGTGAAATTTACTTATTAGCAGACGACACTAAGCAACTGTTCCCAATAATGTATGTGTACGATGTTCAAATAAAAAATTCAACCTACGGTATAAAAACGGTTATAAAAGATGGTAGAATATTTTTAGGACCAGAGGTAACAAAAGCCGATGGAAATTAGTCTAACCTTAGAACAAGCTCAGAAGTTTATAGGAATGATTGGTCAGAAAGGCTGGGGTATAAGAACCAGAGCACTGAACAAATTAGTTCCAATTCTAGAGGAAACTCTGAGAACTAAAGTTTTTCATGTTCCACATAGCGATACAGTTAGTATTAAAAATATAAGAGAGCTACAGTCTCTAATAGCTAAATCAGGAAAAGGAAGTCATAAACCTGCTTCTGCGAGGCCAGGAAAACCATATAATCAAGAATATCTAGCAACTAAACATAGATATGGCGAATATTATCCACATAAATTCTGGAATTACGGTTTTTATCAAGGTATAGAAGTTACTACAATTATAGATCATTTAATTATGAGAGCAGATCCAATATTCAAAAGAGGTTTCGACTATATGAGTCACCACGAAAGAACTAGGTCTGTTTTGAAAAGAGCCTTTTTAGAGGCTTGGGAAGACATTATACAGTCAATTATTAAACACTACGCCGAGGAGGCGAAAAACTTATGAGTTTACAAAAGTATAGGTTCCACGGAAGAAAAATTGGAGAGCCTTTAAGGATACCCTCTCCTAAAGACAGAGCTAGAATAGCCAAGAGAAGAGGAGGATTTGATTTTTCTTATTTAGATAAGAAGGGAGTAAAAGATCTTTCTAAGGTTCATAGATGCTATCACTGTAAAAAGTATCTTAAACCTAAAGCTCGTAACCATAGAACTGGTCAGATTATGATGGGTTGCGATACGGATGATTGCATAGGAAACACAGATACACCAGAGATGAGAAGACAGAAGAAAATGAAACAACTTGGTGCTCGAAGGGTTGACGCAAAACTAACAATGGATTTCAAAAAGAACTTGTTTGGTAGAGATCCGGCAAGGATGTGGGCAGTAAAGAATCGAATCTGGTAAAGTATAATATCGAAATATTTAAATAAATAATAGGATAGTAATAACTAAGATGACGCATTACAAAGAGCTAGTAGAGGAATTTAGACTCGAGAAATTCTCAGAGACAAAGGAAAAGTTTTTCTTTACAGCTAAAGCCCTCAGCAAGAATTTTGAGAACGAGGATGGTAGATGTACATTAGCTAAAGACTCTATAAATAAACATTTGATATGGAGACATCAGCACCCTGTGGAATCTGGTAATTTCGAAACACATATATACGGTAAGATTGTTGATGCGTGGTTAGAAGGAGCAGAGAAGGAAATTTTTGCTAAATACGAGGTTTACGGTCATACTGAAGATCACTTAAAACTAAGGGAAATAATTAAAGAAAGAATTAAAGTAGGTGATCCTTTAGGTATTTCAATGAGATATAGGAAATATTTTGATGATATAGTAAATGAGATTGTAAATCATTATGATGTATTAGAACATTCTGGAACACCGTTTCCTGCGTGTTCAAATTGTAAATCAATAGATTTTGAGGTTATTGAAATGACAAACGAAAATGAAAATAAAGAACCAGAATTAAGTAAAGAGGATCTAGACAAGAGTTTAGAAAAAATCAAGGATCTCGAAGAACAGTTAAATTCAAAGACTAAGATTCTAGAGGATGCTAAACTTGAGATGGAAACTCTTAAAGAAAAGATGACGGTTACGGACAAGGAACTTGAGAAAAAGAAAATCGACGAACAATCCTTAGAAGATCAAGTTAAAGATTTAAGGAAAGAAGTTGAATTTCTGAGTACTAAGAAACCTATTCTCGATAAAATTCTTGAAGTAAAGGATTTAGACGAAAGAGAATTAGAGTTCTTAAAAGCACAAGACTACGCATATCTAAAAGGTAAATACGAAGATTACTCGAAAGAAGCAGTTAAACCACATGTAAAGTCTCAAGAAGACAGTGCTAACGAATCAAAGGATAAAATGGAAGAAGAACTTGAACAAAAAGAAGTAGCTTTTGAACAATTCACGAAGTTGTTAAACTTAAAAAAGAAGGATAAATAAACAATAAATATTAAGAGGTAATAAAAAAAATGGTAGATTATAATTATAGTGCAAGAATAGGACACTATTGGGATAAAAGCTCCTGTATAACTACGACTAGAGGTCAATACCTATTAGAAGATGGTTACGACTGTGTTTTCGGTGAACCGGCTATATTAGTTGGAACTGGAACTACAGCTACTCCTATTAAGAAACAATACCTTCGTTCATACAAAGGCACCGCTGGTGACTCTGGAATGATTGGAGTGTTTGTTGAATGGAGAAAGACTATTAACGATAAAGATGACGAATGGTTTGCGTTACACGGAGTACAAGATAAGAAACGAGACATTACTGTTGTTCAAAAAGGACCTGTAACCGTCGCAAATGTTGGTAGCTCAGTTATCAATATTGCAGACACTGTTATAGGTGGAGATGGCGGGTGTGAAGTTATGGCTTCAACTGGACAAAGAGCATTAGGTAAAGCTATGCAAAGGATTGGAACTGGAGAGATAGGACTAGTATTTATTGATCCAGATTATGAAAAAGCTGTAGCAGGCGGAGCAATTTTATAGGTGATTAAAAAATGAGTTATAACGTAGGAATGTTTTCGGATTATATGATTATCCCAAGTTATTTGAGGAAAACCTATCTGGAATTAATGGACTGGTACGATAAGGAATGGGAGCCTTGGTTTCTGAAAATGATGCCAAAGACTGTTGGACCTGGTCGTGGTGCTCAAAGACAATGGAGACGTGATAGAGGAGCTGATCCACAAGGAATGGCTAAATTCTATGGCGAAGACGAAGCAATCGAACCTATGAATTACCCTAGCATTCGACCTTGGAATTACATGACTAGAAAGTTAGGTAACGCCTTTAGGAGAAATAAAAGGGTTTTCAAAGAAGATTTCCAAGACGGAATCATAGATAAGGCACATGCTGAAATGATGGAGAATTTGACCAAATTTATTAACCGTTCTCTCGAATATACCTTAACCAGATTTGCATTTGCAGATGTGGAAGTTATGGGTGAATTTTCAACACAAGACACTAATAGACAAGGTGTAGTCGATTTAAAGTCAGGTGAGTTTAATGGCTCAGCGGCTTCTGAATTAGGAGGTAAATCATGGAGTAACTTCGGTGGGGGAACTCCCGCAGTCTTTAGTGATTTAGCTTTCTTAAAAGAACGCTTTAGATACTTAGCTGGTAAGAATCCTAAGTACATGACAATTGGTCGAAAATCTGAGTATTACTTAGAAATAAACGATGATCTCTTAGATAGATTAATTCGTTTAGTCGATACCACACAAGGAGTTTTAGGTGACTATTTAATGGGCTTAAACCTTATTAAAATCACTGGACAAACTTATAAAGATCTTCCTGGAGCTGACGATTCACTCGAAGGAATGCCTGGACGTGGTGACTATTTAGAATTAGACTGGAGCAGAGCTAATAGGAAAGATATGATGGTTCACAAAATAGGTGGAAACATGTATGAGTGGAGTGTCATAGGAACTGATGAAGTCGGTGAGGTCAAATGTGGTTGGGTTGACGAAGACCATAAAGCACAAAGAGGTTCTCCAACAGAGTTCTTCATTGAGCAATGGGAAGAAAGAAACCCTAAACAAGTTTGGACGTCAGCAAGCATAGAGGTATGCCCTGAGATCAGAGATTATGCCAATATAATGCTTATAAAGACAGTAGCTACTCAGTAAAATGGTAGCTGACAAATATGTTGATAAAGACACTGTTTTAGAGTGGATTTTGATGCAGAAAAGCGGAGCAAAAGTCACAGATATACCAGATGCAGTAATGGACGAAGCACATGCTAAAGTAGATGCAGAAATCGTCAATAAGAGATGTTTTGATCTTGACGATGGAATACCTACTGAATCAGATGCTAATGACTTCTTAAAATTTGCTACATTTAGTTGGGCTCTCGCTTTACTTTGTAAGGGTAGTTTAATTGGACAAACTTCAGGAGAAATATTAACAAACCAGTTTGGAGATGTGAAGTATCAATTTCAACGTACAAATCCTCTTTTCTTTTTTGCAACGGGTTCATCTGATCCATTTATGGATTTACTACCATATGAAACCTTACGTATGTATGGGATGTCTTTTATCAGAGGCTACTGTAAGTTTAGGTTCTGGGAAAAGACTGGGAGTATGTTAGCAAAACCAGTGGCGTTCAGAGACAAAACATCAAGAGGAGCTTTCTGGAACGAACCATATGAAATATCTGATATAGCAGATGCCGAATACGGCGAAACATTACCAGAAGAGGATTTTTAAATGACGCTAGGATTTCTAAATTCAAAGCATGAAATAAGCGTAACAGCTTATAACGAAAAAGATGCGGAGAGATTAGAAGGAGGTATTATGATGAGAGAAAAAGAAGATAATATAACTCTCAATATTTTATATATGCACACATTAGATTTACGTGAAACTAGAGGAGATAAAGGTCAAAGATTTAAACAAGACGGTTTCACTTTTCAAGTATCGTCAAATGAATTGTTAGCTAAGAGTTTTACAATCAAGGTTGGGCAAACTCATATAATTAAGGATGATTTTGACTATAGAGTAATTCAAGTAAAAGATTATACGATGTATCCACTAACACAAGCAATGCAGTGTAGAGCAGTGAGGAAGGTAAATGTTAACTGAAATTAATAGAAAAGACTTGATAGAAGATTTGCATAAGAATATAAACTTTTCTTACCAGCAATATAACCCAGACATAAATGTATTTAGATCTGGTGAAGGCTTCGATAGAAAGAACCCTTATATCTTAGTAGAGTTTCTTCCAGCAAATAGAAAGAAATTTAGGTCTATTAGTGACGTTATAGGAAAAGCAACTGAACACGGGCAGTATAAACAATATGGTTACTGTCAGATAGAGCTCTGTTCAATTTACTGTTATTGTGGTGAGTTTGTTAAAGAAAGGAGCATAAATGGTAGAATCTTTACAAATGAGTTAGCCGCAAATATTCTCAAATACATTATGCGTAATTGGGAGAGTGTTTTGTGGAAGATGTATGCTTCTTTTGATAGAAGCGAAGATATTGTTATTAGAGATGTAAGTACATACAATCCAGAAACAGGTACAATGGTTTATTGTTATTCAATAGATTTGTATTTAAGAACACAGTTTCGCTGGGATAAAATTCCTCCAGAACATACAGAAGATACTGTTGCTCTAAAGGCTGGGTTGTTTGTGAAGAGTACAAATGAAGAAGATTATAACTTATTAATAAATATAAATGTAGAGGAATAAAAAATGGTAAATTATATAACGATAAATTTCGGAACAACTTCTGCGGCTCCAAAAGCTGTAGAATGGGACAAAGCTATGATAATTGGTGATGGTTCACCGTCTAGTCTAACGGATTCTAAGCTATATGCGTTAACTACAGAAGATTGGAGTTCTCAATTAGTAGAAGATGGTTTTTCTTTAACTGATCAATTCTATGAGTCTGTAGCTATTTTTTTCGCGGCTAGTCCAACTCCTCAAAATTTGTTTGGTTATGCACACCTTTCTGGTGCTGTTATAACTTATGCAGATGTTCCAATGGATTATGTGTCAGGAGATGTCTGGGAAATTCCTATTAAGCCTCCAGCAGGATTTCAAGCTGGACAAGAACAAGTAAAGTTCTGGTGTTGTGGAGAGGATATTGGTACAGGAACTTCAACTATTAACGCCGCAAATGGATCTCTAGGAGTTGCTTTTAATGTAGAGAAAGATCCAGCAGACAACTGGACTGGTAGATTAGGATTTCCAAATGGTTTAAGTGGTGAAACTTGTGGAATTGTAAAGCCTTTAACAAGCGATTGTAAAATAACAGTTAGTTTTACTGCCGGATCACAAGCTAATATTAGTTCTGTTTTGTCAGAATACAATATAAATATGGTTTCTATGGCTTTAGAAAATGATGCTACTCTTAAGAATTACACAGATACTATTTTTGGTGTAAGTCAATTAGATGATATGATGATTATCAGAAATATGATAGCTGGAAAGAGTGTTGAATGGTTTTACGCATTACCTGGTGATGCTGAACCAGAAGATGTTATTACTGACACATCAACTTATTGGAAAGACTTAAAAAATCTTTTAGGAGCTAGAGAAGACATATCAGCTATTAAAGCAAAGCCTTCAGCAACAAATGATGATATGGCTAGTGGATTAATGGGAATGGTTTCTGCTACACACCCTCATAAACAAGTTGGGTTTGCAGAACCTCATATGGGGATATTAGAACCTGAACCTCTTGTTAATCAAGGTAAATGGGCTGACGGACAGATTAGTACAATTATGAAAAGAACAGAACTAGCAGGCAATCCTTTGTTATTAACATTTGGATTTACTTTTGGTTCTGGCGACGCTTCCAAAATTGAAGGAGTTAGATGCAGATACATAATGGCTCAAACATTAAGAAATCAGTTATGGGGATTACTAGCTGAAAGAGACACCTTAATGAGTTACGAGGGTTGCCAAGCAATCAAAGCTAGAATACGTGGAGCTTTCAAAATCTTAACCGATCAAAGAATTATTGATAAACTCGTTACAGTATATATTCCGATTGAAGAGGATTTAAGAAAGAACACAGAAGCTGGTAGAATCGCTAGACAGCAACAAACAGTTCCTGCCGTTGAGATTGAATATGAGTGGTATACAAGTCTAGAAAAGATAATAATTACAAGGGCGGAGAATATAGCAACTTAGGTGATATAAAATGTCGATAAACAAAGATTTTTTAAGGTGGGAAGTTAAACCAATCTGGCGAATATATTATCCATCAGAGTTATCTGGTGGACAAAACCAAAAGCATTTCGAGATTTTTGGTGTAGACAGAGGAGGTTTAGATGTAGTTAGAAATTGGGCTAAAATTAATTCTGTAGAGGAATTTGGACAAGGCTGGGTTGCTAAACCAGAAGATCTAACTTTTACAATAGCTATTAAAGAGCATGGAGAATCCTTTGAAAAGCTGAGACGCTTAGATATAGGAGGAGTAATGTTTGATGTTGAGGTTGATTTGGTAAGAGAAACAACTGGATTAGAAGTTGGAGACCGACCAGAAGAACACGAAGAAGACGAGAATTATGTACCTTGGCTTAATGGATTTGAGAAATTCAAAGGATGCGTTGTTAATAGAATGGGACAAACAGTAGAACTCGCTGAGTTTCCAGTTAGAGAATTCGAATGTGTTTTCTTACGGAGAACTATTAAGGAGTCGTTTAACTCGTATAATACTGAAGAGTTAGAAGAAGGTGACGGAACATACCCATCATTAAACAAATTATCAATATAGCTGTATTGAGATGAATGATAAAGAGAGATTAGAAGTAATAAAACATATTAATTTAGGCACGAGTGAAGTATTATATTATCCTTACAAAGAGGGAAAAGAACCTTTACCCCTCCGACCTATTTCTTCATACGAATTTGATCAATGTTTCTATAAGTCTTTAGAGTACGCACCAGCTAAAATTGCTGAGTTAGTCATAAAAATTAGACTAAAATTGATTGATAACGAAAGAGATATTGATGTATCTGATAAAGGCTATGCTAGTCTTATCAGATTTTACGATGCTATTGATTACTGGGTAGTTTTTTATGCTATGAAAGACTTCCAGGATCGAGAATTTTCTTACATAAACTTAGAAGACGATTCGCTTAGACCATACGGTTATTTCATAGTATTAAAAATGAACGATATTCACGAAATAGCTGAGTATGTTATGGATTCTTCTTTTAAACCAAAAGAGGTTATTAAAGAAATCTTAACAGACGAAAGTGGTAGAGAGATGGCTTATATTGTTTATTTCTTAAACCAACCTTTAACAACTGTTAAAGATATGACAAGACTTCAAAGAGACTATCTTATCTTTTCTAAGGGAGAAGTTCATAATGTTTCCCAGAAAAGAGCTAAAGAGGATAAGTATATTTTATCTGGTCAAAAGACAACCGTAGGAGATTTCCTAAAGAGGTTTGGTTACTAATGCCAACTGTAGATGATTTGGTAATATCACTAACAATTAAAGAAACTGGTAATTTAGGTAAATTAAAAAAGAGTTTAGATTCTTTAGTCGGAACTAAAGCCGGAGGTATTAAAGGAGTAGTTCCAAGTTTTATGTATCTTAAAAGAGATTTAATTGGTTTAAAACAAGATTCAACTTATATAAAGAAAAGGCTAACTTTCTTAATGCCTAATGTTATTCCTAGAAGTAAAGAGCAGATGAAAGAAACTGCTAGAATAGCTCGTACTTTAATAGATAAAACTAGAGAAACTCTAATAGATAAAATGATTAGTAAAGACAAGAATGCTCTATTAGGAATGATGCAGGCTCAAGGAATAACTACAGAAGCTGAGTTAAGAGAATTCTTAGGAGATAAACTTACTGAATATCAGTATAGATTAGAAGAGATTATGAGAGGAAGATGGAGTGGAGAGAAAGCTCAGAGATTTCTAGTAAGAATGGATAGGCTTATAGCGGCACAAGATTTTGCTGGTGGTTATTCTAAGAAACTTTTAGAAGATATAGAGAATTCAATAGCAGAATTCAATAGAGAGATGGCTATTCTATTAGAAGCAAGAGGAATATCAGCTATTCCAGAATTTCAAATATATCAACCGTATTTAGAAAAATTATCAGAAGCTATGATGACAGCTGTTAGACGTGGTGATCCTCTAGTTGATTTCAAAGAATTCTTTGGATATTTAGGATTAGAAAGCGAAGAGGCTAAAGATACATTAAATAACATAAATTCTTTATTATATACTAATAAAAATACAATGGACTTTCTAAATGCGTCAGCTAAAAAGTTAGGAATAACATTAACAAAAGATATGTTTACAGAGGCAGAGGTAGCCAAAAGTGATGTTCTCAAAACAATTGCGGCTGGAATGTCATGGCTCTGGTTTAAAGGTAAAGGAAAACCAGAAGCAGGGGGATTCCCTGAAGGCTTTAGACAACAACTAACACTAATAATGGACACATTGTTTTCTGGTAATTTTAGTAAGATAAAAGGTTTATGGAAACAGAGAAGAGTAGATATGGCTATATTAGGAGGAGATCTCGATGAATTAACAGATATTTTCGGTGTTAGACTTGGAACTGTTATACACAAGCAAGCTGTTCATTTCTTAGAATTAAAAACAATATTATCTAAAACAAATGTTAATCAATTCAAGGAGTATTTAGACTTATATGGTAAAAAGAATGTTTCTGCTGTAGCGTCATTAATTAGACCTTCGTTTAAAGATATTTTGCCAGGAGTAATCACAAAATCAATGAATATGATGGCTGAATTACAGAAAGCTGGTAAGATAGATAAAATGACACCAGCAGAAATGGACGAGATTAAAGATACATTCGAAAAGAAATTTACTTCAGAAGCCATGATTACTGGAGTAAAACAAGTAATGGAAAATTTAAAAACAATTATACCTGCTAATATATATAAAGCTCTACGTGAAACTGACGAATGGAAAGGTGTAATTGAAGATTTAACAAACGAAGAATTAAAAGACGAAACAGCTAAGGCTTTAAATGACGCTATAAAAGAATTACAGAAGGATACTTTATTAAATCCACAAATACTTAGAGTGTTAAAAATGATAGCTGTTACTTTAAGTATGGGAGGAAAAGATGTTACTGAAATGGGGACTACATAATGCCATCGAGTTTTGGAGAAGGAGCTTTAACTTCTAGTCAATTATCTTGGGCTAATAAAATATCTGGTAGGTTATATCAACTCCAGAAAATGAGATTTAATCATGTTAGTCCTAGCAGAGCTCAGGAACAAAGTATAGCTATAAGAATAGCCAATACAGAAAGAAAACAAATATACGCTGATGCAATTGCTAGGCATGTATTAACATTACCAGATAAAAAAGCAGTTAATAAGTTCTACAGTTTATTAAGAGAAATAAAAGACGAAGAAGAACTAGCTCTAGTAATAGCGGCTGATACACAAAGACCTCACAGAGATCCAGCTCAATTTAGAGAGAATTATATAAAAATAAATGATATTGGAGGAACAGACGAAGATCAAATAGATAACATAGTTAGTTGGTACACATTAGCACAGCGTGAAGGAAAAGTACTTTCAGCAAGACAAATAGTAAGAGAGGCATCAAGATATGCTTTAGGTTTAGGTGGTTTGTATAGTCTTAATGCAATGGAAGTTAGTATTCCTTACGATCCTTTAATGGTAGCAAAACAATCAATTGGTGGTTTATGTGGTCCTATTCCACTTAAACATGTACAAGAAATTGAGGTAGCTAGATCTGGTAAAATATTAAAATTTAGAGCTACAGGCTCAGTATTCTTAGCTAATCAGGAAGGTGGTGAAGATGCTATAAGAATAGAAGGTTTCTTATATAGAGGAGAAGTTTTACTTTTAATGGGACTATATGTTATGTTTATGGTTGGACAAGGAAGAGTAAAAGAAATAGAAAATATAGATATGAGTAATCCTACGATTAGTTTAGCTCAAATGAGATCAAGAATACAAGATGTTATTTCTTTTAACAAAAGAACGGAAAGACCTACTTATGAATTCCACAAAACATTTCCTTTTGTATCAAGGCATATAATTGTTCCAAACACTTATATAGAAACATTCTCGTTTGAAGAAAGGCTTGTTGACGGGAAGGATGCCATTAAATATTCATTATTATTAAGAACTTATAGAAAACCCTCTGGGTTTGATTTTTATACAACTCAATCGAGTGATTATGGATTTATTATGCCTAAAGGAAATAAATTCTTATCTACTTATAGAGTTGTTGAGTATGGAATAAACTTTATTGTAAGATTAGTACAATCTTTAAATATAACTCTTGGTGAACAAGAGTGGAAGATTAAACACGACACAGCAGGTAATAACGAAGTATCTTATGATTTAGATGGCTATGATATAGCCGCTACAACTTTAATGGGTTTAGTTGGTATGGCATGATATTTAAGGATAATTATTTAAAAGAACTCGCACAACCATCTACAGTGGTTGGAGCTACATTAGCAGGACTAACTAGTGGTTTAGCTATAGCTACTTCTGGTAGCTTAAGTAGTCCTACTTCACTATTAGGTAAAATAAAAGACTTTACTAAACTTCAAAAGAAAAATTTCTTTGTTAATATAACTATGGTTATGTTTAACTTATTTAGATACTATTTTTTTAATCCTTTAGGTGTACAGCCGGCGGCTGTGATTGGAGGGATGCCTCTACCAAGTATACAAGAGATAAGTCACGCAATATCTGAAAGATTTTTAAATTACAGAGCCACAGGAGGAATCTTCTTAGCTCACCAAGAAGGTGGCGAACAATCTTTAAGAATTCAAGGAAAATCTTTTGGTTTAAATAGGTATATGTTTCTAGCTATGTTGGATTTATTGTTTCTATATGGTTCTTCGAGAGTTGTTGATCAATTCTCTGATGTAATCCAAGGAGTAGCAAATCTTAATAGTGAGAACTTACACTACCCTGGATTAGCAGAATTACCACCAGCCGCAGTAGATCCTTGGAAAAAGGTAGAAATTTATAATCTAGACGAAGGAAAAGATGAAGCTCATTTAACTTTTCCTATAATAACCAAAACTAAAGTATATACTAATATGTATATAGAAACTTACGAATTCACAGAGTCTGTAGAAAACGGAATGAACTGCTTAACCTATTCTATATTCTTTAGAAAATACTTACCTAAATATCCTTACAAATTTCAAGAAGTTCTCGACGAGTACGGTAACTCAGTTTACTATTATACATCAGACGAGAAAAATGATGTTGTTAAATCTATAAGAAGAATAGACACTATGATGGATATAGGATATTCTAGTGCTATGATAATGTATAGGTTTCTACAATACTACGAAGGTAATTCGCCAGAACATAATATAGCACACATCACTGGGATCAATTTAAGCAATCAATATTACGGAAGAGATTATACAGACATACTTCTAAGAAACATAGACGAAAATTTAGACTATAACTTATCAGAATTAAGTGTGCCTCAGAAGGCTGAGCTGATGAATATTGGGTAGTACTGGTTGGATTATTAGAATATATCCTCACGACGATTACAGTAAAACTTTAGACTTTGTTGGTAATTACAAGGTATTAAAAGATAGACAGGAAGACGAATTAATAGTTTTTAGAGGTATATACGGTTTAGATGCTTATTTAATATGGGATGTTTTTCAAAATTTACCACATTACGATTTTGGAAGAGCCAGTTTAGATTTAAGGTTATTCTTAGAAGGTAATACAAAAGCTCCTTTTTTCACCGATCAATTTAAAGTTATTGATGTAAAATACGATCCAAAAACGAGTAGATATAGGGTTTTTGCAATATCACATGATAGTGCTACTTTACAGAGTTTATTAACTGATTACGATGTTACGAGTTTAAGTTATTCAGAAAACAGAACTCCTAAACAAGTTCTAATTGATGTTTTACAAGAAAGAGGAGAAGAAGAGAATAAAATATTTGATGTGGAATTTCACGAGCATCCTCAACAGGAAGAACATAGGAATTTTGAGTATAGGAGTTTAACTATAAATAACGAATGGAGAGTTTTAGACTTTATAAATTATATAGCTGATCAAAATGAATTTGAATGGCTTGTTAGAGGAGGAACACTGTATATAGGAAAAGAGTTGTTTGCTGATGTAACTAAGAACTCAACAAAACCATTTGATATTGGTGCAGATAAAGAAGCTAAAAGTCCTTTCTTTAAAATGATTCTTGGACCTACTAGACCAATGGACGCACTATCTCACATTAATAAAGAATGGAGATGTATATGGACTAAACACTGGGCTGGAAAATCTGGAGGAAATTCAGAAGGATGTTTTGTTAGAATAGGCTCAGGAACCGTAGATAAAGAATTATACTTTAGAACATTAAGAGGAATTATTGAAAAAACATTAGCTACAAGATTATTAAATCAAAAATTAACTTCTCATTCCGTAATGCTTGGTAGTATATTAAAAGACGAAGGGAGTGAAAGATTTATTGATTCTGTTTCTATACAAAAGAACAAAGAACTTTTTAAGATAAATACACCAGAGAATGTTAAAATTGATAGGAAAGATTCTATTAACACAAAAGAGAAAATAGCTCGAACTACACCTTACTTAGACGAAGGATCGGGCTTACTATTTCCGTCAATGCAATTAGGTAATATAGAACCTCCAAATTCAATAGTATTTAACATAGAGGGAAAAGAAGAGAGTTCTGCTCTTGGTCCTTTTATTATGGGAAAGAACGGAGATTTAGCTATACCTGCAAAAGACTTAATGGATTTTAGATTACAGTTTCCTAATGGATGGTGTTTGTATGTTAAGGAATCTGGTGATACAATCTTACAGGTTGAAGATACAGACGATCAAACTATACCAGACGAATTAGAAATAGGTAAACAAGGATTACATTTGATTGTTGAAAACGAACAAGGTAATAGAGAATTTGTTATGGGATTAGATACAAGTAATTTCATAGAATTTAAAAATAGTGACGAAGGATTTAAAGTTTTAGCAGAAGGAACAGTATACTTATCAAGTGATAAAAATATGCTTTTACAAGTTAATGGTGACGATAATATTGAGATAATTAGTATTTCTGGTAAAACATTGATTCAAGGTGGTGGACATACACTTGCTTGGAAAAACCACGATCATATAGCACCTCCAGCAACAGATTGTTTTGGAGCACCACTTCTTGGGAATGTAGCACCAAATACACAAGGAACAACAAATACAGAGGCTGATTAAAAATGACTTATTATTTAGCTGGTGGGAGTACTTATAACGATATAGAATATTGTATGTATGCCTATATGGACAATAGTGGTTATCCAGATGGAGAATACGGAGAAAGACCTATACAGTCATTTGGAGCTACAAACGATCCTTACTGGAGTTTAGGATTAGACACAGAAGGTATGGTTTCTGGTCAACAACAAGCTGAGTTTGGGCTATTAGATGGTTATAGAATTAAATGTGATTCTAATGGTATATTTGGTTATCATGTTGATAGCGGTAGCGGTTGGATTGATTTGTTCTCTGGTGCTGGAGGAGGAGGAGCCTCTGAATTAGCAGACTTATCAGATGTTAATCTTGTTTCTTACGAAGATGGTAAAGTTTTAAGAGCAGATGGTGTTGATTTTGAAGCTGGATATTTAGCTCATGGAGATTTATCAGATGCTCCAGAAGGTGCTCATCATCCTAAAGATCACAATAATACAGAACATACTACTAATTACGAAGTCGCAAATGCTAACATACAATCACATGTCGGAACACCACCAGTAGATTCACATCACGCTAAATATCTCGATTCAGAAGCTGTAAACGCAGTAGAAACAGCTGGATTAGATTTTGGAGCTCATGTTAATCCAATTTCTACGGATAATGTAGCACAATATTCTACTTTTGGAAGATGCCAAATAGGTGTAAATGGTTCTGGTTATGCTTATTGGGGATATGTAGGTACAACTGCTAATAATTTTATGATTAGGCAAAACTCTACATTTGAAACTTGTATTAATTCTAATACTGGGAAGAATCTTTATTTTATGATTAATGGAGCAAGTATTGCATATTTTAATGCCGCTGAGTTGGATATGTCTGTTCCAATTGATATGAACTCTAATGCTATAAGTGAGGTATCAACTCTTGGAACAAGTGGTAGAGTTACAATAAACTATACTGACGATGTTACTTTAGTAGGTGTTTCAGGAGGTTTAATTGTTGGTGGTGATGGAACAGGTCAACACATTGCCATTGATGGTAACGAGATAATGAGTAAACTTACTGCTACAACAGTAGGTACATTATATATTCAAAATCAAGGAGGAGCTACAACATTTGGTTCAGGAGATGTAACTAGCTCTGGTAAAATTTATAACGGAGTCTATAACGACTATGTAGATTACATACCTCTAGCTAAACAACAAATTAAGAAAGCTGGTATGTGTTATTACGAAACAGGCGAAGGTCTTGCGATATGTAACAAGAGAAACCAACTAGGAGCTTTTGGAATTTGTAGCGACACCTATGGCTATGCAACAGGTGCAACGAAAGGAGCCGTTCCAATTTCAGTAGCCGGAATAGTTTTAGCTTATGTTGATAAAGTTTATAAGGCAGGAACGCTATTAGTAAATAGTAAAACTGGCATTCTAACGAAAGCCAAGAAAAAGGAAAGATACAACGCATTGGCGATGTTTATGAGAAAAGAAACAAAAATAAAAACCAAAGGTGTCTATGTGAAGAGTAGGTGCTGGGTGAAGATAAAATGATTGAAAGGGAAAATTTTATAATGAGTTTATTTAACTCTAGAAGTATTTTAAACGAATTTAACGAAGTAGAATTTGAGAGCTTTACTTTATTTTTAAAATCTCTTGAATTAAGAATACTTGAGTTAAAGAAAGATCATATACTATTAGTTCCAATTACAGATATAAAAGAGTTTGATGCTTTTGTAAAATTAATTACAACGACATATCTAACTCATAAAGCTAATATCGTTCTTGAAATTGAACAAGATTTATTTAAGGATGTTTTTGAAAGATGTAAAGATTTGAAAAACAAAAGGTTCGGAATTATGACATCCTCTGATTGTAGTTATGGTAGAGGGGAATTTATGAACATAGAAGGATATAAATTATGGACTGAAATTAATCGTTTATATATAAAAATTAAGATAAACTACGATAACATTGAAGAGATGGTTAGTAGAATTATCACCGCATATGTAAAACAAGGATGGCGTTTCTTCAAGCTAATGTTTGACTACGAGAGTTTTAATAAGATGCCTTTAGAAGAATTTCATAAACTACGATTTTGGTTGTATGAAATAGTAACTTGGTGTATGTCAAGCCAACCCCAAGAAAGAAATCCTAAAATAAGAGAAACTCAACAACCTATTGTGTTATATCGTAGAGGATTTAAAACTATATTTATCTCAGATAACTATAAGTTATATCTTAATAAACAAGCATTTGATGAAGGAGAAGAGTTGTTTGATTTAGGTAAACATATAGATCATAACGGAGAGCAAGTACCACATAAAGAATTGAATAAGTTAAGAAGTTATATTGATTTAAAAGATGATATGTATGGTTTTAAAAATGTTAATCATCGCTATTTGGATTTTTATCAAAATCTAAAGATAATGGGACATATTAATGAAGTACAA
>JAZGFO010000163.1:0-7479 GCA_036479655.1 Saprospiraceae bacterium
AGTAGTGTGGAAACCAAGCGAAAAAGCTCCATTGTGTGGAGTTGCTTGTCAAAACCTATTGCACAAAGTACTAAAAGATAATAAAGTACCTGAAGGTGTAAGCTCTATTGTAAATGGAGACTATAAAGTAGGAGAGATGATGACTAATGATACAAGAATACCGTTAATATCTGCTACTGGAAGCAGTAGAATGGGAAGAATAGTAGGTAAAACAGTTGCTGGAAGATTTGGAAAATCATTGTTAGAATTAGGAGGTAATAATGCTATTATAGTAACTCCAAATGCTGATATGAATCTTTTATTGACTGGCGCAGTATTTGGCGCTATTGGTACTTGTGGACAGAGATGTACATCTACTAGAAGATTGATAGTCCATGAAGATGTATATGACAAAGTAAAAAAGACATTGGTCAAAGCCTACAAGCAAATCAAAATTGGTAATCCATTAGAAGCTAAAAATCATATGGGCCCATTGATTGATAAAGAGTCTGTAGCAATGTTTTTGGATTCTATAAAAAAAGGAAAAGAACAAGGTGCTAAATTTATCGTTAAAGGAAGTGTATTAAAAGGAGCAGGATATGAAAGTGGATGCTATGTCAAACCTACAGTAGCAGAGGCAGATAATAGTATGGCTATAGTACAACATGAAACTTTTGCACCAATTCTATATCTACTAAAATATAGAGGGGAATTAGAAAACGCAATCGCAATTCAAAATGATGTACCTCAAGGATTGTCATCTGCAATAATGACTACCAATCTTAGAGAAGCAGAGTTGTTCTTATCTTATGCTGGATCAGATTGTGGTATTGCAAACGTTAATATTGGTACAAGTGGAGCTGAAATAGGTGGAGCTTTTGGTGGTGAAAAAGAAACAGGTGGTGGTCGTGAATCAGGGTCTGATGCCTGGAGAGCTTATATGAGAAGACAAACAAATACAATCAATTACAGTACTGAGTTGCCTTTGGCTCAAGGTATAAAGTTTGATTTGTAAAATATATTTTATAGCATTTCAGAATATCAATTTCATATTGATATTTTGAAATGCTTTTTATTTTGGTAGTAGTTATAAAAAATATTATGCTAAAAAGAACAATAACATTCATTGCATTTTTGATCGTTTGTAATACTATTACAGCGCAAAATTTACATAATTTTTTTATTGAAGATACATATCAGAGAAGCTATTTTAATCCCGCTCTTAATAATGATGGCTATATATCAATTGCCTCAGGAATAGGTATAGATGCAAGTACTACAGGTCCTAATCTCAATGATTTTTTGATAAAAAAACCTGAAGGTGGTTATATTATATCTCCATCTAACTCAATTGATAAAATGAAAGATCGAAATGATATATACGGAATGGTATCTGTAAATACATTTGATGCATCAATAGATTTATTTTTAGTTAGAGTATCAGTTGGACACGCATGGAAAGCAAATGGATGGTTTAACTATTCAAAAGATCTTGCAAATTTTTTAGTTAACGGTAATGGATCTTATGTGGGACAGACACTAAATCTTGGACCTCAGATAGAATATTTTAATTATAATGAAGTTTACTTAGGTATTCAAAAAAACCTTGGAACTTTGAGTCTTGGAGCTAAAATCAAAAGACTCTCAGGGGTAGAATCAATATTTACCAATCAATCAAAGCTTGACCTTACCACTTCTGATGATATATACCAATTGACAGTTGATGCAGACTATGAGATAAATAGTTCGCAAGCATTCAATTATGTAGATATCAACAATTTCTCTTTAGATGTTGAAAACTATAGTTTTGATAATTTTATGACCAACAATACTGGTTGGGCATTTGATATTGGAGCATCATTATCAATAGGAAAAATTGAAATGTCATTAAGTATAATAGACATCGGAAGTATTGATTGGGACAAAGATGTTATTAACTATAGGACTAATAGCACTGTGTTTTTGGATGGCATCGACCTAAGTGACTTAATAATTAATAACCAAGAAATATCTATTGCTGATTCTCTGGAAACTATTTTAAAATTTGAGGAATCAAATAATGTTTTTACAACTAAACTGCCCACTCAGATATTTTTAGGAGGTATTGTAGATATTAGCGATAAATTTTCTATTGGCGCATTGTTCCACAGTATTGGATCTGAAGACAGAAGATCAAATGCGATATCACTCAACGTTACAACAAAAATAAATGGTTTTATATCTGCAGGAATTCTGTATGCTATAAAAGATAGTAACGTGGCTAATTTTGGAATATTTGGAGCACTAAAAATAGGACCAGTCAAAGGGTTTTTATCAACAGACAACATTTTTGGTATCATATCTACTACTACCAGCAAAGAAAGTAACATTAGAGCTGGATTGAGTTTGAAAATATAATTTTCTAATATTATATATTTTATATGTTTGCAGTACAGCTAATTATGGTGTGACATAGTAATAATCTTAATTTTTTTCAATATTTTTTTTCAATGATGCAACGTTATTATTAAAAGTTGCATATAGTGTTTGTATTCGATCGATTAATGAAAACAATTATATTAAACACTAAAATTATATTATGAAAAATTTATTAAGATTTTCAGGACTCTTTTTGATGTTATTATTTTTATTCACTTCATGTGAAAAAGAAAATATTGACACAATAGACATTACAACAGAACCGACAGAAGCCAGTACAAGAACAATTAATAATCTTATTGGGAATGTTTCAGCTTCTACAGTAGCCAATGGATTAGAATTAGGATGTATAACTATTAATTATTCTTTTGATGTAGTATTAACTGACAATACAGTAGTTACAGTCTCATCAGATGCGGACTTAGAAGAATATTTAGATCCTAACCCTTCAGATTCAATTTTTATAGCTGACTTTGTGTATCCTTTAGAAGTAGTAGATGCGGACGGCAATACTGTAACGGCAGTTGATGCAGAGGCATTAGGTGTTTTGTTTGGTGCATGTGTACCAGATGAAGGATGGGTAAATGAAGGATTTCCAGCATTTATAATTAATCTTGATGAATACTGTATTGCATTACAATATCCTGTAACAGTGGTTGACCAAGATGATAATGAAACAACAGTAAATAGTGAAGGTGAATTTGCAGATGCATTGGCCTCAAATCAATTTTTGGTTTTTGTTTTTCCTTTAGATGTAATTGATGCTGATGGAGTAACCACAACTATCGAAAATGATGAAGCATTGTTTAACGCAATGCTTGACTGTGAACAATTCAATAACCCATGTGACTCTATCGTTACAGGTGGTGGAGATATAGCGTGTTATACGCTCCAGTTTCCAGTTACAGTGATCTTGACAGATAGCTCAATAGTTACGGTTAATAACGAAAATGGATTTTTTGATTTACTATTAAATGGTGATATCAGTGGGTTTACTTTCCCATTATCTTTAATATCATTTGATGGTGAGCTAATCGTTGTAAATAATGAAATTGAGTTACAAGAAGCTCTTGAAGATTGTGGTGATATTCCAATTAATATTAATGATACAGATGTATTTAGTTTAATTTCTGGCACCTTACAAGGCTGCTTTAGCATCAATTATCCAATGAATATACTTTTGGCAGATGGCTCAGAAGTAGAGATAACAAGCGAGCAAGAATTATTTGATGCTATGTCAGGTGGACCGGCAAATACTTCAATAAGTATTTCATATCCTGTATCAGTAACATTAATAGAAGGAGGTCAAACAATAGAAATATCAGAATTGACAGAATTGATTGATATATTAGCTAATTGTGGCTAATACCAAATACTTACCTGATACATAATGTATCAAATACTATGCTGGGTGTCAACAGTGATACCCAGCATTTTTATCCCAAAACATAAAAATTAACTTTTGATAACAAACGATATTATCATACTATGTAAGAAAAACCAAGAGAATGGGCATCGTGCTCTTTACAGTGCTTGTGTACCTTATGTATATTCGGTAGTATCTCGATATGTCAAATTAGAGTACGATAGAAAAGATTTAGTTCAAGATGTATTTGTTCAAGTCTTTCTTAATATAAAAAAATACAATAGCAATATTGCACCATTCAAGCCTTGGTTAAGAAGGATTACGGTGACTCAATGTTTAATGTATTTAAGGAAAACCAAAAAGTTTAACAATCTTATACCTATCAGTAGCATCAATGAGAATGAGAATAGTGTAGAGATAGACTTAAGTAACTTAGAGAGAGAAGGGGTGTTAAGATTATTAGAAAAAATGCCCATTGGCTATAAAACTGTTTTTATGCTTATAGTTATTGATGGATATAACCATAAAGAAGCAGGAGAACAACTTGATATAAGTAAAGAGACATCAAGATCTCAGCTATCAAGAGCAAAAAAATGGTTGAAAAAGAATATGGATAAAAAGACAAAAAACAAAGAATATGGAGCACTTTGACAATAATAATTTTGATGACTTTAATAACCATTTGCCCGAGGATTATGGTTGGGATAATATGCGAGAGGATATCTATGAAAAGATGGATAGAAAAACTCCTAAGTCTCCTTATTTTTGGAGTACAATAGGCCTTTCATCTATTTTATTAATTTCGACTATTTTCTTTTTTGCAAATAAAAATTCAATTACTAATACTGTTAATAACTCAAAAATCACAAAAGTTGATATTAACACAAAGCAGGTTTTAAAATCTACAAATAGCCAAGAGCAAAGTGTTGCCGTTCAAAAAGAAAAAGAAGAAAAAACTCAAGTAATAAAGACTCCATTAAAGGCAACAAAGAAAATTAACTCTACGATTAATAAAAAGAAAGAATCTAAAGATAATTATTTTTCAAATACAAAAGTTATTGAAGCTGATCAATATAAAGTTAATACTACACAAGAAAGTATAATCACGTTCTCTCCACCATATAAAGCTAAAGAATATCAGAATTTTGAGCCTTCTAATACATCAATAGTGTTTGATAATTATGATGACAATGACAATAATCTGTCTGATAAAATTACTATAGAAAATGTTCAAAATGCAAATAACTATAAAGAAGCAAATAGTTTAATTCAAAATAAAGTTTCAGATAGTTCTGGTCCTATTTATAAAGGGCATTCTGGAGAAAAGCAAAAAGAAAAACACAGTAAACTCCATTTTTTACCTTTGGTAACATTACCATATTTAGAATACATTGAAGATATAATTATTGAAAATGCAGTCTCAACCTCATTGATTGCTAAAGATAAGCCATATAAAAAATTGCCTTTTAGGTTAGCTATTACAGCATCTGTTAATCAATGGTCTGCTGATTATGATAATGCATTAGAATTGGGTGAATTGAGAAATAGTACGACGACACAGTTGGCTGGATATAATGTTGATGTAAAGATTGATAAATATTTATCTAATTCATTTTATGTAGGTGCAGAGGCAGGGTATCACACATGGAACAATAGATTAAATAGTGAGTTTGATTATGATACAGTAGTGACATTAAAAGATGTGGTGATTAGTAAAGAAATTAATGCAATAACTGGAGAAGTCACTGAAACTACAGGAGATATATCAACTACCGGCAATGCGCATAGAAAAATTGTTCATTATAATACTTTCAGTGGATTAAGAATAGGAGGCTTGGTTGGATATAGTATTGATTTCAATAGATGGAGTATCGGTGCAGAGTTGGGCAGCGGGATTTTATTTGCCTTAGATCAAAAAGGAAGAAGACTTGATGGAGCATTAAATCTGACTTCATATAACGCAACTAATTCTGCAATATCTCCAACTGGATTGACAGGAAAAATTGGTGTAAACATATCTTACAAACTCAATGAAATTGTTGGAATGGGTATTCATACTGAATATGAAACAGCTCTTACTAATTGGGGTGCTGATGATCTAAATGTATTACCTAACAGATTAAGTTTAGGAGCACGTTTGCAGTTTACATTTTAAGAAAGTATTGTTTTTGTTTAAAACCTTTAAATCAATTAGTCTTAGATTCGATTTCAGATAAACGAAGTTCAATTTTATTCGATTTCTTTTCTTTACCAATAGCTAAATATGCATCTTTTAGTTTGTTAAGATACAAGATTGATTTTGGGTTGATTTTTACTGCAGATTCTAACAATTTAGTAGCAAATTTCAATTCCTTTTTGTTGTCAGTTACAGATAAAAGATAATTGGCTACACTATACATTAATCCATGTTGATCTTTGTAATTTTCAAAGAATTTTTTGGAAAGTTTAAGCAATTCCTTTTTGTTATCTTCAGCGATCAATCTACTGATAAAATAGTACTTTGCTGTTTTATCAACGTCATCAATACCAAGATTTTCATACAATTGTTTTGTGTCATTTAAACTAGGACGAGGCACTGCGTTAAAAAGTGTCCTGTAAGTTAATATCTCTAAAGATTTTGTCACCCGTTCTTTTCCAAACTGGGTAATAAAATCAAGTTTGTTGTCTATAATGAATTGGTATTCTTTGGTGTGCGTATTATCAACAAAATCAAGGATAAATTTTCTATTTTCTTCAGTATTCCAATCATCTTGGGAGCCTAAGTACTCTGTTGCTGCAGCTTTGTGACTTCCATCCATTAATTCTAATCTACTGTAAGCTTCTAACATCAATACTTCACTTGGTGGAGAAACACCTGCATCTAATACCATCAATACTTTTGATTTGGTTTCTGATATTGTTTCAAATTGATCTAAGTAAGCACTATTTTTGTTTTGAGGTTTGGCAGCAGCAGGAGATGATGTTACGTCATTTATTTGTGCTCCATTTTCTTCAGCTTCGATAGTTTCAGGAGCTTGATTCATAGGTTCAACTATTTTTTTTGGAGTTGGGTCTATTATTTTAACTTCTTCAATTTTGACAGGAGGTTTTGCAGGTGTAGTTTTAGGTAACGTAGGCTGCGGTGGCGTTGTATATGAAGGCTTTGTTGCTGCCATGGTACCATCATTTCTTCTTATAGCTGTTGCGTCGGAGACATTATAACTATTAGGATCTAACATCATTTGACCTATATTCAACATTTCGTCTCGTGTCAATTCATGATCTACTTGATATTTTACTACACCATTATAATCAACAATAAACATTGAAGGTAAAAAGACAACATCATATTTTCTTCTCAATTCACTAGCTTTTACACTATTCTGCATATTGACTTTGAGATTGAGAAAATGCTCGTTATAAAACATGGCTACATCAGGATCTTTGAATACTATATCCATACGTTTACAAGGTTTACACCAATCGGCATAGGTATCAATAAATACACTCTGTCCTCTTTCTTTTGCAATACTTAATGCAGCCTTTAGGCTTCCCTCCATAAATCTAATTTCATTTTGCGCAGAAGAGATTATAAGAGAAAAGACAATAAATATTATTGTTCCAGTAGTCCTAATTAGTGATATTTTCACCATTTATATAAATTTGTTTTATTTTTAATTGATTTATTTATGCTCTCTTTTTTTCTATCAATTTTAGCATCATGTCGATTGGTTTTA
>JAZGFO010000164.1:0-2237 GCA_036479655.1 Saprospiraceae bacterium
ACTAAAGCAGCTTATAATAGTTTTATAAAATTAGGAATTAAGTATCATATTTTAGATAATGAAATCGGAAACACTGAAGGTATTGCTTCTCATAGTGACAAATCCGACATAGGCAAAAATAAGCCGATTACAGCTATTTCAACTATCAATAACAACTTGAAGGCTGACATACATGAAAATAATCATGAACCAATCATTGTCTTTAACGCTGGGTACTTCAATATAAAAATAGCATATGACAAGAAAGAAGTATTATTTATTAAGGGTTTGAAAGGAGCTTGGTGGAATAATAATCAAAAAAAATGGGTAGTAAAAGCAACAACATTCAACTTAAATCAATTGAAAAACCGTTACAATCCATGGGATCAAGATAGGTTTCGGTTTTTGGATAATGTAATAAGAAAAACAGAAGATCCGTGTAAAGTAACATTATATCTATCTCCTGCTTTTAAAAATCAAATTTGTGTAAGTATAAGTGGTTATAATATAGATGATCAATACCTAAAAACCATATCTCATCGACAATATGACAAGCAAAGTAAAAGATGGGTAATTCCTTATGAAAAAACTATTGTTGATCGATTGATTAAGCATTATGAAGATAAAGGTACTCAGGTAATCAATAGATTGCCAAAAGCAGGAAAATCATATAAAAAAGAACAATGTCCAAACAGTATTTATCAGCAAAGGTTGTTGAAAAAACTAAAAGGTCATATTGCTGAACGATGCAAGGACTACATAACAGTATTGAATGCGCAACACTACAGTAACCAGACAATTAAGTCATACTCGAGTGCATTTGTAAAGTATTTGCAATATTACAATGAAAAACCAATTGAAAATCATACGCCACAAGATGTAAATAGATACTTAGCAAACATTAAAAAAAATGGAGGTTCTGTAAGTGCAACAAATATGGCATATAGTGCAATAATTTTCTATTTTAAAAAAGTAGTCTTTATTAAAGATTTTGATGTAGCTCATCTAAGACGTCCGAGGAAAGGTAAAAAGTTACCTACTATTATAAGTGTACAAGAGATCGACAAGCTACTGCGATCAGTTGACAATCTAAAACATGTGGCGATTGTATATATGCTGTACAGTACAGGTGTACGATTAGCTGAAATACTGGCTATAAGAGTAAATGATGTCTTGTGGGATCGCAATCAAATACATATACGAAACGGAAAAGGGAATAAAGATAGAATGGTGATGCTTAGTCAGGTAATGAAAGAAGTATTGGAACGGTATTTTGATGATTACAAACCAGAATATTGGGTATTTGAAGGACAAAAAAACGAAACACAATATTCCACGAGCAGTGTTCAAAAAATTATTAAATCGGCAAGTAAATCCGCAGGAATCTCAAGAACAGTGACTCCCCATGTCTTACGGCACTGCTTTGCAACTCACTTATTGGATACTGGGACGGATGTCAGATTTATCCAAGAACTATTGGGTCATAAAGATATAAAGACTACACTGCTCTACACACATGTAACTAATAGAAGGCTGCAAGATATACAGAGTCCATTGGATAAGTTGATGAAAACGGATAGAAAAAACATAAAAAATGACAAAAATGCGGAATGAAATTATATATTTGTTACGTATATAAGTAAGTTCTCTACCAGCAAACAATACACTAAATGAATAATTCAAACCTAATTTATAAAGAGAAATATATTTACTTTAAAATAACAGAAATATTCAATAACATTCATCCGGTTGAATTCGTTTATGTAAAGGTGTAGTAACTTTTACTAAAATTTAAATAATGAAAAAAAATATCTTATTACTTATACTTTGCTTTGTAACTATAATTTCAAGTTGTTCTAAAGACCTTCTAGACCTAAGTTCAGCTGAACATTTTGATTTAAAAACCTTCCTTAATTCGGAAAACTGTGACACAGATTGCGGTTCAGAAGCTAATTGCGAAGGAAAAATAGTAAAACTTCAGGGAATTATTGATGAAAGTAATGTCAATAAAGAATCCAATTATTTCCGATTAGTTGACCAAAATGATAGTGAATATAATATGCAAATTGACGTAAAAGAATCAATCAATCTTGAAGTCTTTGATAAAGTTACTGAATTTGGCTCTAAATTGATTACAATAGAAGGTCTTATTAAAGGATTTGATGCATCTACCAACTTTTCTTGCGAAAGAATGTTCAATTTGACCATCGATGATTCTGATAATTTGAAATTGAAGTGATTAAAATCCTAAACATAAG
>JAZGFO010000165.1:0-2429 GCA_036479655.1 Saprospiraceae bacterium
TAATGCAATTGGAAAATATAGGTACCCAGCAGCAAAATAAAAGATATTGAAATACTACTAGTTCTTATTTTATTTGTGGATGTCTTTGGAAATGTGATTAGGGAGATTGCATCTTATATTGGAATTACTCTTTGCAGTAAATGCCTTAGCTGGACCAAGATAATTAAAACAGATCAAATTAAAGACGATATTTGGAAAGGTTATGCTATTTGCCCCAAATGTGGACAGAAAGATAAATGGATTGATGGTGGGGATGGTGCATGAATAATACTATTTTGGGTATTTTTAATATTTTATGACTGATCGAGACATAATTCTCATAAATTATACTTAAACTTTATAATATAGTGTTTTTTCTAAAAAGCAGTGCACATTAGATTACATAGGTCATTGAGTATTCTCTTTTTCAGCTTGTCCACAATTATTTTACTGTCTGTAGTCCCTCCTGCATATGCGGGAACACTTCAACCAGATAATTATCCAGATGTTCCAGATGCATTAGTCAATTACGATAGTACATTAGATGAATCCACAATTACATGGGACTTTAGTGCACTTCCTAAATACACTGGTGGATCAGAAGATGGTAAAGAAGCAAGATGTGCGATAAAAGCTGATTTTGGTTTTAGTAGTGATCCTGAAGATGATCCTTCTGTAAAGGTTCATGGTTTTATGGCAAGATATTATTCACCAACTTATGATCCATCTGGATATAATGCTGGACCAACTTATGATATATTTGGAAATAATACTGATGCTTTACAATCACAAGATAATATTGATACTAATATTCAAGGAGAAGAAATTCCTTGTACTGGCGAATTAATAATTAATTTTGGTGACATTATAGGTGAAACATATTATCATTATGATCCAGATTGGGGTGTACAGTGGAACATACCAGGTCATATGAATAATACTGGTACCCATAATGGTGTTGAGCCGTTCATATCATTTTATATCATGAATAATGCGGGGGAATTCGTAACAGATGATAGTAAAGTAGTTGATGAAGTGTTAATTCTGTATCATCCAGAATCTGTAATAAGTGATGCCACTATTGAGTGGGCTTGTGGATTTTATGACGAAAATCCTAAAAATCAAGTTGCCGTAGGAAATGTATTATTCATTGATAAAAATGGACTTAGTGGAACGGCTGGTCCTGACAACTGTGATGCGGTTCTAGATTTAGAAGAGTCAGAATTTTGTTGTATCTTTTCCATAGCAACAAGTATAGCAACAAGTACTAGTGACTCTGGCGGATGCTACGATTGTATTGATCCAACATTTTACTATTCACAAAATAAAATTGTAGTCAAAGATGGCTTTAGGTATAATGCTTTTTCAACAAATGTTACAGCTCCCCATACAGAGACACCACTACTAACTACTAATACAAATCAAACAAATTTCATTATACTCAAAGTCTATGATAATTCTGGAACAAGTGGAATAGAATGGATTGATGTGGGCTTTGGTGCTGCTGGATTCTACGAATCTTTTGATAATGCTGAAGTAACAATTGAAACAAAATTTTTTAATAATGAAATAGTAGATTCATACATTGATCCTCCCACACAGAATCTAATCAACTTTGGAGGTATTACATCAAGTATAGTTGCTTGTGGGGGTGAATACTTGGATGCAAAGTGCCTACAAATAATAATTCCACATACATTTAGAGATCAACTTCTAAATCCTGCAATAATAATTGGTACAACAGATGAAAGTGGAAATAAAAAATATCATTACATAAATGATGGAATAGAAATCCAAGGTAAATCACTTAACAAATCACCAACTGATAAAATATTCATTCAAAAATATTTGGGAGATCCTTCTTCAGAATGGATTGATATTGTAAGAATTGATAGAGTTGATAATATTTGGTCTAGTCAAGATGGAATGGAATTCAAACAGTATGGAGGGGGATATCAACGAATTAACCCTCTTGGTTTTGGTAATATTCTAATTGATTAAATCATTAAATTTCCAACAGACACAATAACATCCTGATTTATTACAGTTTTTGTCTAATTTAGTTATAGTATGGTGACATTCAGAACATTTAGTCATAAGTTAATAATGTATGTGTGATTTATTTTTAAAGTTATAGGTGACATTATTTTTTATTACACTCATACATGACATCTATCAAATATTTTCAAAATAGTCATATATGCCTTAAAGATTACTTGAAGATGATATGAAAGATGCAGATCTTAAATCATTGCTAGGTGCGTTTTATTTTTTTTTCATATTATTGGAATTGGTAATTTTGATTGAAGGGCAAGCAGTAATGCTTGGGGAAGATTATACGGGTGATTTTGTCAGGATTTTTGCGTTGGTAGGTATTGTTGCTTCTGCCTTTGGAATGTACTTGGTATTCAAAGACAAGAAAATTGGATATCTAATAGTAGTTGTATCAA
>JAZGFO010000166.1:0-36484 GCA_036479655.1 Saprospiraceae bacterium
ATACTACTGATTCTATCCATTCTCTACCTCCACTTTTTTTGTAAGGATTCTGTGCCACTAATTTTTTATACTCAAATTTGTCACCTGATACTTCAGCAGCTTTAATTTTATCAAAGTAAGTAGCTTCCATGCTCAAAATCTGACCATTATATTTGGCTGTATCAGATTTAGCTATTTTGAAAAATATTGCCGGTGCGTATATTACGGCTGCCGCAGTATCTATAAATTTTAGTTTTCCAAACGAACGTACTAAATCTACGGCCATTCCTGTAAATATAAAAATATTAACTATTGGTACTAATAATAGTAGGGTATAGATAGGTTTTCTGCCTATTAGTTTAGCCCATTCTATAAAGTTTACTCCTGGGATAAGACCTTTTATAGCTGGAACACCAGCCTTTGGAAATAATAGATATAAGCTGAAGCTTAACAGTATGTAAGAAATCAAAAAAAAGATAAATAATGTCACAGTATGTATTTTGTGTTAAAAAAATAAAGACAAAGATAATATTTCACAGTCTAATTCATAATCGTTATTATACAATTTACTTAGCGCATTATTGTATTGCTTAGACAACAATTTTTAGATATATATTATAGTCTTTTAGTATTAATAATTGCCAATAATTTTTCTCTATAGTTTTTACCAATTGGTATATGCTTAGTTTGGCCTTTTTCTACAACTTCTAGCATATTACCAACAACAGCCTTTATCTTATTGATATTAACAATGTATGAGCGATGTACTCTTCTGAATATATGATCGGGCAATTTTTTTTCTAAACTTTTCATTGTTTGTAACGTAATTACTCTACCAGCTTCTTGTCTAATGATAACGTAATCCTTTAACCCTTCAATATAAATGATCTCGTCAAAGTTTACTTTTATTAACTTTTTATCCGCTTTCACAAAGAAAAAATCACCTTTCATTTCACTTGATGTAAAAGGAGCAGTACTTTCTGTTTTGTCAGATACTTTATTGACAGCTTTCATAAATCTATCTATAGAGATTGGCTTTAGTAGATAATCTAATGCATTTAACTCAAATCCTTCGACTGCAAAATCTGGATAAGCTGTAGTAAATATTACAGCGGGAGGATTTGGTAATGACTTCAAAAATTCTATTCCTGTTATTTGAGGCATTTGAATGTCAAGAAACATCAAATCAATATCATTATTTTTTAGTGCTTCATTAGCTTCTATTGCGTTTTCACATCTCTTTACAAGATCAATCTCTGGTAATTGGCTAATATAGTTTTCTAATACATCTAATGCTAATGGTTCGTCATCTACAATTATTGCTTTTATCATTTTTTATATGTTTTGAATTTCCGATTTATGTAAGTCTAACCTCAAATTTACAGTATATGTTGTTTGATCTTCGTCAAATGTAAGTTTGTATCTTTCTGGGTACAATAGTTTTAGCCTTCTTTTAACATTTACAAGTCCTATTCCACCACTTTTTTTATTGGTTGATTTAGGTAGTATTGTTGCTTTACTATTTTCAATTGTCATTTTTAACTCTTGGTCATTTATTTCCAGTAAAATATTTACATAGCCATCAGTTATTTGATTATTGATTCCATGCTTAAAACTATTTTCTATGAACGGTATAAACATTAATGGAGCTATTTTTTGATTTTTCATTTCACCTTCAGTTATAAAATTGATGTCCATGTTTTTACCTTGTCTTATTTTTTCTAATTCAAGATAACTCTCTATGTAGCTTACTTCTTTGCTTAATAGCACTTCTCTTTCATTACATTCATAAAGCATATATCTCATCATCTCTGACAACTTAAGGACAATCTCAGGAGCTTTATCAGATTTTTTTAGAGTCAAAGCATAGAGACTATTCAATGTGTTGAATAAGAAATGTGGATTTATTTGAGATTTCAAAAATTTAAGCTCTGATTGTAGGGTTTGATTCTGCAATTCTTTCTTTTCTCTTTGGTTCTCTAACCAATCATTCATAATGCCATATATAGTAGATGCTATACCAATAAAAAAAGTTGATAGAAAAAACTCCATCCTATGTTTAAGAATATATGCTTGAAAAGATCCAATGTTTGTGCCTAATAAAAACAAACTTAAGGTCTTTAATGGCGTTATTAAAATAGCAACAATTGCAAGACTAAATAAATGATTGAGAAGATTCTTTTGAGTAAGATATTTTGGGAAAAGAATCAATATATTGATGTATACCATGATTGCAAAGAATACGACATTGATTAATTCTTTGATTAACCTAAAAGAGAATGAACCCATATTATCTAACACCACCAAAATAATATATAGACTTAACCAAAAAAACACATGATAAGAACTATCCCTTTTAAGAATGTCTTCCCAATAGTCTTTTGTGAATATCTTCAGATTATTATTTGATTGTACTGTCATCTATTTGCAAGATAAGATGGTTTTTTAGAGTTGTACACTTTTGATATACTAAAATACGATAATTGTAGATGAAAGCAACCTGGTTTCTATGATATTCTTGGCTTTTAAGTCAAAAATTAACATATATATTTTACGTAGATAAAAAATTAGCTCTTACTGAATGATACAAATGAAAATTATTGATGGCAACAAAGTTTAAAATATATTAGTAAATTGTTACGATTTATTTAGCGGTGATGCTTTATCTTTAACTAAATGGTCATCTAACCATTGTTCTATTACTATTTTTGGAAAAGCACCTTTGAGTCTTGCTTTTTCATACCCATTGATAAATAGTATTGTAGTTGAATTTGATATGATTTTGTAATTGTCAATGAAATCAGCACAATCTTGTACTGGCAGACTTACAAATTCAAATCTATCCTTGTACGACCGAACTATATCCACTAAAGTTTTTTCCATCCATTTACAAGGACCACAGCCAGGAGCAGAAAACTCTACTAAAACTGGAATAGTGTTACTTCTTTGTAGTACAGCTGTGTCAAAATCAAAATTCACGATTTGTGTTTATTATTTTCTTTGTCTTTTTCTGGGTCATATTCGATATACCCACCTTCATCTTCTCCCTTTTTAGGTGATACTTTGTAGCTAAGCCATGCAAATCCGACAACAAGATGTAAAGCTATAATTATAAGAGTGATATTTGTTCCTACGCTCACGTTCAATGTTTTTTTAGCAAATAAATCATCATATTATCTCCTATGACCAGGCATTGTACCCACCTTCAAGATTATTTAGATTATCAAATCCATTACTTGCCATCATACTACATGCTCTCATACTTCTTCTTCCACTTCTGCAATAAACGACATAGTTTTTTGATTTGTCAAGACTTTTTAGCCCTGTTATAAAACCAGTACTTGCTACATTCAACGTTTTAGCACCTTTTATTTTTCCTTGTGATACTTCAGCAGGTGTTCTTACATCAAGTAATACCGTGTTTTTATCCTTTAGCAATACTTTTGCTTCATTTGGTGAGACTCTATTTATACTGGAGTTAATATTACTCTTTCCTCCTTTCAAAAGAAAAAAAGCAGCTAATAAGACTAGTATTGTTATTGCAATGTACATATGTTTATTTTTTTAATTGTTAATTATTAAATGTAATACTCCACATACCTCTCAGATCTCCAACTTTATAACCAGTTGCCAAATCATTGGGATATAGTTCCTTTATGGTAGCATTTGGCGTTGTATTGTTGTCTCCATGACATGCCAGACACATACCTTGAATTTTGATTGGTGCATAGAAAACAGATTTTCCGTCTATGTTTTTTACTGTTGGGGCTATTTTTATTCCAGCAGCAAGATTTTTTTTATAATTGTCTATCATTTCAGACTCTTTGGTCGTTGGTTTGTTGTTGGGGTTCCTATATTTGTCACTTACTCTTTTGATAGAGACATTATAAGCTTTTGATAGACTGTCTGTAATTGGCATTGCTTTGGTGTTGCAGTATTTGACACCATGGGGAAGACCACCGTTTTGTAATCCTTTTTGTAACTCTGTTAATAGTGTTTCAAAAGTGGTTTTTGCTATTTCTTTACCTTTAGCCATATAAACTGATCGGGGGGTAGTCGGTTTGTTTTCGAGTTTTTGTTTTTTCTGGTTGTCACCTTTACACCCTAATAATAGTGTGGATATAACAATGATAGAAAATAATAGATACTTCATAGGTGTGTTTGTGGGTGCAAAATTAGGATAAAAAAATTAGTTATAAGTTACTTGAGTTACATATATAGTAATCTTGTTTTATGAAATCTACAAATATGTAGGATTCTGTCGATCATACAAGTCAGTACATTCAATAATTTCATATTTTTCGTTACGATCAGTTATTATTGCTTTATCAAATATTCGCTCTAAATGTGTAGTATAATTTAAATGAATATTAGCTACCAAAATCAGCTTTCCGTTTTTGTTTAAGCACCTTTTTGCTTCTGATAACAACTTTAACGTTATTTCAATATTAGTCTCATGCTCAAAATGAAAAGGAGGGTTAGATACAATAAGGTCAAATGTTTTATCATCAAAGCTACCCAAATTGTCATCATAGTGATAACTAATTTTTTCTCCTTTGATATTCATTTTTGATGAAGCTATTGCAAGGTAGGAGTCATCGAGTAATACGATTTCAATATTTGGACGAAGCTGCTGAATGTAACTTGCGATTATGCCATTGCCACTTGCTAAATCCAGAACTTTTGTATAGTTATCTTCTAAGTGTAAGTGTTCTAATAAAAACTGAGTTGCATAATCAATATGATTGGCAGAAAACACCCCAAAATATTGATGGTATTCTTTAGTAATGTCAACTTTTGGAAATTTATAATTTATAGTTTTAATCAAGAGGTCTCGATTAATATTAACCTCTTTTTTTCCGGATAGTATTATTAGTCTTGCTTTCTTTTTTGCTTTAGTCTGCACTACATTCTCAAAATACTTGCTACAAATAACTAACATTTTTTTTGAAAAATATTTAGTCATAAAGCCACAATATACTTGACAATCACCTGAAATATTTTTTGAAATTTGATTGAGGTTTAATTCTAATAAATCTAATGACTTTGGCATTTTTAAAACGATAGTTTTTGCATCTGATTTATAAATATCAATTGGCGTTTTCCATTTTATATCGTCTGATGTAAGCTCAAGATTTTTTAAATTATCAATAATTGATTTTTCTTGGCTTTTTGTATTTGTCACCACTTCAAGCTGATGCGTAAGAAGATTAGTTGTCAAGTATCCAAATCGGTCATTATAAATCAATATTGGATACTGCGTTGATCCATTATCTGTGTTTTCACGAAGGTGAGACAGTAACAATTCATCAGCAGCGTTCCAAGCTTTTAAGGATTTATTACCTGTAGATGGATATCTTGATATAGTATTATATGTGTCGATAGTCTATTTTTTTTTAAAAATCTAATGGAAAATGAGATAGATCAAAATCCCAAATAATTGGCAGTAATAAAAATACAAATAAAGTAATAATTAATATTGAAATGATATTCATTATAAATCCTGCTTTAATCATATCAGATATTTTTAGATACCCAGAACCAAAAACTACTGCATTTGGAGGAGTCGCTACAGGAAGCATAAATGCACATGAAGCAGCCAATGTAGCTGAGATCATCAACATGTAAGGATGAATGTCAAGAGTTATAGCCAATGGGGCAAGTATAGGTAGTAGCATTGCTGTAGTTGCAATATTTGATGTTATTTCTGTCAAAAAATTAACGGCAGCTACCAATATACAGATTAGAAGTAGGGTAGTGATCCCTTGAAGACTCGTTAAATAGCTCCCTATCCAATTAGCTAGTCCAGTAACTTTGAATCCTTGTGCTAATGCCATGCCACCACCAAATAATATTAAAATACCCCAAGGAATTTTTCGTGTGTCTTCCCAATCTAACAGTCTGTTTTTTGACTTTTTAGAAGGTATTAAAAATAGAGAAATACTGGCTATCATGGCAATAATCGTATCATCTAAATGGGGAATAATAATTTGCAATTTTGATCTGAATATCCAACAAAATGCTGTTAAAATAAATATTGCAAGAACTCGTTTTTCTTCAAAACTTATATGACCAATTTGATTAAGTTGTTGTTTTATTAAAGCTCTTCCGTTAGGAAATTCTTCACTCCTAAAATCAAAAGCAAAATTTGTTAAATATTTCCAACAGGTAAATAGCAATACTATAGATATTGGTAATCCAAATGACATCCATTGAGTAAATGACAAATCGATGTTGTATGTTTCTTTTAGTACACCTGCTAATATTAGATTTGGTGGTGTGCCTATAAGTGTAGCTATTCCACCTATCGACGCACTATAAGCAATGCTAAGCATTAATGCTTTTCCAAAAATCCTATCTTCTTTTTGGGGTGTATCTGGATTGTCAGTAAATTGTGATATTACTGCCATTCCTATGGGCAACATCATTACCGCAGTTGCAGTATTAGATATCCACATTGATAAAAAAGCAGTTGCTGCCATAAATCCAAGGATAATATTATTGGCATTTGTGCCTATCGCATTGATAATGTTTAATGCAATTCGTTTATGCAAATTCCATTTTTCTATTGCAACTGCCAATAAAAATCCTCCTAAAAATAAAAATATATATTTATGTCCATAGGAGCTACTTGTAGCAGATATAGAAAGTGCTCCTGTCAATGGAAACAATATTATCGGTAATAATGCTGTAACATATATAGCGACTGCCTCTGTTACCCACCATATAGCGATCCACAATGTTGCCCCGAGTATTGATTGTCCTTCAATACTTAACTCAGCAAATTTTGGTAATGAAATTATAATTATAAAAACCAATGGTCCAAGGATTAGTCCAATGTTTTTGATGTTAATTATTGATGGAGATTTTTGCATTTAATTTATCATTTGGTAGTCTGTTTTTTACAAGTTGTAATATAGCAGTTTTGTGTATAAATAATAATTTTTGCTGCTACGTTATTAGTTAACTAATATGGAAAATCACATTTGAAATAACAAATTATATAGATCAAGTCAAAATCAAAGTATAGATTCCCCATTTTCGTTGGTTGTTAGTACTTCACTCATATGGTTAAGTAGAGGTCGCATTGCTTTGAAAGTGTTGTCACAGTGCTTGGTAAATGTATCTGATAGTGCTTCTTTATCAGTAAACTTTCGCAAAACTAAGTATTGTTTCAGTCTTAAAAGATCCACGTCAGGATGATTTTTATCAAAGCCTCGTGGAGCAGTTTTTAACGAATCGCCTTTTAATTCTCCAAAATTATTTTTAAAAGATTTTGAATTGAGAATGGCTCTCAATTCCGAGGCATTGATTGCTATTTCAGTCCGTATTCTTTTTAGATCAGCAGAATTTGGTGCCCAAAAACCACCTGCAACAAATACATTTCCTGGTTGAATATTTATATAATATCCCCCTCTTAAGTTTTCTGTAGCTCGAGTGTACCATATTCCAATATTGTCTTTATATGGCGTTTTGTCTTTCGAAAACCTAACATCTCTATATATTCTATAGACTTTGGTGTCTCCAATATGATCATGCTTATTCATTGATAAGACAAGATTATTTGCAAATTGAATAACATTCTCTCGTGCAGTTACATATTCATCTTTGTGAGCAGCAAACCAATCCCGGTTATTGTTAGCGATAAGTTGCTTAATAAATGTGAAGGTGTCTTTATTAATGTTTTCCATATTATTTTTATTTTATTGATATTGTATATCCAAGGTCATCTTTTTTATTCTCAGTGAAGGTAGCTGTATGTCCAATAAGCATTACTATTTTATTATCGCTAATGGCAACTAAAAGTTTTTCTTTAACAAATCTATTAATTTTTTGATCTGTGCATATCTTTTTTATTGATTTTGTCTTGCCATTCATTGCTTGTGGAGTCATTTTGTCTCCGTTAGCAATAGATCTAATCGTAATTGGCCATTTTATATTCTTACTATCAATAGAGAAAGCTGTGGCATTGTTGCTTTTTGCGATGGTTAATATTCTACCATCTTTTAATTGGAAACTACCTGGTTGGGGTATTTCTATTTGTATTTGGATTGGAATTGTTATCGGTCTACATATTAATTCTCCTCTGTTATAGAGACATTCATGTGTTTTGGATAGAAAACAAGCCCCTGTCTGATTTGTAGATAGTATATCGTTAACTGTACTGATATCAAATCCTTCTTTGTCCAGAATAGAGTGTAATAGTATTGAAGCAGAACTATAATTTTTGATTATATTTAGATTGATGGTTTTGTAACCAAAATCATCTAAGATAAATATACCAGCACTGGCAATCAATTCACTGGTCATGATTTGATATGATTCTAAATGTCTGATAGTTTCTGAACTGTTATTGATAAATCCATCCATTCTTGATGCAATCGTCGGGGTGATATTGTGTCTAATAAAATTTCTCAAATATTCATCTTCGTCATTGCTTATGTCATGTACATATTTTACATCGTTTGTCGATGCATATGCTACAATTTGTGCCTTTTCAAAGCATAATAATGGTCTGAGAATGTTTTTTTCTTTAGCTTTTAAGCTAATAAGACCCTTGATTCCAGATTTCCTGTTGATATTCATTAAAAAAGTTTCCCACCTATCTTCTTTGTGATGAGCAGTACAAATAAGTGAATAATTATTTGTTTCTAAAACAGAATTGAAGAATTTATATCTGGCATCTCGCGCATTTTTTTGGAAGTTTCCTTTACTAAGTTTAGTATAGTCTAATGTCTTGGAGTGTAATGTTATCAAGTGTTTTGAGCAATATTGAGCAACAAAAACCATGTCTTTGTCAGAGCTTCCGTTGCGAGTAGAATGATTAATGTGAGCAATGCCAAAATCAAAACCTGAACGTCTAAAAAGATCTGCCATAACCATTGAATCAATGCCACCACTTACTGCCAATAAAAATTTATCTGACTTCGAAACAGATAAAACTTCCTCTATATATGATAAAAACTTATCAAGCATTATATTTGCATTATTTTTACAAACATAATCATCTTTTAGAGGACATTCATTTCCTTTGATAAGAATCTTAATATTTATTATAAATACATCATATAAATGAAAAAATTATTGTTTTTTGCCATAACTATAAATCTATTAATTCTTTCTTCATGCAAGACAGACTCTGGAAGCAAAGACAGTTCTAATGCAAAGAATAGTACCTTACCTAAAACCAGTAAGGTAAATAATAAATCATCAAATTTGCAGTTGATCTATAATATGGGCAAAATGAAGCCTAATGAAATTACAAAAATGAGAACTACTGCAAAAGGTATTTTAAATTTGCGATGGAAGGAATCTAACAAGAAGGCTTGGATAATAATTGATAAGGACCTATGGGAGTATGAATTTATATTTTCAGGAAGAGAAATGTCTAAACCAAATCAAATGGTTGGACATTGGATAGATTTTGATAAAGATCTCACTTATACTTACGGTAAGTATGATAAAGAATTGGGCAGTGGTCAATATACTTTGGAAACGAATCAAATGACATTGCTAATGATAGATGATAACGAAAATGTTAAACCGATGGAAATGGAAGCTAAATTGCAAGATGCAACATTTATAATGGCAGGCTCAAATATATATAAAGACAATAATTTTCAAGCAAAGCTAAAGAGAATATCAAGTAGACCGATAGAATCATAAAACTAAGCTAATAACAACTAATTAACACTCGAATAACAAATTGTTTGTAATTATTAAAATCGCAATTTTTATATTTGTTGTATACAAAAACTTAATGATAATAAATTGAAAGAAACACTTAAACAATATAATGTTGCTACAGAATTGGCAAAGGAGATATTTGTCAAAAAAACAATGGATTATGGAACTGCTTGGCGAATTCTAAGACCTTCAAGCCTTACTGACCAATTGTATATAAAAGCTTCTAGGATTAGAAGTATTGAAGAATTAGGGGTTTCAAAAGTTGATGATCCGATCGATTTAGAATTTGTTGGGATTATTAATTATAGTGTAATGGCACTTATCCAATTGGAAAATAAAGATATGACAAACTTGGATATGTCATTGGTAGAAGTAACAGAACTATATGATCATTATATAAAAACTACTAGGTATCTAATGATGAATAAAAATCATGATTATGGTGAGGCTTGGCGAGAAATGCGGGTAAGTAGTATGACCGATTTAATATTGATGAAGTTATTGAGGATAAAAAGTATTGAAGACAATAAAGGAAAAACAATCATTTCGGAAGGATTAGATGCCAATTATATGGACATGATAAATTATGCAGTATTTGCAATTATATTATTAACTGAACAAAAAGAAAATAAGTAATGACTCTAACTACTATGTTATTAAATATTGGTCTCGTGGCCATAATTCTTACGCTCATTGTAGGATTTGTATTCAAAAAGCACAATTCTTGGATAATGACATTTTTACAGAATTTTGTAGGTGCATTATTTATATTTTCGGGATGGGTAAAGATTGTTGATCCACTTGGGACAGCATATAAGATGGAAAGTTATTTTACAGAGTTTCAATATACTTTCGAAGGTACATGGATGTCATTTATAGCGCCTATTTTCCCATTTTTTAGCAATTATTCTATTTGGTTTTCGATGACGATGATTGTTTTTGAAATTGTACTTGGCATTATGTTAATTATTGGTGCTCGTCCAAAGCTTACGGCATGGCTGTTTTTCTTGTTAGTAGCGTTTTTTACAGTTCTTACAGGATTTACTTATTTGACAGGTTATGTTCCTGATAGTGTAAATTTCTTTGATTTTGGAAATTGGGTAGATTATAAAGCAAGCAATATGAAAGTAACCGATTGTGGTTGTTTTGGAGATTTTATCAAATTAGAGCCCAGAACAAGCTTCTTTAAAGATATTGCTTTGTTGTTTCCTGCCTTGTATTTCCTCTTTAGACATAAAGATAAGCATCAATTATTCTCAAAAGGAATTAGAGATATAATAATAGCGTTAAGTACATTAGGATTGATAATATTTGGATTTAATAATTTTAAATGGAATTTGCCTTCAAAAGACTTTAGACCATTTAAAATAGGTGCAGATGTAGCAAGTATAAAAGAAGCAGAACAAGACGCCCAAGCCAATGTTAAAATTACTGACTGGAGACTAAAAAATGAATTTACTAATGAAGAATTAGTTTTACCATCGGCTTCATATTACAAACAACTTCAAAAGTACAATAAGAAAAATGGTTGGAAAGTATTGGAACAAATAAGCACAAAACCAACAATTAAATCTACTAAAATCAGTGATTTTGAAATTGAAGATTTTGAAGGTAATGAAGTGACTGATGTGTATTTGGAGGGGGAAGGGTATAATTTTATGATTGTGTCATATAAGGTATACGGCATACCAATTTCTAAATCAATAGAGATACAAGATACTACATATACTATTGATACGGTACAAATAGCAGAAATTACAGATTCTAAAATAGTGAAAAGCATCAAAAATATTCAAACTGTCACAAAAACGATTCAGGACTATAAGTGGGACAAAGACTGGTTGGCAGAATATGTAAATAAAATAAAACCACTTGCCGAAAAAGCAAAATTAGCTGGACATAAAGTAAGTGTAGTCCTTGGAGGAGTAGATGTTGATATGGCTATTGATCTGGCAAAAGAAACAGGAATTGATGCTAATTATTACCATGCGGATGATATTTTATTAAAAACTATAGTAAGGTCTAATCCGGGAGTAGTCTTATGGAAAAATGGAAAAATAATTAATAAGTGGCATAAGAACAAATTGCCCAATTATAGTGTTATAGAAACGAATAATATTAAGTAAGATTGATCAATAACAATGGCAGAAGTTTACGTAACAAGGGTAGAAAGGTTTAATGCAGCTCACAAATTATCAGTACCGTCATGGTCAGATGAAAAAAATAGAGCGATCTTTGGCAAATGTGCAAATGAAAATTGGCATGGACATAATTATAAATTTGAAATTACAGTAAAGGGAACCCCTGATCCTTTGACGGGTTTTGTAATGGACGCAAAAGTGTTAGGCGAAATAATGCGAAGAGAAGTGTCAGATAAATTGGATCACAAAAATTTAAATTTAGATGTTCCATTTTTAAAGGGAATTCAACCTACAGCAGAGAATATTGCTATAGCGATTTGGAGTAGAATATTGCCACATATTGACAATTGTAAATTGCATAAAGTTAGGCTTTATGAAACAGAAAACATTTTCACAGATTACAAAGGAGAAGCATAAATAACCATATATGTCTTATAAAAAAACAGAAACATACGATCCGAAAATTACGGACGAAATCAAGCAAAGGTATGCCGACATCATTGATAATATAGGTGAAGACAAAAAGCGAGAAGGCTTATTGAAAACTCCAGAAAGGGCTTCTAAAGCCATTCAGTTTTTGACACATGGCTATGACTTAGACCCTGAAGAGATTCTTAAATCTGCTTTGTTTAAAGAAGATTACAGTGAAATGGTAATCGTAAAAGATATTGAGTTGTTTTCTCTTTGCGAACATCATTTGCTACCATTTTATGGCAAAGCACATATTGCATATATTCCTAATGGACATATCGTTGGATTGAGTAAGTTGCCAAGAGTTGTAGATGCCTATGCGAGAAGATTGCAAGTACAAGAGCGATTAACACATGAGATACTTACTGCTGTTGATAATACACTAAAACCATTAGGAGTCGCTGTTGTAATTGAGGCTGTACATATGTGTATGATGATGCGTGGTGTCCAAAAACAAAATTCTGCTACTACAACATCAGCATTTACAGGAGAATTTAAAAACCAAGAAACAAGAAGTGAGTTTTTAAAACTTATTGGTTCTAAATTAAGATAATAATAAAACGAATTAACAAATGATAGCATACGTATTTCCTGGACAAGGAGCTCAATTTGAAGGTATGGGCAAAGATCTGTACGAATCTAATAAATCAAGTAGAGCAATATTTGAAAATGCAGATGATATATTAGGATACAAATTGAGTAAAATCATGTTTAATGGTTCTGTTGATGATTTGAAGAAAACAGAAATAACACAACCTGCACTGTTTGTACATGCAATAGCTACATACAACAAGTCGGGAGAAACTCATAATCCTGCTGCTGTCGCTGGACATTCATTAGGTGAGTTTTCTGCATTAGTAGCTAATGGCTGTTTGAGTTATGAAGATGGATTGAAATTGGTGTATGCACGGGCTATGGCTATGCAAGCTGCTTGTGATAAAGTGGAAGGAACAATGGCAGCAATCCTTGGCATGGAAAACGCAGTTGTAGAACAAATATGTAATGACATAGAAGAAGTAGTAGTGCCAGCTAATTACAATTGTCCTGGACAGTTGGTCATCTCGGGAAATAAAAAAGGTATTGATATTGCTATCGAAAAATGTACTGAAGCTGGAGCAAGAAGAGCCTTGTTGCTGCCTGTAGGTGGGGCGTTTCATAGTCCTTTGATGATGCCCGCTCAAGAAGAATTAGCTAGCGCAATAGACAAGACTAAGTTTAATAGTCCTAATTGTCCAATCTATCAAAATGTTACGGGCATACCAGAAACAAACCCTGAAATAATCAAGGCGAATTTGGTAGCACAATTAACAGGTGCTGTAAAATGGACACAAATAATGGAAAACATGGTTGCCGATGGGATTACATCTATTGTAGAAGTTGGTGGAAATGGAAAAGTGCTATCGGGATTATTTAGAAAAATGGATAGGAAATTTCCTTCGTCTGCATTGTAAAATTTATGACTGAATGAGAGTTAAAGCAGGAAAGATATTAGTCGCAGAACCGTTTATGAGAGATAGTCCTTTTAAACGGACAGTAATATTGATGACCGAACATAGACCAGATGGTTCTGTTGGTTTTATACTCAATAGGAAAATTGGTATGAAGGTAAACGATTTGTTAGCAGAATTTCCTGAATTTGATGCGCCAGTTTATTATGGTGGCCCTGTCGATACGGACACAATGCACTATATTCATAATGTCGGAGATTTATTAGAAAACAGCAACGAAATTGTAAAAGGAGTGTACTGGGGAGGAGATTTTGATAAGTTGAAATTCTTAGTCAGTAATGGATTAGTTCAACCGCAGAATATAAAATTTTTTATTGGATATTCGGGCTGGTCTGAAGGACAGTTGCAAGGAGAAATTAATGAAGGTACTTGGATTGTTGAAGAGATGTTTGCTAATTATGCTTTTAAAGCGAAGATATCTAAACTTTGGTCTTTGGTTCTTAAAAATAAAGGAGATGCGTATGGAGTTATTGCTCAAATGCCAGAATCTCCATGTAATAATTAGATTTTCACTAAAGTAATAATAAAAAACACATGATTTTACCACTTGTTTTAGAAATGCATGATGCTTCAATGGGGCAAGGGGATAAGGTTGTTTTTGAGCATGTAGATTTTGGACTTGCTAATGCAGAAATGTGTTATATGGTCGGACGATCAGGAAGTGGGAAGTCCACATTTTTAAAAACGTTATACGGTTCTATACCTCTATTGGCGGGAGATATAAAGATAGCTGGTTTTGACCTTGGAACAATCAAACGAAAAGACATTCCCTTACTAAGAAGATCATTAGGTATGGTGTTTCAAGATTTTCATCTTTTTGAAAAATGGACAGTATTTCAAAACCTTGAATATGTACTCAAAGCTACTGAATGGAAAGATAAAACTGAGAGAGAAAATAGGGTAGAGGAAGTATTGGCACAAGTCAAATTATCCAATAAAAGTTTGCAACCAATACACAAACTGTCAGGTGGCGAGCAACAAAAAGTAGTAATCGCGCGAGCTATACTCAATAAACCTACTATAATTATTGCAGACGAACCCACTGGTAATCTTGATGCAGAATCAAGTGAAGAAGTGATGAGTATGTTGTATAACTTAGCTAATGAAAACAATGCTGCTATTCTTATTGCAACACATGACAATCAACTTATAGAAAAATTTCCTGCCCGAATTTTTAAATGTGAAAACGGTAATGTTATTGAATTGTAAAAAATTGTGCTTAAGGATTTTTACTAATACTAAAGATAGATTCTGTATCAAATTTTAACTTGTCATAATATATTCCTGACAGATGCAATCCTTGTGGATAAGCTAAATTGAAATAATTAAAATTACTTTTCAGGCTTAATACATCCAACCATTTATCATTAGTTAGTTTGCCTTGTCCTATTAATATCAAATTTCCCACTATTAGCCTGACCATTGATCTTAAAAATCTATTTCCTTCAATTCTAATTTGTATTCTATCATTTTCATGATAAATATCTGCTTTGCTTATACGACATACTGTACTGTCGTGCTTGTCAGGAGTTTTACAAAACCCTCTAAAGTCATGTGCTCCTACTATAGTACTTAACGCATTTTGCATGGAACTTAAGTTCAATTCTGTATCTATATTGGTGCTAAAATCTTCTAAAAGTGGATTTGGTACAAAATGAATGTAATAATCATATCTACGTTTATTGACATGGTATTGTGCTTGACTATTATTGTCAACAACAAAACACTTATGGATTACAACATCATTTGGTAGCACCTTATTAATGATTTTAACAAAATTAAAATCGGTTTCTTTTTCAAAATTTACTTGTGCAATATAATTTGAACTATGTACACCAGTGTCCGTTCTACCGCAGCCTTGTATAGTACATTTCTGCTTAATAGTCTTTGTTAATGCTTCTTCTATAGTCTGCTGGACGGATGGGACATTTTTTTGTCTTTGCCAACCACTATATTTAGTACCTTTATATGATAGATGTAGGAAGTGTTTCATTGTATGATAATACTAAAAATTGTTTGTATTACAGTTTTTTTCGACAATAATATATAAACATTGATGTGAGAAAAATCGCCGATGTGTCATAAATACTGTTTTTGTGCAATAAGTTAACTTATTGTACTGATATATTTTTAATTTGAATAATTATTGTTACCTTATGCTTGATATTTTAATTTATTTATTTAAAGTAGTAATTATGAAAAACTTATCCTTATTTTTGGTTTTCTTGTTTTAATTGGTACCCAAACCTTCCTTACCACGAAGCATCACAGATGTCACAACCACTACCAAAATCATTCCCAACCCTGGGGTTGTTTTTGTTTTGTAGGTACTCCTCAATAGGTGTTCTTGCTGTTGGAACTTTAAATATTTTCATTTGACGAATTTTAGACGATTATAATATTCTGTAATATTTCTTTAAACTGTATAAATGTTGTGACTAAGTGCCAGTTTGCCCCATGATGCTCTATTGTATTGGCCCAATTTTTCTGCTTGGAACTCATCGGGTTATTATTAACCTTCAATTCTAAAGTAGTAAGCTGACCATTGTATAGGAAATGCAAATCATGTACACCAGCGACAACCCCAGTAGCTTTCAATTTCATAGCCTCTACTACATTACGAGAACCACCATTAGGAACAGCCCATAACAAACCTCTGAGATCTGGGTATGAATTATGAAACCATTGATAACATATTGCTTGTAATTTATCTTCTGACATATTACAAATATATGAAAGTTGTATTTATTTGATTTTAGTTGATTATTGTGCCACCACTGTGCCACCTTTTTTTTTTATAAGGTGGCACAGATAACTAAATGATTATTAATAAGTTATAAGCTTTTGTGCCACTGTTCCACCTTTTTTTGCCAAAAACTATAATTTAAATAATCTTAAACACAACTAAGTAATGTATAAGTATGGAATACATATTAATACATTCAATAGTTATGTTTTAATAATATATAGAGTTTGGGTTTTTTTAGAAAAAGGTGGCACAAACCTTTGTAATATTTTGATTGTTAGATGGTTAGCCTGTGCCACCTTTTTTAATTTGGCAAAAAAAGGTGGCACAGTAAATTGTAACTATTTGATATATAGGCTTTTAAGTGTGCCACCTTTTGTGCCACCTTTTTTTGAAACACGTAAAAAGGTGGCACAAAAGAGGGTAAATGTTAATATTTTGTTAATATTTTGTGCCACCTTTTTTAAGGGTGTCACAGTAGCTATTTTGTGATTAAAATACACCGAAAAATGAAGATATACTATGTTATTTTGATTATGATGCTCTTAGGTTGTAATGTACCATTGCGAATGATGGATGATGCTCCAGCAGATTGGACAACAATGAAAAGGGAAATTGAAATTAAAGGAGGACAACAGGATCTTTTTTTAAAAGCAAGTGAGTGGTTTATAAAATCCCATACAATAGAAAGTACAATATTGAATGATAATATAAAAGAAGGAAAATTTAAAAGTGAATTTATATCAAATATATACCTGTCAAAATATTACTACGATACCAAGACTCAATTGGAGATAAAGACACGAAAAGATAAAGTGGTAATGGTATTTTCTGGACCAGAATTCAAACCAGTAGGTACATGGGCGGACAAAAATTTCATCAAAGGCAAGTCATATAAAAAATTGACTCAAAAGAATGGATTAGAATTGCTTCGAGCTATCTGGATTAAAGAAGAACAATCCTTAAAGGCTTACTTATCATACTAAAAGGGCTTAAATAAGCCGATTACACGATATATTTCTGTTATATCCTCTTTATGTCGATGACCCTGAAGACCCTTATGGTAGGAGAAAAGACTATTGTGAGAATGGAGAAGGATATCGGTTACCATATAACAGCATCATTCTACCTGATCCGGGAAATCCATTAGGATATTATTACCTCCATGCAGCAGCAGAGTATTACTTTTTAGATGAGTTTGATGTTGATCTACAAATTCGAGATCAATATTACTCCTACATTGACTTTACAGATAATCCACTTGGAGAAGTGACGGATAAGAATGTACGTTATCTTCCAGATCAACCCTATGTAGGTAGCAATACTACTGCTTGTCTCCATGCCAATGGTACAGATTGGTGGTTTTTTAAAGCCAAAGAAAGCACTACCTTACAGTATAAGATGCTCATTGATGATAGTGGGCTGCATGTTGTAGATTCTTTTGATATAGGGACTATTATAGATAAAAATATAGCTGGAGGTACTCAAGCTTCATTTAGTCCTGATGGGTTGCTTTTTGCAACTTATGATGAAAGAACGATGCTACGCCTCTATGATTTTGATCGAGAGACAGGAGATCTGAGTAATTACCGAATATATGATATACCAGAGATTGAGCCGTTGATATCGTTTGGCGGTTTGGCATTTTTACCTGATAGTCGATTTATCTATCTTTCGGAGAGTACTGCTTTGTGGCAATATGACCTATGGATAGAAGGAGATCCTGAGAGTCCCGTATTGATTGATACTTTTGATGGGTTTTATGATATACATCCACTCTTAGAGACCAAAATCACTAAGATGCAGTTGAGACCAGACTGTAAGATATACATAGGCACAGGTAATGGCACTAAATATCTCCATGTCATCAATCGTCCCAATGAAAAAGGGGTAGCGTGTAACTTCTCACAACACGCTGTAGAACTCCCAAATAGTAACGATCAAGGATCAATGCCTAATTTTCCACATTTCCGTATGGATGAGGCAGATATTTGTGATCCTACGATTACCAATATATTTGGCGTACCATTAGATGTCACAACCCCAACCAAAATCATTCCCAACCCTGCCTATAGTACGATTAGTGTAGAAGGATTTGTGGGGGATATCATGATTATCGATTTACTTGGTAAGACTGTATGGAGCGGTAGTTCTCATACTGGAATCGATGTGTCAGCTTGGACGCCAGGCGTCTATTATGTAAAAGGAGCTAATGGCAATGTTGCATCATTTGTACGAATTAAATAATACTTTTATTCACTACTAATAATTCACTTCATCTTAGCTCTCTTTACGAGATAAGCTCTTAGTACCGAATCATAACTTTGATTAATATCTGCCGCGATATAGTCAATTTTGTATTGAAGACACTTCATCCTCAAAGCATCATTATTAGCTTTTATTTTTGCTATATATTGTTCTTTTACTTGATGCGCTTGGAGTTTTATTTCTTGACCAGATTCTAAGTCAATAAACAAATAGGGGCGGTTTTCGTATTCAAAATCTACTTCTAATTTTTTATCCAAAACATGAAAAAGTATGACTTCATGTTTTGCATGTTTTAAATGCTGAAGTGCTGCAAACAATTGATCTTCTCTTGCTGGGTCATCAAACATATCACTAAATATTACGACCAAAGAACGTTTGTGGATACTATCAGCTATTTGATGAAGTGCATTTGCAGTTGACGTTTTTTTTTGTTTTACTTCATCATTGATTAGCTTATCAAGAAAGGTTAATAGCAACCTATAATGAGTGGTAGAAGACTTACATCTTGTATGTTCGTTTAGCGTGTCATCAAACATAGATAATCCAAATGCATCCCGTTGTTTTTTTAACAAATTCATCAATGAAGCTGCTGCCAAAGCAGAAAATTCTAATTTGTTAGGTGTGTTTTCTTTCTGTTTAGGAAAATACATGCTACTTGAAGTATCTATTACTATTTGGCATCTTAGATTGGTTTCCTCTTCATATTTTTTGACAAACATCTTATCCGTCCTGGCATAAACTTTCCAATCAATATTTTTGGTCGCTTCTCCAGGATTGTAAATTCTATGTTCTGCAAATTCTACAGAAAATCCATGAAAAGGACTTTTGTGCAATCCAATAATAAAACCCTCAACTACTTGATTAGCTAATAAATCTAAATTGTCAATTTGTCTTAATTCTTTGCCCTCAAAATAATTCATCCTTATTGTTTGTAGTTATTTATTATACACCTACAAATATATAATTTATTTTTAATATTAGAACTTGGCATGATGTTTAACTAATTATCCCGTTGTGCATTTAGATTTAAGGTAATCTGAACTGGAAATTTGAAGGACATGTAGAATATATTTCAAGAGAGTTCAAAAATGATAATAGATTAAAGAACAAAATCGAAACTTACCTTATTGAAGAAAAAAAATGAGCATATTGGAATTTCAGTATTAAAACTTGAAGATAACATTAATTCCATATCTATCCTATATCAAATATGCTTTAGTGATTCAATATTTAAAGGAGATTAAGAATTTAAATTTCGATGAAAATATGTATGCTAGAAAGACCATTTTCTGGCTTATACAAAGAGATGATTGATTGGAATGATAAATAGAAAACGATCAAGAATGTTTTGTATAATTTTCATTGTAAGCAAATGCTGGAAGCGCCAAATACATTAATATATTATTTAGTAATTCCGACAAGATCTAATAAAAATGCATATTCCATAGCTACTTCTCTGTATCTTCTAAATCTGCCGGAAGCTCCACCGTGGCCAGTTTCCATGTTGCAATACATCAAAATTGGATTATTACCAGATTTCAGTGATCGCATCTTGGCTACCCATTTAGCTGGCTCCCAATATTGCACCTGGCTGTCATGATATCCTGTTGTTACCAGTAGAGCAGGGTAGTTAGCATCACTTACATTGTCATACGGTGAATATGATTTCATGTAATCATAATATTTTTTATCATTTGGGTTACCCCACTCGTCATACTCACCAGTTGTAAGTGGAATAGTATCATCAAGCATGGTGGTTAGTACATCTACAAATGGTACTGCAGCAACGATACCTTTCCAGAGTTCGGGAGACATATTCGCTATAGCCCCCATCAATAATCCACCAGCGCTACCACCCATTGCTGTCATTTTATTACTTGACGTGTAATTGTTATTGACCAAATGTTGTCCAACATCTATAAAATCGGTAAACGTATTTATTTTGTTCAAAAATTTGCCATCTTCATACCATTGACGACCTAATTCTTGCCCACCTCTAACATGAGCAATCGCAAACCCAAATCCTCTATCTAAAAGACTCAATCTAACAGAACTAAAATATGGATCACTACTATGACCATAAGATCCATAAGCATACAATAAAATTGGCCGATTACCATCTTTCTTAAACCCTTTTTTATAAACAATAGAAACAGGAACGCTCACTCCATCTCTTGCTGTTACCATTATTCGCTCTGATTCGTATTTAGAGGCTTCAAAATCACCGATTACCTCCATTTGCTTGAGAAGACAAAGGCATTGACAATCTGTATTATAGTCATATACCGTTGCAGGTGTAGTCATAGATGTAAAATCTAAACGTACTAAATTAGTATCAAATTCTGGATTGATAGATATGGAAGCCGCATATGCATCTTCTTTGAAATCTACATAATAAGAATTGCCATTCCATTTTCTGATTCGTATTTTACTTAAACCTTCAATCCGTTCGTTGATGACAAGGTGCTGTTTAAAAATCTCCATCCCTTCAATAAATACATCTTTTCTGTGTACAATCAGATCAGTCCAGTTTTCTTGAGCTGTATTATCAACATTGCAGACCATTATTTTAAAATTAAGTGCACTATCTTTATTGGTACGGATATACCATTTGCCATCATAATGTGCAAGACTATACTCTAACCCTTTTATTCTTGGTTGAAAAACCTTGATCGCTTCATTAGGATTGTTAGCATCTAATATATAGTACTCTTGGGAAAGTGTAGCCCATGCACCAATAACGATATAATCTTTAGATTTTGTTTTGTAAACAAATGCATTAAAAGTATCATCTTTTTCATGGAAGACTTCAACATCATTATTGACATTAGTACCGAGTACGTGCTTAAAAATCTTAAACGACCTCAATGATTCATCTTTTCTTGTATAGAAGATTGTTTTATTGTCATTTGCCCATACAGCAGTTCCTGTGGAGTTTTTTATCTCGTCACTGTATAATTTTCCTGTGGTAAGATTTTTAAATTTTAATGTGTATTTCCGTCTACTCAACGTATCTTCCCCATAAGCTAAAATATTATTATTTGTACTTATTGTTCTTGCAGATATATTGTAATAATCATATCCTTTTGCCATCTGATTGACATCAAGTAGTATTTCTTCTACATTGTCAAGGTTTTCTTTTTTTCTAGTGTAGATAGGGTATTCTCCGCCCGACTCATATCTTGTGATATAGTAATAGCTATTTGATATATAAGGAACAGAAGTGTCGTCTTGTTTAATTCTACCCTTTATCTCTTCGAATAACTTATCAGTAAAGTTGTCAAGATGAGACATCATGTTTTTTCGATAGTCGTTTTCTTGATTAAGATACTTTACAACTTCTGAAGTAATTGTATCTGGCTTTTTTGCCAATTTTTGCTCATCAGATAATTTCATCCAATAGTAGTTATCTATTCTTGTGTCACCATGAGCGGTAAGTGCTTTTGGTTCTATGCGAGCAATTGGAGTTTCAAAATTTTTTTTACCTGATAATGCCATATTGTTAGTATTGTATAAGAAATAATAAACCTTTGTGTAACGATTATCTATTTAGATTATGATTTTTTTTACCTGCTTATTTATAGTGAAGAACACTAATTCTAGTGCCACATTTTAATTCCATATCATTATATATTGTACAATATATTTGACAACAGAACATAAATTGAGCTATTAAAATACACTTTTTTTAATAAAATGAAAAGCGTACTATTTTACTTCGTTGAATGATTCTGTGAAATCACGAGAAATCGAACCTATAGTCATTCTAATAAAGTTTTTTTCACCTACTTGAAGTGTTACCTCTTTATCATTGATTTTGCTTATCTTTCCGATAATACCACTACTTGTTACTACTTCTTTCCCTTTTTCAAGGCTTTTAAGAAATTCATTTTGTTCTTTTTGCTTTTTAGTTTGTGGTCTAATAAAGAAAAAGTATATAATAGCAATCATTATTGCTAAAAATGGAAGTTGACTAGCAAATCCTCCTGGAGCTGTAGATTGTAATGAAAAATATAACATAGTTTTAAGTTTTTTTGTTTATTGCACAAATATACTTTTTGTTATCAAAGATTATAAGTTATCGGACAACATATTGTTTTAATCGGATTTATGGGATGTGGGAAATCTACAGTAGGCAAACTTGTGTCTAAAAAAATGACGATGCCGTTTGTTGATGTTGATGCATTAATAGAGGTTAATGAGAAAGCAACAATTACTGAGATTTTTAAACAAAAAGGAGAGTCATACTTTAGAAAAATTGAACGAGATACACTCAACACTTGTCTTAAATGTAAGGTGTCTACCGTTATATCTACTGGTGGAGGAGCACCTTGCTTTTATAATAATATGGATAGGATTATTAATCAATCTTTGTTATCTATTTATCTCAATGTTGGTCGTGATGCTTTAGTCCAGAGATTAAAAAATGATATTTTACGTCCATTGTTGCAACAAAAAGAGTCAACTGATCTTTATACTTTTATTGATTCAAAATTAAAAGAACGGAAAAAATACTATTATAAAGCTGATAAAATATTGAGAGGCATAGACGCACCCGAAATTGTAGCTAATCGTATTGAAAAGTATTATAAAGTAGCAATTAAGAACTTATAATTAGATATAAATTATTACTATGAAATTAGATATCTTAGCAATTGGAGTACACCCCGATGACGTAGAATTGAGCTGTGCGGGGACATTATTAAGACATATAGACAATGGCTACAAAGTAGGAATACTGGATTTGACTCAAGGAGAAATGGGTACAAGAGGTTCTGCAAAAATAAGGTTAGAAGAAGCGGAAAACAGCCGAAAGTTGATGGGAGCAATTATAAGAGAAAATCTTGGAATTGCAGATGGCTTTTTTGAACATAATAAAGAAAACATACTAAAAATTTCAAAGGTGATTCGTACTTATCGCCCAGATGTTATTCTTGCAAATGCAGTTGCTGATAGACATCCCGACCATGGGAGAGCGGCAAAATTAGTATCGGACACTTGTTTTTATTCAGGATTGAAGAAAGTTGTTCAAGTAAATGATGATGGAGATGATTTACTGCCATGGCGACCAAAAGTACTCTATCATTATGTGCAAGATAGAGATATAAAGTCTGATTTTGTAGTCGATATATCTGATTATATAGATAAAAAAATTGAATGTATAATGTCTTTTAAATCTCAGTTTTTTGATCCTAACTCAAAAGAACCCAAAACCCCTATTTCTGGGGAAGATTTCTTACAATTTATTCGATCTAAAAATCAAACTTATGGGAGAGAAATAAATGTTGATTTTGCAGAAGCATTTACTATTGATAGGAAAATAGGGGTGAAAAATTTATTTGATTTGATATAAGATTTTATATTGATTTTTTTTACTTTAATTTCCACTCGCCGTTCGGGCGTTCATGTTTTTGTCTTGATACAAAAAACGGATAAAAAATCAGTCAGACAAAACTAGAAACGACATCTTATTTACCCTTCAAAATTTAGGGACAATTCTATTACATGAGAGAATATGTTTTCTAATATGCGTATCTCATTAGATGCATTATCATAGATTAAACTATTATTAAGTCCTCTTGAAAATTTAATTTCTGGAGCAAAAATAAAATAGGGATAGAAAAATTGAATACCTAGTCCTACTTCCCACTGAAAATCATGAGGAGAAAAACGTAAATTTGGTTCTTTTGTATTGCTTTTTCCTGCTACATCAAAACCATATTTTAATCCAGCAATTACAAAAAATCTTTTGTCTTTATAAGGTTGTGATTTATATCTTACTAAAAATGGAAGTTCTAGATAAAATGGTTGAGCCTTAATTTGGCTAATGTTTGAAGAAGTACCCTCTGTAAGTTCAAATTGATATTCACTATATGCAAAACCTGGCAAGAACCGAAAATCAAAATTATTTCCTAACTTAATATTTGTGATAAGTTTTAGATTGAATCCAACTCCTGTTATCGGTTCGGCTATACGAATTTGGTCATTTCCAATAAAGTGTTTGGAATGATTTAGATTGTAACCTTTCTGATTAGTGCCTATTGCAAATCCAAAGTAGTAGTTTTTTGTCTTAAAACTATTAAAATAAAAATTATCACTTGCACGCTGTGAATAAGCATTTGTGAAAATTATAACGCTAGCAATGAAACTTAAGATTAACTCTTTGATATAAAACATATCTATTTTTAAATATTAAACAAATTGTAGATATACGATATACTTATATTTTTTGTGTAATTAACTAACGAAAAATCGTTTATTATATTATACTTTGTACTTTATGGTAATTTGATTTCTCTATAAATTTGGTTTCGCTAAGTGTAGTTTTCAAAGGAATTTTTTAACTTAGATTTTGTCTTTAGTTTGGTGTAGTTACATGATGCAATGTCTCACTAATATTTCTAAATTGTATATTCAGTTAAATTTTATTAACTATGAGATATTTAATAATTGGATTTTTAGTTTTAGTTATTTCAAATAATTTAATTTGTCAAGTGCACACATGGCAACGTACCAACCCCGGTGGTGGTGGAGCATATAGCACTGTAGGGGCGAGTGCATCAGGGATTATTATTGCTGGGAGTGATTTGAGTGGTACGTATAGAAGCACAGATGGAGGGCTAAGTTGGGATATTATAGGTGCCAATAGGGGATTGACAGAAACCCATGTTTCTGGAATAGGATTTCATCGGACTGATGGTGATATGCTTTTTATTGGAACCGAAAATGGTATATTCCGATCTTCAGATGGCGGCAATTCGGTTACGCATACATTAGAAGGTGGGTATATTACGGATATAGAATTTGGGACTAATGAAGCTAATATTGGATATGCTTCTTCTCATCCAACATATAACTCCAATAATGGTGTTATATATAGGACTCAAGATAATGGACAGTCTTGGATACAGTCAAGTACTAATCTTCCTAATGGAATTAGAATTTTAAAAATTGTTGTCAATCCTGACGATGCTAATATTGTTTATATTTTGACAGGATTAGGGCGTTTTGCTTGTGGACCTGCAGCTGTTTTTAGAAGTAGTGATAGTGGTGTTACTTGGACACATTTGACCAATACTTTGCCAGAAATATTAGATCTTGCTATTGACCCTTCTAATCCTGATGATATCTATATTACCACTATGAATGCTGATTGTAGTGAACCATATTACTGGACAGATCTTGACGGTGATCTATATAAAAGTAATGATGGAGGTGCTAGTTGGGGAATCCCAATATATAACCAGTCAGGTATCATATGGGTTGATACTGAAAATCCTTCTACGATAAGATTGATTGATCCAAGAGAGCCTTTTCCTTGGATTGCTTCTTCTGGCACATGGACTTCTACCAATAATGGAAATTCTTTTACAAAGACAGGAGATGTCAATGATTGGGATATATTTTTTAATAATGATCTTTTTCATTGTTACAGCTCCAGTTATAATGGGATATGTAAAACACTAGGGGAGGATTTATCTAATTCTAACAATTATTTTTGGGTTAATTATCAATGGATATTCAAAACTACTGATAATGGTAAAAATTTCAATAATATTTTTACCGATGAAATAGCTCCAAATCAGTGGAAAAGTCGTGGTTTTGATAATGTAAATATGATGGATGTTTCTATTAGCAAAGCCAATCCTGATATTATATTTACGGCTTATTTTGATATTGGACTTTGGAGAAGTTTAGATAGTGGAGTAAGTTGGCAAAGTTGTAATGATGAATCTTATAGTGGAAACTGGCAAGGAAATGGGGGCAATTGCTCTACCGTAGTTACCGACCCTGATCGTAGCAATGTAGTATGGGCTACTCAATCGGGAAACCAAAGTGGGGAATCTCCAACTCATTTATTGAAAAACACTAATACAGGAGATAAAACCAATTGGACGCTTTCAGATTCTGGACTTCCAATTGAAGAAATTATGGGACTTTCGATAGACGAAAACAGCCCAATAGACGCTCGTGTATTGTATGTAACCGCTTTAGGAGATGTTTACAAAAGCTCCAATGATGGTGCAAGTTGGACAAGCGTATTGAATGGTGAAGGTTTTCGATTTACGGCTGTTGATTATATTAATGATAATTTGATTTATTCTGGAGGAGAAAATGGATTATGGCGCTCTTCTGATGGCGGAGCCAATTGGATGGACATCAGCCATCCACAAATGAAGGCAAGCTCTGGAATCGGATTTTGGGATCGTGAATATGATGGTGTTTTTGATATAAAAACTGACCCAAATAATGAAAACTGGATATATGTGACAGTTCTTGGCAACAATAAAGGACTATATAAAAGTATTGATAAAGGAAATAATTGGATTAAGATTTTGACAGACGATTATATGAGAAAAGTAGCAATTGTTCCTAGGGAATCTAATATGCTTTATGCTACTTCTTCTAGTGCCTTTGATGCAGGTGGGTATGATGTTAATTCTAATGGGATTTGGTTTTCTGACGATGGCGGACAGACTTGGTCGCAACATAACCATGATATGGCTTATCCTTTTGCTTTGGCAATAGCGATTGATAATACTATCGATCCAATTGTTTTTGTAGGTTCACCGGGATCAGGTTTTCAAAAATCAAAAGTCCCGAGTTTTACATTGACTAATGAATCAATAACTGATGATAAAATTATTAATATTTATCCTAATCCATTTGAGAACAAGATTACTATTGATGGTGATTTTAATAATTGTAATATTAAATTATTAGATCCTATTGGTAATTTGGTTTCAAATTTTTTAGGAACTAATAGTCCTTTAACTATAGATTTGTCATCATTGGAAAGTGGATTGTATTTTTTATCTGTCCGACATAAATTGTCAAGTTCATTGCGTACTTATAAGATAGTTAAACAAAGATAGATATGAGCATTAACTAATAGTATGAATTTGCCATTATAAAATACGACAAGTTTTTGTATTCAGAATTAGCTATCAATTAAACTATTATTCAAAAATAGAAAATTAGAACTCCAACCAAATAATTAATTAATACCTTTACCTGAAAATAATAAATTCTTTCTTGTTATGAATCTTGTTCCTTTTCAAGCGATTTATCCTAACTTAGATTTAGTCACTTCTCCAGAGTTGTTTTTTAAGTCATTGAAGTCTAAGTATGTAGAATATAATAATAGTGGTTTCTTTAGGAAATCATCTCAGGAATCTATCTATGTATATCAGCTAAAAACTGAAAATAGAGTGCATAAAGGTATAATAACATCTACAGAAATAGGGGACTTTATCAATGGTAAAGTATTAAAACATGAGAATACTTTAGCGGCAAAAGAACAAATAATGATGAACCTGATGTTGCAAAATAAAGCAATGGTCAAACCTGTTCTTCTAGCATATGATAATGTGATTGAGATTGATGCATTTATAAATAAAATAATAAGTACAGAAAATCCTTTTTTTGAAATAAACTTTGATACCAATCAAGAAGTGCATACAATATGGCAGGTCACTGATGGTGATGTAGTAAATGTAGTTTCTCAATATTTTAAAAACAAAGTACCACATTGCTATATTGCAGATGGGCACCATCGAGTGAAGACATCTATATTACTTCATACAGCAAATAAGAGTAATGACCAATTAGGAGCAAAGTTAGATAACGTATTGTCTATTTATTTTTCGTGGGACGAATTAGCTGTTTACGATTATAATAGGTGTATTGATGTTTTTCAGAATCATTCTCCTTTACAGTTTATGGCAAGCCTTTCACAATATTTTAAAATAAAGCCAATCAAAAGGGCAAAACGTCCTAAACAAAAGCATGAAATGACAATGGTGATGTACGGAGAGTGGTATCGTCTAAGAATAAAACCTTCTATTTTGGCAAACCATAGTGATGAAGTAGTACTGTTTGATACATTCATTCTTAATGAATATGTACTGAAAGCAATTTTGGGGATTGAAAATGCAAGAGAAGACATAAGAATTCATTATTTGGATGGTGTCGCTGGCCCAGAAGGAATGGAGAACCTTGTGGCTAAAAAGGAAACTAGAGTTGGATTTTGTTTGTTCCCTATCAACTATAGTGACATTAAAATAATTGCTGACAACGATAAAACACTCCCGCCTAAAAGTACTTGGTTTGAGCCAAGAATAAAGAACGGTATCATTATAAAGGACTTTTAGGGATGTCATGATTTTTATGATATTCTTCTATATTACTTGATTGCCCTTCTTTTTACTTGAGAAAGTGGTATGGAGAATTATATACACAATAATAAGTTTGTTTTTATTGATGGGCTATTTTGGTATGGTAATTGCTTATTATATGTTGTTGCTTAATTGCAACTGTTAAAACCAACCAATTAAAGCTGTTCTTGTAATCCAAGGACGGCTTTTTTAGTATTAATTAACATTTGTAATAGAATTATTATTAGTATTAGACCGTTATATTGACTGACCACAAACTATAATAATGAGAAAAGTACAACTTATATTAATTGCAATCTTTTTTGTTACGGGCTTGAATGCACAAGTAACGAGTAATAAAGTATTAAGTGACATCCAGTTTTATGCTGATGTAATGGCCAATGCAGGACTTGTAGAATCAAGGGCAGTTGCTCAAGAAAAATTTTCCGTACTATTTTCAGAGTGGATAAATAGCCCTTCATTCAATGAGGAAGATCTGAATAATATTCAATGGCTTTCTGTCAAGTCACCTAAAGACGCTACATTTAAACTTATTACTTGGCAGTTAGAAAAAGAAAAAGGGAATTTTGAATATTTTGGCTATATTTTAAAAGGAAATAATATAATACAATTATTAAATACTAAAGTGGCGGAGGATTTAGAATATGAAGTTTTTTCTGAGAATGAATGGTTAGGAGCGCTATATTACAATATTTTGGAAGTTGATAATGATGGTGCAGTGTATTATATATTGTTTGGTTACGATGGGCATACTGTAGCAGAGCACCGAAAAATAGCAGACGTACTCTACTTCGAAGGAAACTCTCCCGTATTTGGTAAAGATATATTTAAAGAGTCAAAAGAAGGAAAACGTGATGTCATAATTAATAGACTTATTTTAGATTATTCTTCTGATGCCAATATAAGCCTAAATTATAATCCAGATCTTAAAATGATTATTTTTGATCATCTTATTGCAAGAATAGGAATTGGAAATAACAAAGGCGTTTCTATGTTGCCAGATGGTAGTTATGTAGGATATAAATGGAACGGTAAATATTTTGATTATATCGAAAAAATATATGATCAAGTATCTGAGACGGCACCACGTCCTCAACCAATATTAGGAAATGGCAATAGGGATCTATTTGGCAAAAAAAAGTAGATTGAAACAAGTGGTTTATATCGATACAAATAGAATTGATATTGGCGTAATGATTCATTTATTGCTTGTTGTTGGACGAATAATATACTTCTAGTAACATTTTTGAAAGGTTATACCTTCTTTATACTTATTAGTAGATATTACCACTTAGGCAGCGTATCACTATGTTTTAGGGTCTTATTGGTAAAGTGTTATCATGGATAAGACATTGATTTTTATAATATTTTCGGTTTTTGGCTTAGCTTGCGGTACGACTAATAGCTGGGAAAGTAATTCACAGTCTTGTAGAATAACTTCGGATTTAGATGATTATTTTGCGAGTAAAGTGAGTAAAGTTGATTTGCCGATAGACATTACACTATACCAAAAATTGAAAGACATAGGAGTTAATCAGCAATGTGCACTATCAAAAGCTTTTGTTATTAGTGAAGTGGTGATGGAGCGTCAATTACCTAGTAGATGTGATAGACAGTATTTTAGATTTGAAGCTTGTAAAGCTTATCTGGATAAAGATACTTTATTTTTAATTTTTGATACTCATAATCCTCGAAAGAGTCTATCTCGAAATAAATTAATCAAAGTCAAAATTTTTGAAAGTGATTTTGTAGTGGAAGTAATACATTGGGGAGCATATAGAAGAGAAAAAACAAAGTATGATGGAACTACAATTGTAGAAAATGCTCCTCAAAGTAAAATAAATAAGACAAAATTTATGCTAAATCAAACTTCATTTGAAGTTGGCGATACATTAATAGGAGAAATAAGAATCAACTCAAGTAAAAATAAAAAAAGATGTAAATTGATTAATGAAACTACTGCTGGCACATTCAGAGTAATTATCAATGACATTAATCTGGATTGTGATCACAAATCATTGGTGACTTCTTTTCTAAAGTAATTATTTGAATGTTGCTATTGTATTAATATTACCTTTTACGACATCACCAATTTTTACATTTATCTTAGTACCTATCGGTAAATACAGATCCATCCTTGAACCTAATTTTATAAATCCAAGTTCTTCACCTTGGATCGCTTTTTGCCCTTTTTGAGCATAGCAGACAATTCTTCTTGCTAATGCTCCAGCTATTTGCCGGACTAATATTTTTCCGTTTGTAGTAGTATAGACAGTAGTTGTACGTTCATTTTCGGTACTTGCTTTTGGATTCCAAGCAGCAAGGTATTTTCCTGCATGATATTTATAAAATTCAATCGTTCCGTTTACTGCATGTCTATTTACATGGACATTTAATGGAGACATAAAAATTGAAACTTGTATACACTTTTCTTGTAGGTACTCCACTTCAGTAGTTTCTTCAATCACCACTATTTTACCATCACAAGGTGCCAAAACAATGTTGTCATTTGTTGCAGATATTGACCTGTTGGGGTTTCTAAAAAAACTAATTAAGAACAAATAAAGAACTATACTTACCCCCAATACAAATGAATAGAGTGGAGGAGAATATGAGGCAATTAGCCAGTTTAGAATTGCGAAAAATAATAGTGATATAACTAATGTAGCTGTCCCTTCTTTATGAATTGTCATTTGTATTGTTATTATTTGACAGCAAATGTATAAAAAATTAGCTTAACTGCGATGTTCCTCTCAAAAAGTGGTCATGATATTAATTAAAAAAAATATTATTTAATTAACAAGAGCAGGGTAGTGCTCTTAAGAAAATTCAGTCAAAAGTTGTATTGGAATTATTGACAGAGACAGTACATCGACAATGCTACCGATAAAGTAGCTGACACTCAAGACAAATAATTACAAGGTGACTCGAATATTGTATGTCGAACGTCTTTTTTTGGAAGAATATTTATAAAGACAATATGAAAAACTGATCAAATTTATTTATTTCAAAAACACGCTACCCATTTTACTTGCTAATTCTGATCTTTGTGACTGAGCCATTTTATATGCTTTTATATATGTTGAGAGCGTTTTTTCTTGAGATTCAGTTTTAGGTTGATTAGAAAACTCAATTATTTTTAATTCTAGGAGTTTTATTTCTTTTTCAGATTTCCTTAATAAGAATCTTCGTAAGGATTGAACAGCATCCATTTCTTGATTGTGTTCTGGATCTTTTTGGGTTTGAAGCAAGAGTCCTTTGTTTTCCCAACTTGCATAAGAATAAGGCGATGAAAGGAAATCTATGCATTGATTTCTCATTGTTTCATTGTCATTGTTAATGAAATAATTAGTATTTATTTTGCCATCTTTATCTACTTGATCAATTATTATTGAAAACATTTCTCGATAAAGTGCATTATCTATTTTATCTATTTGGTCTCTTATCATATCTATAATAAATACTGCTACAGTATCATTTGACTCGTCATTAAATGCTAAATTTCCATGACTTATCAATACCCTCAACAGATCTTTTTCTTGAAAATCATCGCCAGTCAGTAAGGTAGGCTCATTTTGATAACCCCGTTCTTGAGGAGCAGTAGAGATCTGATCTTCTTCTCTTCCTGCTTGTTTAGCTCTTTCTCTGTCGTATACTGCTTGTTTTTGTTTTCTATCTGCTTTGATTACCTTATTGATCTCAGTAATAATGATCCGCTCAGCAATACCCATCATAGCACTACATTTTTGTATGTAGAGCTGTCTTTTTATCATATCAGGAATCTTGGCTATTGACTGTACAATATCCTTGAGTACAATACTTTTTTTGATTGGGTCATCACCTGCTTCCTTGAGCAATAAGTTAGTCTTGAATAACACAAAATCTTCTTCATGCTCAACCAAATAAGCTCTAAAACCCTCAATGCCTTTAGATTTCATAAATGAATCAGGATCTTCACCTTCTGGAAGTAAGACCAACTTTACATTCATATCTTGTTCCAGTACTAAGTCCAACCCTCTTAAAGCAGCTTTGATTCCTGCGGCATCACCATCATAAATGATTTTAATGTTTTGTGTGAATCGACGAACAAGATTTATTTGCTCTATAGTAAGGGAAGTTCCAGAAGATGCAACGACATTCTCAACCCCATATTGATGGAGCGTTATTACGTCTGTATATCCTTCAACCATTACACATTCATCATGTTGTCTAATTGATTGTTTGGCAAAATACATTCCATATAAAACCTTTCGTTTTGTATAGATGACCGTTTCTGGACTGTTAATGTATTTTGGAGTTTTTTTGTCAGTAGAAAGCGTTCTACCTGCAAATGCGATAACTTTACCACTTAGGTTGTGAATGGTAAACATTACTCGGCTTCTAAAAAAATCAAAACCCATCTTTGAAGTCAATCCTAATGATTTCAAAAAATCTATATTGTATCTTTTTACAATAGCAGATTGTGTAAAATCATCTCTTTGGTTAGAAGTGTACCCTAATTGGAATTTTTTTATTATTGCTTCATTATAGCCTCTTTCTTTGTAATAACTGAGACCAACTGATTTGCCTTCATCTGTATTGAATAGCTGATTGTTAAAATAGTTTTGTGCATATTCATTAATAATAAAGTAAGAATCGTTGAGCTCTTTTATAGCTTTTTGTTCTGCTGTATTTTCGGTCTCTTCTATATCGATATTATACTTTGATGCTAAGTATCTCAAGGATTCTGGGTAGTTCATTGCCTCATGATCCATCACAAAACGTATAGGGTCTCCACCTTTACCACAACCAAAACATTTATAAATGTTTTTTGCAGGAGAGACTGTAAATGAAGGTGTTTTTTCGTCATGGAATGGACACAGCCCTAACATGTTGACACCCCTACGTTTGAGGGTTACAAATTCTCCAACGACTTCTTCTATTTTTACAGTCGAGATTATTTTTTCTATTGTATTTTGCTTAATCATGTATGGCAAATATAAGTAAAAGCCAAACACTAAAAGTGATTAGAGTAAGCATTTTTAAAATACTCTACTACAAATTATTGTTAATTATAATATGTTTTATACTTTTACGTAATTAGTAACAACAGATAAGATGGAAGAAGTTAAATATAATGAGGATAATATTAAATCCTTAGATTGGAAGGAGCACATAAGATTACGTCCTGGAATGTACATCGGTAAGTTAGGTGATGGATCTCATGTTGATGATGGTATTTATATATTGATCAAAGAGGTAATAGACAACTGTATTGATGAGTATGTAATGGGATATGGAAAAAAAATTGAACTCAAGATATCTGAAGGGAGAGTAATTGTTAGAGATTATGGTAGGGGTATCCCATTGGGAAAGGTAGTTGATTGTGTCTCTAAGATTAATACCGGTGGTAAGTACGACTCTAAAGCGTTTAAAAAATCTGTTGGTTTGAATGGTGTTGGTACCAAAGCCGTCAATGCATTGTCCGATTATTTTAAAGTGCAAGCATTTAGAGAAGGAAAGACAAAAATTGCTGAGTTTAACAAAGGTATACTATTACAAGAATCAAAAATAATAAAAGCATCAGATGAAAATGGTACTTTAGTTGAGTTTGAACCCGATATTTCAATATTTAAAAATTATAATTTCAGGTCTGATTATATTGAAAATCAATTATGGAATTATGCTTATCTAAATGCTGGTTTAAGAATTATTTTTAACAATAAGACTATATATTCTAAAAATGGTCTGCTTGATCTCTTACAGAAAAAAACAAATCCAGAGAACTTGAGATATCCTATTATCCATTTGATTGGAGAAGATATCGAGTTTGCACTTACACATGGGCAGCAATACGGAGAAGAGTATTACTCATTTGTCAATGGACAGAATACCACCCAAGGAGGTACTCATTTACAGGCATTTAGAGAAGCTATTGTAAAGACAATTAGAGATTTCTATGGCAAAAGTTTTGACACCAAAGATGTACATACTTCTATCATTGGTGCAGTGTCAGTAAGAATAGAAGAACCCGTTTTTGAGTCACAGACAAAGACTAAGCTTGGGTCTTTAAATATTGGCCCTGAAGGTCCATCCGTAAAAGCTTTTATTTTAGATTTTGTTAAGAATAATCTTGAGAATTATCTACATAAAAACAAAGAAGTCGCTGATGCCATTCTTAAGCGGATTCAACAATCAGAAAGGGAACGTAAAGAAATTGCTGGGATTAAAAAACTGGCGAACCAAAGAGCAAAAAAAGCTAATATTCACAATAAGAAATTGAGAGATTGTAGACTACATTTTACAGATAGTGCCAAGAAAGTTGAAGAACAAGACAGGCTTGGAACATCAATATTTATTACAGAGGGAGACTCAGCGAGTGGCTCGATTACTAAGGCTCGAGATGTTCAAAAACAAGCAGTATTTAGTCTCAGAGGTAAACCACTAAACTGTTTTGGATTAAGCAAAAAAGTTGTCTATCAGAATGAAGAATTAAATCTGCTACAGCATGCATTGGATATAGAGGATGGTATCGAAAACTTAAGGTATAACCAAGTAATAATCGCAACTGATGCCGATGTTGATGGAATGCACATTAGATTGTTATTGTTGACTTTCTTTTTACAGTTTTTTCCAGATTTAGTAAGACAAGGACACTTATATATTCTTAACACTCCCTTATTTAGAGTAAGAGATAAACGAAAAACTTTTTATTGTTATGATACATCAGAGAAAAAAGCTGCAATTAAAGCACTCAGAGGTAAACCAGAAATAACAAGATTTAAAGGGCTGGGAGAGATTTCTCCAGATGAGTTTGGAGGGTTTATAGGAGAAGACATTAGATTAGAGCAAGTATTCTTACAAGAAAGCACAAGTATCGAAGATGTACTCAGCTATTATATGGGCAAAAATACTCCAGATAGGCAAGTATTTATCATTAATAATCTAAAAATAGAGATCGATGAAATTGATGAAGATGAACCTAAAGATGTAATTGATCTTGATGATGATGGCAGAGTTCCAATACCGAAAATCAGTACAGCTGATATTATGGCTGAGATGGGGATAGGGTAGCAGTGCTCTAATGAAGAAATCGCATTAGCGAGTGTTGTGAGCCTTTTTATTGATAAAAAATCGAAACGAAAAAATATAGTCCGAAAAAATGCTATGCTGCAATTCCGCTCCCACACCCACGTTTTCGCTCGGGCGTCCCGCTTTTAGGTGTTGACAAAGATTCAAAATTACATTTACACTACTCAATTTATTAACCACTACACTCATTTTGGCATTTATAATTTTAGTATATTTTTGATTAAATTAAGATAAAAACAGATTGGTGTATGAGCAAACCGAAATTGTAATTTGCTGGAGAAATCTATTTGAGGAATGAATTAGTTGATAATATAAAAAAGCTTAAATGCGAGTTTCAATATGTTTCTCAATTTGATTAAAAATATACGTTAAGAAATTATACAAGCCTTGATTTTTTTTGGTTCGTTTTTTGCATCAAGGCAAAAACATGAACGC